>CAYTMD010000259.1:0-8808 GCA_964438685.1 uncultured Acidobacteriota bacterium
CTCAATCAACCGCGCCTTCAGGGAGTCGTTCTGAGCCAATTGTTCCAGGGCGTCGTCAATGGCGATGATCGTGAAAGGCTCGCTTACGGGCACGCCGGCAGCAATTTCCAGGGACAGATTCGCCGCTCCACCCCCGCGCTTCTCCGCGTTGCGAGTTCGTGCGTGATCGATCAGAATCTGGCGCATGACTTGCGCCGCGACGCCCATGAAGTGCGCGCGGCTGCCATAATCGGGTTGCTCCTGCTTTACCAGCCGGGCATAGGCCTCGTGGACCAGGGCAGTCGGTTGCAGCGTATGGCCCGGGCGCTCGTTGCGCATGTAGCTCCGCGCCAACCTTCGCAGTTCGGGATAAAGCAGGGATACCAGACGGTCGAGCGCGCTCTTGTCCCCTGAGGCGAACTCATGCAGCAGAGCTGTAATGGGCTGCTCTTGCGGCAATCGCGACGCATTATCGGGGATTTTCATTAGCCACTTTCCACTTATCCAAAATGTACCCCGGACCGCTGAGCAATGCAACTGCAAGTAATGGTGGCATTTGTTGTAGCACGGCCATCTTGACCGTGACGGTTCACGGCCGGGACGCCCCGCAAGAGTTCGCCGGAAACCGTTGGAAAGCTGCCGAAACATCGGGAGCCAACCCCGCCCCCGCGTGCCCGTGGCGAGCCCCGGACCAACAGAACAAGTCGCTACGCCTCGGTTAAATCCAAAATCCAAAATCTAAGATCCAAAATTCCTACGTCCAGCGAAACCAGCGCAAGGCCAATAAGTAGCAGACAATGCCCCAAAGGCCAAGGACCAGCAGGCGTCCCGCTTGGTGGGTGATGGGCGCACCCTCCAAAATCGCGGCCCGAAGGGCGTCATTCAGCGCGGTAAGGGGTAGCGCCTTGATCAGGGGCTGAAGGATGGCAGGGAATCTCTCATAGGAAAAGAAGACGCCGGAGAGAATCCACATGGGCATCATCACGAGGTTGATCAACCCGCTGACCGTTTCGATCTTCTGGGCGCGGCTGGCAGTGAGCAGCCCCACGCCGCCAAAGCAGAGCGCCCCGAGCGTACTGATGGTCAGAATGGAAATCCACGACCCCGCCACATGCATATGAAATGCCATGGCGCCGAATCCCAAGAGCAGCGCCAATTCCAGTAACATTAAAACCAATCGGCTGCTGGCCAGTGCCAACAGAAAGTCACTGCGGCGCATGGGGCTGGCCACAAACCGTTTCAGCAGCTTGCGCTGACGCAAATCCACCAGCGCAAAGCCGATTCCCCACATGCCGGAATTCATCAGGTTCATGCCCAGCAGGCCGGGAATCAGAAAGTCGATATAACGTGCCCCGGGTTCGCTGGAAATGCGGCCGGAAGTGGGGACGCTGTTTTTCCTTCCCGCCGCTGCCTGGAGAGCGTCGTCCGTAGTGCTGCGGGCTAACACACTTTCCGGGCGCGCCGGATCATAGAGATACTCAAACCCGCCAGCCTGCGGCGTTACCACCAGGTCATACTTCCCCAGTCGAAATTGATTGAAGGCTTCCGAGGCCGGCAGCAAAACTGCCTTGACCGTGCCGGCCGCGGCCGCCGGACGGAGCAGATCCATGGCGTGTGCTGCCCCCGGGCCATCCACCAGCGCTACGCGGATTATGTCGGCGGGCTTGTTACGGAAGGCAATCCCCAACCCCAGCGCCAGGAGAATGGGAAAGATGAAGACCCAGAAAATGACTTCCGGCTCGCGGTACATTTCCTTCAGCCGCGCCAGCAGCAGGAGTTGGTAGCTTCTCCAGCGGCCGGTATTCTGAAGATCGGGTGATCTGGTGATCGGGTGATCGGGAGATTGAGGGATCGGGCGAACAGGAGAAGCGGGGGAATCGAGATTGGAAACTTGAGACCCGGAGCCATGCTCGCCGGATTTCGGGCCCTTGACCTTTGCGTCCCGGTTCTCGCGATCCTCTTCGAATTGATTGTTCATCCGATCACCCGATCTCCCGATCACCCGATCGTCCGATTCCTCTCTCAGTCTTCCCGCAGGCGGCGGCCGGTAAGGTGCACAAAGACGTCCTCCAGGCTGGCTTGGCGCGTGGTGAGGTGCAACAGGTGCCCATGGCGATTCTGTATGGCCGCGAGCAGGGCCGGAATGGTTTCGTGTGGTTCGCGCACACTCAGTACCACTCGCCCGTCCTCCTCGTGAATGGCTTCCACGCCGGGCAGAGCGCGCCACGGCTCGAGCTCGCCTGCGACGATTCCCGTGGCATCAAATTCCACCCGATGGTGCGCGCCCAAACTTTCGATCATCTCCGACGGCGTGCCGACAGCGATGGTGAGGCCGTGGTCGATGATGGCCAGGCGGTCGCAAAGCCGCTCCGCTTCGTCCATGTAGTGGGTGGTTAGCAGGACGGTGCCGCCCTGCTTTTGGAATTGGCGGATTACATCCCATAGCTGGCGGCGGCTTTGGGGGTCGAGCCCCGTGGTGGGTTCGTCGAGAAAGAGTATCCTGGGATTGGCCACCAGCGCCGTCGCCACTGCCAGCCGCTGTTTCTGCCCGCCGGAAAGTTTGCCCACCCAGGCGTCGGACTTTTCCGTGAGCGCAAGCTCCGCCATGACTTCCGCAATGGGCCGCGGACGACGATAAAAACTGGCGAACAATTCCAGGGTTTCATATACAGTCAGCTTTTCCGCCAGACGCGTTTCCTGCAGCGAGATTCCCATCAACTCGCGGAGTTCGCGATTGTTCGTGTGCCAATGGTGGCCGAGTATTTCGATTTCGCCGGAAGTGGGTTCCAGCAGGCCTTCCAGGATTTCGATGGTCGTGGTTTTGCCCGCGCCATTGGGGCCGAGCAGCCCAAAGCACTCGCCAGCGTAGATTTCCAGGTCGAGCCCGCGAACGGCCTCCACGTTTCCCTCATAAGTTTTGCGCAGGTCCCGGCAGCGAACGGCAACGTCCATGGACTGCATCATAGCGGATTGCGGGTGCGGAAATCTACCGTGGCTGATTCAAACTATTACTCGGAGGGACTGGCAGACTGGCTGGCGCAGACACTCGCCTTATGGTGTCTGGGATCTCCCGAAAGCGGGCCGGGAGTATGATTGACGCGCAACAATAAGTGCTGGCGGTGATCAATTGGAGTTATAGGCGTGGTTGAAGAACGGCGGGGCGCCGGGGAGTATGCTTTGGGGCGTGCAGAGCCGGGCGAGAACGTCCCTTCGGGATCAATGGCGGGTGTCTGCGCCAGCCAGCGAATGTGGTCGGCTCGCGATTTGAAGGTGATCGTTGACGCTACGGTATTCCAAGGCGGTAGCTGCTGCGACCGCACTCCACGGCGCTTCGCGCAGGCTCAAACTTTGACTCATCAAAGATGGCAGGTGGGTTGCTTCACATCGGGTCTAATGCACAGCTCTCAGTGCTCGATCGCAGCGTTCGCCAGGATTACGAACGCGTTAATCTCCGGACAGGTGTCGCCGCCGCCATTGGTCCGCTGCAACATGATGATGCCGAACATGTCCTTGGCAGGATCGCCCCATCCGTACGTCCGGAACGCCCCACCCTTGGCGAAGGTTCCGATGGATTGGTAGCGGAACGTGCCCACCTCATCCTTCACCACACCGAAACTGAGTCCCATTCCCAAACCCGGTGAAAACTCGACGTCTTTCAGGTCTCCGGTTTGATTGGTGGTTATCGCCTCTACGGCCGCGGCGGAGAGGACCCGCTTTCCGTTCATGGTCCCTTTGTTTAGCAGCATTTGATAGAAGCGCGCCATGTCGCTTGCGGTGCTCAGAGCGCCGCCTTCGGGGGCGGGAATCTTAACGGCTGGCGCGGGAGACGGGGAAGCGCGCACCAGTTTGCCGGTGGCATCCAGGGTATACATCACCGCCTGGCGTCTCTGCTTATCCGGAGGGAGGGAGAAGTATGTATCCTTCATGCCCAGCGGTGTGAATAGGCGCTCCGCTAGGAACTCCTCATACGATTTTCCCGAACAGACCTCGATCAGGCGTCCCAGGGCTGCATACCCGATTTGGCTGTAAATCCATTTGGTGCCGGGCTGCGCCAGCAAGTCGACATGCGCGCCGGCGCTGACCCTTTCGGCAAGCGACTGGAAAGGTTCAGAGCCCCGGGCGCCTTGTCCGGGCAGCCCGGAGGTGTGGGTCATCAGATCCAGAACCGTAATGGGCCGGGTGGCATTCACGGGATCGCACCCCTGGCTGATCTGCGACTCTCCGCACGGGTTCACTTTGATCCCCTTGAATTCCGGCAGAAATTGTTCCACCGGATCCAGCAGGTTGAGGCGCGCCTCATCCACTAGGATCATGACGCCGGCGACGGTTAAGGACTTGGTCATGGAGGCGATGCGAAAAATCGAATCGGTGCGCATGGGGATTTTGGCGTCACGGTCCTGGTAGCCGACGGCTTCCAGGCTGGCGACGTGGCCATGCCGCACCACGAGTGTGACCATACCGGCCGCCGTGCCTTCGTCAACGTACGCTTTCATTTTGGCGGGGATTCGAGCCAGTCGCACCGGATCCATCCCGGCCGCGGCGGGGTCGGTTCTTTCCGGCGCAAACCCATCGGCGGAATAGACCAGTGACGAATGGGCGGTAAGTGTGCATACCAAAAGCGTTAACGCTATGTTGATGGGTTTTAAAAGTCCGTATGGGTTCCGATTGCGCACTCTGCAAACCCTCCCTTTGCGAATTGGATTTCGACGGTGCGTGCGGGTAAAGTATACACTCTTGGCGCAGACTCTCCCTTTCTTATCAAGGCGATGCCCGGACCACCACGCCCAATGGCTACAATTCTCCTATCATGGTTGCCGCTACCATCCGCGGTTGGTGAAGGGGAGTGAGCCTTGTCCATTCCTCATGCGCGGTAGCGAGCGACGACCAGTGTGATGTCGTCGGCCTGTTCGCCAGGGCTGAAATCCTGAATCGACTTTACCAAGGGATCGAGCAGGGAAGTGGCGGGCAGATCGGTGTGGGTGCGCAGAAATTCCAGCAGGCGGACTCCGCCGATCACTGAAAGGACGCTCCTCGCCTCCTGCAAGCCTCCGAATCACTTTGTTATGGCAAGGTGGAGATCCGGCGAAAAGACCCGCTCAAACGGCACGTGCACGAGGTAATCATGCCCTTTGTGAAAATTCACGATATTGCGCATCCACTGGCGTGTGAGATCAAAGCCCAGGACCGCTCGGGCGTTTAGGTGATACAGGACACCAAGGTCGGAAGTATGGTCCATTATCTCCGCATAGTGTCGGGTTGCAGCTTGCACTTCCTCGTAGGCCAAGTCAAATTCGCCCAGGCTCCTGTCGAGGTTGGCGACGAATTGCGCGTAGGGAAGATGCGCTTTGTCCTTAAAGGCCCGGTCGAAATCGAGGTAGGCCTGGCGGATTGTAATCAGAGATTGGAGATAGTCCCGGTAGGACTCGGTCCGGTTGATCATGTAACTCAATTCGTATTTCCCTTGTGGGGCAACGTTGGGCACGGCAGCACGCATGCCATCGAGGGCCTTATTCAGCAGACGTATTGAGCCCTCAAAGCGGTTGGTGACATCGGGTGATTTGGAGATGAAAGACGCCCAGCCCGAACCCGTAGGACCGTCAAAAGGATTCTCCTGCTGAGAGTATTGGTAAGCCGTGTGGACTTCGTCCAGCTCGCCGCAGCAACCCAGCATGGTGCTGTAACCATAAGTGTAATAACCTAGAAATGTCTCGTTCTCCTCAAGCGTCATGTAGACATTGTACATATCCGCCCCCGCTCGCTTACCAAAGAGGCGCGTGGAATAGTTCTTATAGAACTCCTCGGCGGTCAAGTGGGGGGCCCAGGCGGCTTCCGATAGGAAGCGGGTATTGCTCTCAGTCCCCCGAGCGCGATTGAGTTGGCCGGCAAAACCTGACAGGCCGTATTTCACTCCATCGATGAAGATTCGGTCTTTCGCGCTGTATTGCTTGACGTTGAATTGCATGCCCATCATGTTGATGTCGTCATCCACGCGTGGTTCGAGGGTTCGTTCGCGCTCCCCCATGCCACCGAAATCCTCCATGGGCACGCCACCTGGCGTCCAAACTCCGCTCGAATCCATGTCCGTAAAGGGAACGTTTTTCGGCAGCATTTTATCCAATACGGGCAGGGCGTAGCCCCGCCCGATGCCCATCATTCCCATTCTGGCCTGGGGAGCGATTTCGTCGCGTTTCGTCAGCAGGAACTTAAACAGATCCGTGAAGCCGATGGTGGAGTCGACCACCAGATCGGAATTTTGCGGGATATCAATAATCCACGGCCATCGCAATGCGCGCAAGTCGTGAAAGGCCGGCCGCTGCTGGACAAAGAAAGCATGATGCTTCTCATTGTTGAGCTCAGGATAATTCTCCGCGTAGACAAAGTAGTATCCTTCAGCCTCCGGGTAGGTCGCGACGAGCGCCCGGAGGCGGTTTACCTGTATCTCCCGATTGACGGGATCGAGGGGATGGACAAAGGTCGCGTCGGTAGGATTGAACGGCAAGTGCTCCACGCGCTCGCAATAACGCGCGAGGTTGGGAGGGAGAGTGCCCATTTCCACCGCCGGCCAGACCTTTATGCCGCGGTCTTTCGCATGCCGGATTATCTGCTGCAACATGCCTTGCGCAATGCTGAATGCCTGATCCGGGGTTTCCACCTGCTGCAACTCCGGGGGAGCCATTCTCCGCCCCTTGAACCACTGTTTACCAATCGAGACGTCGTCGGTGGTGCGCGAGCCGTACCCCCCGTGGGCCCAGGTGAGATAACCGCTTTCCTTGGTCGAAACATCTCCCATCCACATCGGCTCGCCGCGGTAGGAAAACTTCAACCAGGGTTCAAAGGAAAACCACCAGAATTGTAAGTAGTTGAATTTCATTTTGGCCATCTGGTCGAGCAACTTGGCATAGTCCTGGTAAGAAAACATGGTCAAGTCATCGTAGCCAACGTCCCCCAACAGAAACCCTCGCCGGGCAAAAGCAGGTTCTCGGCGCAGATCGAGCGCCGGGATAGCCAGGTCAGTGCGCGGCTCAGGGATGACGTCTCCCGTCAGTTGAAAAGTCACGCCCAGTTGCTCTATGAGTTCGTAGACGCCGTATAGCGTGGAGGCCTCGCTATTCCCTCCCACAACTACCACCGGTCGATTCTTCCACCGGCCACTTTTGATGACGAAACCCTCGGGCTTGAGACCGTTGAAGCTCACCCATTTGGCCTCGGCCGCCTCACGAATGGAGCGGTTGGAAGCTGGCCCGCCAACCAGGATCAGGCCCTCTCTCCCGGGCCGTGATGAGATCCCCCCTTCCGTAACGATGACCATTTCCGCACCCGACAAGGTGCGCAAATACCTCTGAAGTTCCGCAGCGGCAAACTTGCCAAGCTCTCCTGCGGCTTCCCCCACCACGATCGACGCTTGCGGTCTGCCGCCGCTGGCGATAGGGACAGAGGACCCGATTCTTGTCGTCGGCTTGGCCGCAGCCCATATTGAAAAACTGACAAAAACGGTGCACACCAACAACGTCCTGCCGATGAGTGAGGCGTACCAAATTCGAACCATCTTAAAGGCTCCCTATGTCAAGTTCTGGACGCTGAGATGGGCCATATCCCTCCAGGACCAGTCAATCTTACTGCCAAGCCGCCATTAGGGCCTATTGGTTTACGAAATGTTCGATTGCATGTGGTTGGTGGCGGCGGAAGATTGACGATCAAGGAGTTCAAAGAACCGATCCATAAAGCGGGCCAGAATCTTCAGCACGCGGCTGCTTTCACGCGCCACCTGGAGGAAGTCCGGAAGCAGTTGCGGATGGCGGGCTAATTGGGCAAGGATGCGTGTGATCTGAACTTGTCCATGCGCATCCATGGCGGCTTCGAAATCGCAAGTCATGGGCTGTTCCACGGGGTCCAGAATGACGCGCAGAGCGAGGCTGGGAATTCCGCGAGCGGACCACATCTTCATAAGAGGTAAGCTTTCCATGTCTGCCGCATCCCCCCAAGGTGCAAGGCGGAGCTTTTCCGCGCAGGTGCGGGCAATGCGCGGCAGCGTAATCATGGCTGCCGCCGGTTTGGCTCCGCATTGGACGGCGAGATCCATGAGGCGGGGATCGCCTGCGAGCCGAACCTCGCTGTCAGCACTGCGCACGGATTGGGCCACCAGCAGGTCTCCGGGACGCCACTCCGGTTTGAGGCCGGCGGCCACACCGGTGACGATCGCGAACGAAGGCGTGAATTGCGTGGTTAAACTATCGAAGCAGCAAGCGTCAGGAGCGCCCGCTCCGGCAAGCGCCACATACACCTCGGTGGTTCCAAAAGCGGTCATCCAAACAGGGCACGTCGAGGTTGAAATCCTGCGGAACCGGCGCATGCGCCGCCACGGAGCAAACTCCTCCTTCATGGCGTACGCGACCAGTACCTTATTCACCATATTTAGGCTGCGCATTCGTGCGCTGCGGGTCCGTGGAGAGGATTCTTTACGTAACCATTTTCACTGTACCAGCGAATGGCGCGCTCCAGGGCAGCTTCTATTGGGGAAGGCTTAAACCCCAGGACGCCTACGGCTTTGGAACTATCCACAAACATTTTGTGCCGGGCCATGCGCACTCCTTCCATGGGAATGCGCGGGCTGCGTCCGAAGAGCCGCCACGCCAGTTCGTCTGCCAGCGAGGCCAGAAACGGCACAGCATGGGGTAAACGCAGGCGTGGCATGGGCCGGCCGCTAAGATCAGCAAGAATTTGGAGCATTTGTTTGAGGGTTAGATTACGATCGCCCAGAATGTACCTGTCACCCACCTTGCCGTGTTCTGCCGCCAGCCAATGTCCCCTGGCAACATCCTCGACGGAAAC
>CAYTMD010000260.1:0-8795 GCA_964438685.1 uncultured Acidobacteriota bacterium
CTCCCTGGTTAACATTAATGGAATCGGCCAACCCTCCCAAGATGTGATCCCAACAAACGTCGAGGTGATGACGCAGCCGCTCAGCACACAGATCAATCAGGGGCTGGTCCTTGCGACGGAGAGCTTCATCCATGATCATCCATAAAGTTTCAACCGAGTGGCCGCAAACGGTTATGTTGGCCAGTTCTTTCGGGCGGCTGTCGTCCAGATTCAGCGTCTCTGTGTCGAGCCCGTATTCAGAATTGTAATGCTTCTTGATGACCGCATTGACACTATGGTCGGCCATCTTGGCTATCTCACTGTCCGGCCATCTTCTCAACATCTGGGTGGCCGTCCGAACCGTTACCATCCACACTCCCTGCGACCGCACCCCCATCATTCCGGTTTCCGGGTCCGGCACGGCAGGATCCTGCAGCTTGGCGAAGAGCTGCTTCATGAGCTGGAAGGCCATCTTGCGGGCTTCGTCGTCCCCGGAGGCATAGGCATACTCCTGAAGGCCCTCAGCGGCAAAGTACATCCCGAAGAGGTCACCGCTGAAGGGTTTGAGCATCTTCCCGTCGCGTGAAACCAGTTCAGCCCACGTCCCATCTTTCTGGGGAAAATGCTCCAGCATGAAATCCTTTGTCTTCCTCGCAATTTCGAGGTACTGGGGATTTTTGTCGAAATGGTTGTAGAGAAAGCTGTAGACCCAGATGCCGCGCCCCTGAAACCAGTGAAATTTGTTGTCATTCACCAGCGTCCCGTCGTGATCAAGGGCGCACATGAACCCACCGTACTTATGATCGATTCCATACCGGTCCCAGAAGGGGAGATAGGCCTCAAAGAGTTCCGACTGATAATGCTTGCGGAGTTCCGGCAAGCTCATTCCCGCAAGTTTGAGCCCTCGGCCGGGGCCTTCGCTCGAGGGTGGAAGGCTCCCTGGTTGCGCTGACATCCTGGCAATAGGTTCCGCTACGGCCGCCGTCGTTAAAGCTAGAAAACTGCGGCGTGGCAACTTAATCTTGCTCGACATTTGATCCTGCCCTCCTCTGGTAAGTCGTTGCGAGTTGCAATTTACCGACAGACCGTTCAACACGTCGCGTGATCAAGGCCTCCCGTATATGGACCAGCAGTCCGCATTCACCTCGAGTCTACTCCTGATTGCCTGCTGTCAGAACCTAGACTTTTCTTAGCTCTTCCATGACTTGCTGGCAATTGAGAACCTTTTCAATCATATCCAGCGGACGGTAGTAGTACTGGTTGGAAGCCTCATAACCGATGGCGGAATCCTGACGACTGATGGCATACTGGCGGCGTGCCAACCGGATTTCATCTTCGGCGATTTCAATCATTAGTGCGGCAACTCGCGCACGTTCCCCGGACTTCGTGGATTCCAATTGGGCGCGCAGGATATAAAAGCGAATCTGATTCGCAACGCTCCGGAAGTGCAGGTGACAAGTCTCAGCGATACCGAGATCTTTTTGGGCGACAGCGCGTTTGTGGGCGGGCACGCGCAGCAGTGCTTCGCCGAAACTCGCCAAGCCTGATTCCCACATCGTGGACATCTTTCTGAATTGCTCCTCTACGGTTTCGACGGGATAAGCTCCGACCCACGCTTTGTAATCATCGTAAGGGAACAGGATCATGGAGGCCTTGTACCCGCTGGGATGGAGGCGCAAAGGATTCGCCGGGCCATGCTGGGTGGGAATTGTGTAAATCGCCAAGCCGTAAGGAAACTCTTCGAAGGCCATGCTAAACGTCTTCCAAGCCTCCAGGATTGCAGGGGCCGCATCCTTACCGTACCTCTGTTGAGCAACCCTTCGCAGGGCATCGTTAACATCGGGCTCTGGAGAAAAGTAAAGTGCCTGCGCAGCGTCAGAGTTGGGCGACGGATAGCCACCCACGGTCCAGGACAACATCAACCCCTGTATGCCCACCCTCCGCAGGTTTTCGCAGTGCTGAATTACCAAATTGGGAACCGGAATGTAAGGCACCGCCGAAATTTCCCAAGTGGCGCTCCATTGAACTTTCGCCATCGTGGCAAGGCCTTGCTGACGGGCCAGACTCC
Organism: uncultured Acidobacteriota bacterium; assembly: GCA_964438685.1. Classification (GTDB taxonomy): domain Bacteria; phylum Acidobacteriota; class Terriglobia; order UBA7540; family UBA7540; genus Bog-366. Next base: position 2,048 of record CAYTMD010000260.1, read on the forward strand.
AGTGGCGCAGAGCCCGGGGACCGGGGCCGACCACAGATATGGAATACTCGCCGACCTTGGCATGAAATCCGCCTCGATCAACTGGCAGATCCCACTCGCTGACACTGAGCAGGGCCACGTCTTTCGGCAACCTCTCGATGGCACCGGCAGCATCCGCCCCGTTGCGGGTCCAATCAGTTCCCCAGCCCCAGTCCCAGGCGATGACCTTGGCCTGGTCACTGCTCCGACGCACGCCGTCGCGAAAAGTCTGAATCACCTCCGCAACCACTTCCGCCCCGGTCCGCTTCGAACAGCGCGGGCAATACTGGGCTCGACCGTGGGAATAGCAGTTGGTCAGGTTTTCCGACGCGGTAATGCAAAATATCCCGCCCAGCCCCGGCACCCGCGAAAATACGTGCGCCAAGCTCTCCGCGAGCCAGTCCCGGACTTCCGGCGTGCTGGTACATAGCGCGAAGTATTTCGTGTCGCGGGCATCAAAGGTCCCTTTAGTCTCCGGGTGCTTGTCAAAAAACTCAGCCGGCATCGACCGTGGCTCATTAAGATACAGGTAGATCTTCACGCCATAGTTTTGCGCGCGCTCCACCAACTTGCGCAGATTCTTTAGCCGCGTTTCCCACCCTTCCCCGAACTCCGGGAAAATCTTCGATGGCGCCAGCGTTCGCAGCACTGCCTGCAACCACACTCCGTTCACGCCCACCCGCGCCAACTTTTCCAGGAAGCCGTCCGGAAAAGGATCGATGTCCGACTCCATCAACGGATCACCGTAGAGGGCAAAGTAAGAATAGACGTAGCGTGGATCCAGTTGGGTGATGCGCCGCACTGAACCCACCGGCAGGTAAGGCCCCTCCCGCTCTTCCATCTGCTCTTGCAGATAGTAAAGACCCTGCCGGACCCCCGCCGCATCCCGCCCTGCCACTCGAATCTTCTCTCGCTCCACGCTAACCTCGAAGCTCCCTGCCGCCTGCGCCATCCCGGCTTCCACCGCCACTTCCACCACTGGGGCATGTGACGAGCTTCCCTCCGCCAGACCCACTTCACACCCGAACACCATTTGCAAATAGCTCTGAAACTCCACCATAACGCCGCTTGGAATTCCCTCGCCCTCCCCAGGCTTCCGCAAACTCCATCCCCGGCTCAAATCCACTTCGCCCGCAGATGGTTGGCTCGCAGGATTGCGCATAGCGGGAGTTCGCGTGTTACTCAAATCAGCCACGAACTGAAACGCCGGCTCGCCGGGGTCGTCGATAACGGGCCCAAAGGCGTCACGCACCTGACTCTTGATTTCCGCCGCTCGCCGCTGCACAGCCACAGACGGCTCTTCATACCGCAACCGTCCGCAGCCCGGTTTCAGCAGCCCAAGCTTTATCCAGAGAAAGTCATCCTCTTTAAGTGTGTATTCGTAGTGCTGCCGGTCCCAGCCCAGAAGCTCCATTAACTGATCGTCCGGAAGCACGTGCCAGTTCTGGCGGATTACCGTGATGTAGATGCGCCGGAGCTGATCTTCATTCAGATGAGGCTTGGGGGGTAGGCCCATTGAAGCACCGATCTCCAGGACTTTCTCAGGCGTCGTTCCCAACACTTGGGCCATTCGATCGGCGTTTGCGAGTTCCCAGTTCCGCCAGACGAAAAGATGCAGGCGATCAGGAAAATGCGGTTCGGGAACGGGTTCCGGCGCTGGTGTTCCCTGCTCCGTCTGCAATCCCTGGACGCGAAGCCCATTGCTCCAGGGCGCGGTCAACAGGAAGGTACCCAGCGCACTTTGTTGGAAGAATCTTCGACGTTCCATTTGCGCCCTCGTTAGGCGGTCTGACTTTGAAGGTGGAGGAGCCTGACGCCATCGCCCGGCAAGGAGATTTGTTCTCCTTCTCCGGTGAGCCTGCGCGCATCAAGACCCTGGCTCATTCCCTGATCAATCAGTTTCGCCGACAGCGCTGAAGTCAAGGGATGCTTCAGTGCCCGGGGATCGATGAAAGAGCTGATTGTCCTGGATTCGCGCTGGAGATTAGCAAGCAGGATGTACGCCTCACCAGGGCGGCTATAGACGGCCGAAAGCAGATCGTTCCCATCGAGTTTGACGGCGCGATTCCGCCAGTCCTCAAATTGATATTGCTCGATATCGCCCAAAGTCTTGAGAATCTTGAAAAGGTCTGCCGCCTCATCGCTGGCCGGCCACGGAGCGGTGCCGGTCATCAAGGCGGTCAGGTGGAAGAGCCGATGGATTCGTTGCGGAGCTTTCGCATCAATCGTTCCATACTCAATGTCGCCTCGTGACCGCGCGCCCGTGAAGTTCCACTCGGGAGGCAACTGATCAGGCTTGGGCATTCCATCAAGAAGCTTACCGGAGCCCCACTCCATGCCGACGACATAGTCAGCGAAGTTCTCCGCCGCTAACATTGCAACGCCCGTGTTGTGGAGTGTGACCAGGCCGTCCGGACCAACCCGCTCACGCGTCCACTCAATCATCTCGAGGAACTCATCAACGTCCCAGTGGCCGGTGCCCGAGTAGGCATAGGCCGCCAGTCCCTTGTCACTGGAAACGCCGTTCGACGTTTTCCCCATGTGCAGGGGATTGTTGCAATACATCGCCAAATTCCAATCGTAGTAAATCCCATCCCAGGGATGGTGCTTCAGGACAGTATCAACGTAGGATTGGAAATAATTCTTCCAGCCGGATTTAAAGCACATATGCGCGCCGAAATAGTATGCCGGCGCAAGATTTCCCTGGTCGTCCGGTTTTCTTCCCCACTCTTCTCCATGCGCTTTGAACGCTTCGGTGCTCTGGTGTAGTTCATGATTGGAGAAATACGGCATCACCTTGATTCCGTTCTGGTGGCAGGTATCAATCACGTGCTCCATCTTCTTCATCTGATCGGGCGGATAGGGCGGGAATGTGCCGTCGCGCCAGAACAAGCCGTCATCATGCACATCTCCATCGTTGTGCAAAGTCATAGTGATAACGCCGCGTTCTGCGTTGCGCCGAATCTCATCGTCGGAAACCCACTCGCCGCGGTTGGGACCAAACGATCTCTCCAACCAGCGGGGATGCGCGCGCCCGTCCAGGACCGTCAACCCAAGGTAATAATCGAACGAGTATGTCCCGGTAAGAGACAGAAATCCTCCGCGCGCCAGGTCGGGGTGGGTGGGCAGCGCCAGCGGACTTACTCGCAGGTTGACTCCGGGTGGATCGGTAGTGGCTTCTACTGTCGCGGATCCCGTTCCGGGCGTATCAGCAAGCTGGTAATACCATTGTCCCAAATCATCGCCGACGAACCATTCAATTCCCTCGATTCCAGGGTTGGCAAGAACCATGTGACAGGGAATATACCGGGTGGAGAATCCAGCATCAAAATAGGATCCTGCTCGCAATACACCCCACTGCAGCGGGTCGAAGCTGAAGGGATTCCCGGGCACGTTGTCAAAAGCCCCGGACCGGTGGCCGTAATGAATAAGACTGGGATGAAGAAGCGTCGAGAATACGGTCACCGCTGCGGTATTCACCGGCTCCTTCGGAAAAATGAACTCCTTATGAATTTTGATATAACCCCATCGATATTGGTAAGTGGTTTTGGTTCGAACGCCCACGTCGTGCCCGTCCGGCAGCCGCAGCGTGGCTTCGACGCGCACGGTCTGGAACTTCCCTTCCCTGGTGACGTCGACCGAAGGAGAGGAATCGTGCACGTCGCTCAATGTGTCGGCTGGCCGCCGGTGGTGCGCTTCACCGGTGTGCTGCAGATTCCTTATGGCGGCAAGCTCCACGGAACTCGCCATAGGTTTGAGCAGCAGGTTGGGAGCCGACCCGTGCACGTAGCTGATCTGGGTAATGGCGCCGCCTTTCTTCAGATCGTGATGAACGGAGTAATAGGGCGTGGAAAGAATCCATTGCTGATTTTCCTCGTCTTTTCGAACTGTGTACTCCTGCGGCCAATTGGCCTTTGGTCCACGCTTCGATGCAACAGCAGACTGCGCTGGTACTGGATCTCCCGCCGCGCGCTCGGGCAACCCGCCGCTGCCAATACCACCGAGCGCGGCAAGCCCGGCGCTCGCTTGGGCGGTTGCCTTTAAGAAATCCCTCCGGTTTACTTCCATTTGCCTGGACATGATTCCCCCTCAAATAAATGAGCTCAAGAAGGTATGCGGCGTTGTTTTCGCACTCGCCACCACGCCGCCTGGACGGCAGGCTCAGGCACTTCCGCCAAGAGCCATTTGCCACCTATCGGAACGTGTAACGGTACAGCGAGCAGTGGGAAGCGTAATAGATGCCGGTTGAGTCCATGGCGAAACCGGCGGTGACTCGCTCCGGCGCGGACGCAACCAAGGTGACCTGGAAAGTCGCGGGGTCGATCTGGAAAATCCCCTTTGGGGACAGGCCCCAGATCTTTCCGTCCGGTCCCGTTGCCACGCTGTTGTAAATTGCGCTGAAATCCACTTGAGCGCGGTGGATCACCTGGCGCGTTGACGGATCGAAAACAAACAGCGTTCGGGCCGCCATGCCGAACACGTGGCCGTTAACCGTGATCAGGTCTGTGATGCCCCTGGCATCTGCCACCGGCACGGTTTCAAAAATCTTCTTATGCGCCTCGGTGTCCCACAAGAATAGCTTGGCTTCCTTCTCCGTGGGATGGCTGCCGCCGCCCCCGCCGATCGTTGTGCCGCCCACAATCAGCTTGCCGGCCGCCGCAAGCGTCACCACGCTTTCGTTTTGGACGATCTGTTCGTGCTCTTCCACCGCTCCGGTGGCAACGTTCCAGATGGTCAGCGGGCCTCCCAACTTGCCATAACCGGAGACTGCGCCGACATAGATCTGGCCATCGGGACCTTCCATCTCCGCTTCCGGCCGCCAGCCGTGATCCTCACCAGCGAAGTGGTCCAGCGCCGGGTTTTCGTTGGCGTCCACGCCGGATTTGTGCGGGTGGGCCTCCCGATCGGCGGCAATCGGATCTTCGTGAAACGGTTTGTACGGGTTATAGATCATCAAGGACGCAAGCGTGCTATAGCCCGCCATCAGCAGGCGTCCGTGACGTGGCAGGAGGGAATAGACTTCGCCACCGCCGACATGCCCCAGGTTTTCGAAGGCACCGGCGCGCGGGTTGAATCGTACCAAATCGGCAGGCAGTACGCTGCTGGCATATAGCGAACCGTCCGGGCCAAAGGCCACGCGGAACAGGTCCAATTCATTGCCTTGATAATCGAACGGCCGCTCGGTGACCGCTCCGGTTTTGGGGTTGGTGATGCGGATTACGTTGGCGCTTACATCGACCGCCCGGCCATCTTTCAGTACGTTTTGAGGGACCTCGGGTGAGACATCGTTCGCCGCCATAGGGATGGCGTTCCATCCGTCCAGGCGATACCAGTCATTCCCTGCAACGCCATACACCTTACCATCGCGCCCACGATGCACCACGGTTTGTCCCACCACCTGCGAGTGGACGGGAAGGATTTCGCGATGCTGGCCCGTCGAAATCTGATATGCGGCCACATTGGCCCTGCTGGTGCCAATCCCAACATACATGAATCCATCATCGCTGCCGGCCACCGAGTGCGCGTATTCCTCCACCGGGTCCATGCGGCCCAAGTCTTCGAGCGCACCGGTTTTGGGATCGTAGCGCACCAGCTTGGCTTGCCCGTAAGTCGATCCATACAGCTTGCCATCCCGACCGAAGGCAAGCTCCCAAATATAACTTTCAGTCGGGCTGGGACGGCCCAGATCCATCAACTTGCCTTGCTTCGGATCGAGGCAGTAAAAATGCGCGCCTTCGAGCGTGCCCAGGTAGACCTTGCCATCGGGACCAGTGATCATCGCCCGCGCACCGACTTCGGAGGCGGCAGGATTGGGAAATACCTGAAACTGCCCTGTATCAGGATCTACGGAGACAATGTCCACAGTGTTGCCGACATAAAGATAGCTGAGATAAAGGCGCTCGCCTTGTCCGTCCGGCCCCGGCGCTACGGTTGCGCCGGTGAGGCCGCCGAGAGCCCGCAAGGTTCCCAGTTTTTCAAACTGGTTTTTCCCCCGGGGTTGGGCAAGGAGACCCACCCAAACCAGAGCAACGATGGCACAAGGAAAAGTCCGCATGGTAGCTCCCTCGCACGTTTCGTAAGAACATTGAGGTAGTTCTCACGTCCTGCCTCCTCTAATTGTGGCACGTACTTTAGTAACTTCTCCGGTTCTGCTCGCGGCTTTTGCAGGGCGACTTCCCTGCGGAACGCGCCAACATAACATAATTCAATGCGGACGGGGTTCTTCGATTTGTGACGCGCTCCAGCCGGTACCCACGATGATGCCGCTATCGCAGAGATCGCAGTAGGCGTCTGATGGAGTGTGGCCGCGAAGCTGCCGCCTTTCCACGAATGTGATCGGCTCAAGATTTGAAGGGGATTGTTGCCGCTACGATATTCCAAGGCGGTAGCTGCTGCGACCGCACTCAAGGCGCTGCGCGCAGGCTGAAACGATGACTCGTCTTAACCCAATAAGAGAAGCCTCCCGCGCGCCAAATGCTTGCCGACAATAGGAGCAAGTTACACTACGACAATGCTCTTCACCATTGCCGCTTTTCGACGCGTGGCCGGTCCGCGCGGCCCATCGATTTGACCTCAATGGCCGGGTGTTTCAGCCCACGCAGTTCTTCAATATTCGCGCAGACTTTCAGCACGGCGTCGGCAATATCGTCAGTGTCCTTTTTGGATCCGAGAAAAATGTGGTGGGGAAGCCAAACAGACTCTTCGTATGCCGCACGTTCAGAGACGGGGC
>CAYTMD010000261.1:0-8779 GCA_964438685.1 uncultured Acidobacteriota bacterium
GTGTGGGCGTAGCCCACCAGATCAATTTCCCCCTTGGGTTTGTTTTGACCGATCATCTGCACGGACCCCCAAGCCAGACCTGCCAGGATCAAAAGCATGTAACCACATGAGCGGAGATTGAACACGGATGCCTCCTTTGGATACCCCTCATCAGCGTGTCCTCCGTGGGACTGTTGGAGGGGGATGATGACGAAACGATCCTCTTGGCTGTGCGCCGCCCGATAATGTACGACTGAATGCGATTTCATGCAATGTTGCCTTCCAGCAGCCCACGGCCTTTGTGTTACCATTTATCTTTACGGCTGCTCAAGTATTCTTACCCGCCAGTTAGTGGCGACCGTGAAGAGTTTCAAGTTCATTGCTCATCGGGGAGGTTCTTACATGGATAATGGCAGTGGCGAATTAATCGTTAAGTTGATCCAGGAAAGTATCAAGGTCAAGCAGTTGTTGCTTGAGGACAAAGAGCTACTCAGTCAAATTGCTGACGTCACTCGGGAGTTTGTCTCGGCGTTGAGCAAAGGGCACAAGATTTTGCTATTTGGGAATGGTGGCAGCGCTGCTGACTCTCAGCACATCGCCGCCGAGTTTGTAGGAAGATTCCAAATGGAGCGCACGCCGCTGCCGGCGCTCGCGTTGACCGTGAATACGTCCGCGCTTACGGGAATCGGCAACGATTACGCCTACGAAAACGTGTTTTCGCGTCAGATTGAAGCGCTGGGTTCACCCGGTGATGTTGCCGTGGGAATCTCCACGAGCGGAAAGTCCCCCAACGTTTTGAAGGCACTGGCTGTGGCCAAGGCCAAAGGATTGGTCACCGTCGCTCTAACCGGAAAATTCGGGAGCATGCTTAAAGAGGTTTCGCGCTACTGCCTCTGCGTGCCCTCGAATCAGACGCCGCGCATTCAGGAATGCCACATCCTGATCGGCCACATTGTCTCGCAGATGACGGAAACGGAACTGTTCGCCAAATGAAGTCGTGGCGCGGGCCTCGTGCCCATAAGCGCTAAGATACGAGATGACCCGCGAAGAAAAGATTCACCACAGAGCGCACAGAGGCCACAGAGAAAAGGGCTTCTGCCTGCGCGGGCAGGGAATCACGGCTCTTTGTTTGTTGACCCGCAGTTTCATCTCCGTCTTCTCTCCGTGAGCTCTGTGCCCTCTCTGGTGAAGTCCTTTAGCGTTTTATCTCTCAGGGAGCTCAAGAACTACCTTAGCGCTTATGGACCTCGTGCCCGCAGGGAGCGACCGCCAGGGGCGCCCCCGCAATGCTCGGCCGTGCCTCAGTACCCCGTGGGAATAAACCAGTACGAACCTTGAAACGTGTCTCCGGGCGCGAGGACCCGCAGGCTGGGAATCTTCCCCTCATGTTTCAAATTGAAGGCGTTGGTCGGCCCTGTCTGCGGCTCGATGCAGACGAAGTGCTTGTTGAGCGGGGCAAAGCAGACGGCGGTGGTAAATTCCGGGCCAAACGCCACTTCCACTTTGTGCTTCGCACCAGCCACCCAAAAGTGCGCCAATCCATCTTTGTCCCTTACAAGGTTCGTGAACCCTGCGTCAATGTAAGTGTCACCCAGGGTCAGTGTTTCCGCGCAACCGGGCAGACACTGCTCTGCCGGTTCCAGTTCGCCGGTGGGAATCAGTTCCGGCGGCACGATCCAATGCTGCCGTGCGGCCACGTGCAGCGTCCACTGCTCGCGCGGCCCGTCGGGGAGAAAATACGGGTGATAGCCGAAATGGACGGGCATATTGGAATTACCCACATTGGTGATCTTCGTGGCGCATTCCAGTTTTCCCCCCTTGAGACGGTAGGTAACTTCATGAACGTGGGCGAAAGGGAACTGCGCCATCAGGTCAGGATACTTGTAGAATTCCATACGCGAAGTAATTGCCGCACCGGTGGAATCTGACATGTTCGTCTTGACCACTTCCCACCGGGAGTCGTGTGAGAGCAGGCCGTGAATAGGAAAGTTGGTGGGTGAAGTGCGAAGGAAGTTCCCCAGCTCACCATTCAGAAGATATTTCTTGCCTTCGAAAAAGTAATAGTCCCGATCGATCCGATTGGCGAATGGCGCCATCAGCGGGCTGCCGCCACCCAGTCCACCGGCCTTGATATAGTTCTCGAATGATTCGGGGACGTAGAAAACCTCTTTGCCCTTGACTTTAAGGCTATAGCCCCAGTTGCCGATATCCAGCGCCAGGCTGAAAGACATTTTCTGCTTGTTGTCCTTCAGATGATATGTAGCGTGACCTTCGACTTTCTTCTTCGTAATGGAATAATTGCCCATGATGATGCCCCCTTTTTAAGTGCCCATTGCGCGCGACGTAGGGCCGAACGGCGCGACATAATACCAGAAAACACCGTGCCTCTCCCCGGGGTTTTATCGGTTTTTTTCGGCCTGTTGGGCGACGTCGAGGTCAAGTTGCAGGCCGCGATTGTTTACCAGGTGGCCCACCACGGATTGGGCATCGACGGTAGCAAAGGCTTCGCGATAGGCTAGTTCAACGCCAACATCCGCCGCCCGATGGCGCTGAAGAAAGGTCCGCGAGAATCTTTTGCCGTCCCCACACGCCACTCGCTCCACTCCCCACCGATGTTCCGGATTTGCCCTTCCAGCGCTTCAATGATTTCGTTGTGGTTGATCGGCATGGTCGCGGCCTTTCTCTGGCGTATTGGATTTCGGATTGGCCATGATTTGAAGAGCCGCAGAGTAGTGTTGAAATGCGCACAACTCCGCGCTACTTCGCTCCGCGCTACCCCGCTGAAGCTGGATGCCGTGCGAAAGTCGCATCCAGGTCTGGACCCGCATTAATTCTTTTCCATTCACAGGCGTAAAATCGCTAAGAGACTCCACATCCCCCGTTCGTTTATCAACCGCGAAATATCCAAGGATGCCGTTTCCGAAAACACTGTCTGATGTTGGCTTCTGACTCTGGAGAAGCCCAACGAAGAAGTCTTTCGGCGCGAAGCCTTCCATTGGCGAATCGATGATGTCGACGTCTGTGCCCGCCGTCCTCGCCCTAACCGCATCCGGCGTGACATATAGCAGAATGCGGGCTTCGTCGTCTGTGAGGCGTGATGCCTTAAAGCACGGCTGAGGCTCTTGCGTGTCGGCGGTCCTCGGAAAGGAAACCAGCAAAAGCAAAACTAACATGCAGCGTCGCTCGCGCATATTCTCACCTCGTTACTTGGGGCAGGGAATTAATGTATTTGCTAACTTGATCGCGGCAACTATCCTATTCTCGTAAGGAGTACCAACATGTTCACTATTGAATTTTCCGCCAGCATTCAAAGCCTCAACAAATGCCATCGGACCCGTGATTCCGGCTACCCTAACGCCAAAGTGCGAGTCGGCCCACGATTGCCCTGAAGTCAGGAATCCAGGTGAAGGATATTTTCCAAAGGTATATGTCCCCATTTGGTACGTTCCGATAGTTCCTCCGAATGCTGGCCCCGCTGTGAGGCTGAAGTAGTTGTTTGTGCCTGCCAGTATGAGGGGGCCCCCTCCCCATCCCGATTCGTTTCCGGAAAGACCTAAGATGTTGGCTGGGGTTGTTCCGACTTGCAAGGCCAGTTGCTGCGCGACTTCCAAATTCGCTGCGATGAAACTCCTCGGTTTTGCGTTCCTTGGGTCCACGCAGCCTTTACTTACTACGGTCGGCACCAGCGCGTCAAAGTTTCCTGGTGGCTGATCTAATGGGAGCAAGTCAAGACCGTTTCCGAGTAGACGACTCCACAGGACCACGCCTTCATCGTCTGATCCAAAACCGACTTCGTAGAGGTCAATCATCATAAGATCGAATGAATCCCAGTAGCTTCCCGGTTCTTCGCCGATATTGCTTCCAGGCGTCCTCCCGCAGACGACGCTGTCAGGGCGCTGAGCGCAGGGATCGTTTTGGGGACCTAATCCCATTGGGTCAAAAAGTGCCAGAGGATTATTTGAGACATAGGCGTAGCGATTCCACGACTGGGGATTGCCGGGCATCGCGGCGCCCCGCCCTCCGGGATCGGGGCTCAGCCAGCGGCCCCACGCGGAATGCTGTTCACGGTATAGTGCGTCGTAAAGCGGGTAGGGACCCGACGAAATTGTGTCTTGATTCATGCCGGCGAAAACCCGGTCGGTCGTTCCCACCTCCGCGTAATTCTCCCCGTAAGGCGCATAAGCGCCGTCATAACTCATGGCTTGGCTGGGCGTCGAAGCGAACCGCGAGCTCCCCAGCCAATCGGCGTGCCGATAGTAGGCGAGGCCGCTGGAGTTAAATACCGCCGTCGCGCCTCCGGAAAGCGGGATAAATGCCTTCGCAAGCGTCTGCCCGTTCATGAGAGCCAACTTGCCACCGCCGGTCCCGTACACGATTTGAGCATACGCGCTGCCGATGCTCTGTTCCACCATTCGCCCCAGGGCGTCATAGGTCAGACTGACCCCTCCCATCGTTACGGCCTTTCCCTCGGCATCCCATGCGTAGGTCTGCAAGCTGTCGCCCAGGAGGTTGCCGTTGGCATCGTAGGGTGGCGTAAAGTTGCCGACTTGGCTGACTCGATTGGTGGCAAGGTTATAAGTGGGTTGGAAGCTCGTGGCGCCGCCGCCGAGACCGGTTTTGAATAGGTTGCCGAAGGTATCGGCAAAAAAGCTCTGATTCCAGTTAGGCGCGCAGTTGGCCGTGGCAACGCGGGCCAAGTCGTCATAGGTGTAATTGCACGTCTGCTGATTGCTGGAATTAATCGGGTCGGTGATGGCAAGCTGATTAAGCGTGCCGTTGGCGTTCCAGGCGAGCGTCCCTACCACCGACTTGACCGGGGAACCGATGTTGAACTGGTAGCCGGTCATGCGTCCGGTGTTAGCATCGTAAGTGAATATGTCGGAGTCACCCGACCCAAAGGCCGCCACCACGTTCGGTGGTGTCGCATAGAGGTTGTAGCTGGTGCTCGTCACCGGGTTCTGGCCACTGGCGCCTACGGTATTGATCCGCCCTTCGCCCTCCGGGGAGTAAGTCAGTTGGGGAATAACGGGGTTGTTGCCGCTGTAGAGATTGACTACGTCGGACAATCCGTTCGCCCAATAGGTGGTGTTATTGTGATAGTAACCGCCGGAATGGGGGGTGGCTTCGTAAGTGTCCGTCACCTCTCCCCTGGCCGAGTAACTGAAGCCGAGGACGGTTTGCGTGTTTCCATTGAGCACGGTATAGGCCTCGGCCAGCAGCCCCGCAGTATTCGTCATGACCACCCCGTTTACGGTGGCGCTGTCATAGACAAAATGTTTCGCGGGCGTCACACTCGCATAGGTTCCGCTGGGATATGTAATTGACAACGGGCGATGCGCCCCATCGTAAGCGTAGCAGGTCACATTACCCATAACGTCCACGCGTTTGATCATATCTCCTGCGGACGGATTGCCGCAGGTCGAATCCGAGTCATAAGTGTAAACAATAGCCGTGTCGTTAGGGTTGGTCCGGTAGGCCTCGGGATTTGTCTCCGAGAGCAAGCGGCCGGCCGCATCGTAACCATAGCTGCGGCTCTGTCCGCTTTGCGAGACGGCGGTAAGGTGGTCCAGCAGGTCGTAAGTGTAGCTGGTAAAGAACCCTATGGCGGAAGTCTTTTGAGTACACGCACCGCTGCCCGTGGCACTCGTGATCTCGCAAACCGAGGTCAGCCGCCCGAGGGCGTCGTATTCATATTGATGTTTCTTGGGGTTTTCCTGCCCGGGAGCAGGTCCCACTGTGCTGAGCACGTCGTTCTTCAAGTAGCTGAAGGCCACTGAACCACCACCCGCGTCGGTCGTGCTTGTCGGGCGGTTCAACGCGTCGTAATTGGTTTGGTTCCAAGTCGCCCCTCCGTACGCAATACCGGCGGCCGCACTGTAGGAAGGCGAAATCTTAATGGGCCGTCCGAGCGAATCATATACGGTCTGAACTGAATCGTAAGACCCAGAACCCTGGGATTGCTCGCGTTGGCTCACAATCGAGCGCCCCAACCCGTCGAGGGTGGTGCGCTTGTCAACGGTGGAGAGGGACCCGTTGAAATTCAACGTGCTTTCAACGCTATTCGGCGTGTAGGAGATGGAGGTGACGGCGTTCGTTGGGTCGGTGATTGAGGTAACTCGCCAGAACGGGTCCATGTGACCATAGGATGTTGTTCCATTGCCATCATTCACGGAAGTGACCACACCGCCGGTACAGTCCCAAGTGACGGCGCGCGCAGGCCCTGCCGGCGGGGTAATTGATGTGAGAAACGAATTGCCACACGCTCCGTATGTATAATTTGTCGGCTGGAGGTTGAAGTCAGTAATCGTCTTGACGTTCCCGGTGTCGAAGTATGAGAAGGTTCGAGTCAGTGTGCTCATGTTCTGTCCGGAGTTACTAACAGTCGTCGGGTTACCCCGCGAACCCGAAACCGATACGAGCTGGGGAGTGCCGCTCGTGCCAGTTACGCCGGTTTGATCGTACCAGATTTGTTTTTGGGAGAGAATCCCGCCGGTCGCGTTCTCGACGGTGACCGTCGCCGGATGGTCGACGATATTGTTGCCGAGGTTGGCGTAAGTCGTCACAGTCTGGCGTAGCACGTTAAACACGCCCATCGTGCCGAAGTCGGATTCCATTACTGTCAGAGGAAGACCATAACTATTGTAGCCCGTGGCCGTTTCCGACTCCAGCCCATTGACGCTCGTATCCACCACGCGCGACGTAATGGGCAGGGTAATAGAAGCGCCGTTGCACGGGGATGAAGCACCGTTGTAGCATGTGTAGACTGTCTCAAGGTTATTGGCGCGCTCAGTTTCATAGAGACCCGTGAAATACATGAGTGTCGGATTGTTTTGAGGATCTGTGATGTTGGTCGTCCACGCCGCGCCATTTTCCGAATGAACGTAAGTCCAAGTCGAGTTGTTTCCGTTGTTGTCGTTTACCACACGCGTGAGCGTGGCGGTGCTGCCATCCGCACAAATGATGCCATTTGATCCACCCGAGTAGCTATAGGAAATGGTTCCCCCGGTGGGAAGCGTAACGGAGGCGAGGCGTCCGGTTACGCTTCCCGGATAACCGTTGGTAGCCTCGTAGCTGAAGGTGTACTTGTCATTGGGGTGGACCGCAACGTCGGGGAGATCGATTTCGGTGATCAGGTTTGTTGAGGTGGCGCCGTACTCAGTGACATTGCTGCACCCGAAATTTGTCTGCACGGTTTTGGGTGTGTACTTCACGACGAAAGTCTGATTGCCCGAGGGCCCAGCGTAGGTGTAGTTCGCCGAACTCGGCGGAGCGGGCGCAACAACCGTCAAGGCGGTAGTGCCAAGGGTATCGGTGAATGTGGTCGTCGCAGTTCCGTCAAAAGTTGTGGTAACGCGATTTCCATTCGCGTCTGTGACCGTGCCCGAACCGGTGGCCGATTGAAGGGGAGGATTGTACACAGTGCCGGAAACAGAAGTGACGGTGGCGGCGGGAAGGTTGGTGGTGTTGGCGTTGATATAGAAGCCAGAATCGTCCGTTGCCAATGCCCCGCCGGAATCGCTGCTGCCACGGCAACGGCTAGAATCTAGAAGCTGGAACCCACCAAAGGGATGCTGGACACCAGCCGCGTCGTGGTACACCCAATTGGCATAGACCGTACCGCCCAACAGCCTACAAGACGACGCCGTAGAATATGAGAGATATCCCGTGGCCGCCTCGGAAACACCTCTCCATCCCCAATTGGACACGGGTGTCCACGCGCCATAAATGCCCGCCGTTGAGGGAGACCAGACCGAATTGTCATATGTCAGGACGTAATTGAAGGGGAGTCCTCGGCCTGCCTTATTGACAATGGGTATGCTGAGATGGACATTGAGGTTTGCCAGATCGAAGGTGTCAAAAGCGGACCCGCCCGTGCTTGCAAAGGGTGGCACACCGGTGGCGACTTGGGCGAAAGTGGCAGGCGTCACAAGGAAAATCAATACGAATAAGGATGCAACTCGTAAGAGTGAGCGTGTCATTATTCTTCTCCTTGAGAAACGGTGGGCAGCGTGAAGGCGCTGTCAGATACTCCCGAATTAGCCGTCGCGCTCGTGACGGTCAAATCGACTACCAGTGAGTTTTGGAGATACTTCTGGATTCGTGTGGGCACCCACGTGCCCTTGAAGGACTGGTAAGCTCCGAAACGAATTTCCACTGGGATATCAACGCTGGAATTTTTGTCGGGATGAATGTTGAAGGCCAGCGCGCTGGGCAGGAGCGAGTTGGCATCGAGATAGAGATCCATCGAGCTGCCTCGTTGAGCCAGCGAGATCTCATCTGGCGACTGCCCAAAAAGATAGTGATAAAGCGAGAGGTGGTACACCTGCTGGCCGCCATGGACTTCCTGCCCGACCAGAACAACGACTTGCGTGGGGTCGCTAGCGAGAGCCGCCAAGCTAAGCGGCGGATAGAACCAGTCAGCGTCGAGGTTAACAGTTGAATGGAGTCATGGCGTGCGCGGTGCCATCCGTCCCGACCCAAACACCTTCCGGCCCCAACCTAAACTCTCGCCTCTGTCCCCCTGAAAGGTTCAGAATCGAGAGACTTTCCGCATTGCCGCGACCCACCAGGGTGGCGACACCTGTCTCCTGGTCGGAACCGGCGATGTAGGTGACGTTGCCTTGTAAGGTGATGTCAATGAGGGGCGTCCCACCGACCAATGTCTGCAACGCACGGCCAGCCAAGGCCACAGCGTTAGGGTCTCGAACGGGGGCAGGCGCGGATTGGCCAAAGACACTACCGGGAAGGAGAAGAGGCAGTGCAGAGCAGAGCAGAGCAGAGAGAAACCATTCGATTGAAC
>CAYTMD010000262.1:0-8762 GCA_964438685.1 uncultured Acidobacteriota bacterium
CATCCTCGTGGGCAGCACGCTCACCATCGGCGCCATCGGAACCGTGATTCAGCAGTTCGTTCTGTTCCTACGCGATTCCGGGTACACCACCGTTCAGGCCTCCGCCTTCCTCAGCCGACTGCTCTTTGCGGGGTTGGCGGGACGGGTGGTGGTGGGATACCTGGTGGACCGCTACAGCAAGAAGAACGTCATGGCATTGTTCTACCTGGTTCTGGGATTAGCCATCCCCCTGCTCTTTCTGGCCCGGCAGTCAGCCGCCCTGTGGGCGTTCGCAATAATCTTCGGATTTGCCATGGGAGCTGATTACCTGCTGATTCCGTTAGTCACCGCCGAATGCTTCGGCTTGGCATCGCTCGGAAAGCTTCTAAGCATCATCATCATGGCCGATTCCCTGGGGCAGTTCTTTGGGCCCGTGCTGGCGGGAAGAATCTTCGAAGCCACGCACAGTTACAATCTTGCCTGGACCATCATCACCACCGCAGGCATCCTGGGCGCAGCAGCCATCTATGCCGTGCGAACTCCGAAGGCTGGAGCTAGTAGCTAGCCCGGACTTCCCACCAGCCTCAGGGATTCTCCGTGGTGCTGTTCTCAAGCCCCCAAAGGGCTCACCCGAAATCAAGGCAACGGCATGGCAGCGGCGGGCTGAACTTACTCCCATCCGGACCCGTAGGGAGAAATAAGAGCCTACAGCTTTTACTCGGATTTTTGCCGCCTGCACCCCTTCCGTTTCGCCGATCAGCGGCGATGGGGCCTGTCTTCAACCGGGCAGTTTGTCATGCTATTTTCGCATTGTGAAAAAATCACGTAACCGGCTTTTTATCTGTATGTTGTCAGCTTCGCGACGTGAAAAACGTCCTCTTGGGATCTTTATTTTCAAGATGTTACCAGCTTTGGCGGGTTCGTCACTGGGGGTACGCCAGGGACACAAAGTCGCCTTGAAATTCGAGGGCCAGGGCGGACAGATTCCGCTCTCAGCCTTGCGACCCTTGGCCCTGCATTGGGTGGGAAATCGAGCTTGGCGAATTGCATGATAAAACCCTTCCTGCCCGGTCCATCAGTCCCTCCCGCTCCCGGGCAAGCCCGCACCATGCAACAATTGTAGCCTATAACAAAATTCTTGTCAAGCAGAAGACATGGCGCGGCCGGAGGGGGCAGGCCCAACCGGTGAGCAGATCCCTGGTGCCTGGCGGATAATGGCTGGACCCTGAACCGCAACGCCAACGCCCGCGCCATGGCTTTGTTGGTTGTGGAACCGATGGTTCCTCCGTAACAGGAATTGTCTCGACGCTCGAATTTCTGGTACAGTGTGCCTATGCGAGGTTTACTCGCCAACGCGGTTGTTGTGGCGGCTCTTCTTTCCCCGTTGTGTGTATATGCGCAGTCTCGCGGCGCGTCCCGCTCTTTTGCAGGTTCCGCAGGTTATCATCGATTCGTTTCCCCCGCGCCACGCGGTCCGGTCGTAACCCGGTCGGCACGGCCGGCAGCTCCCAGCACTTATAACCGAAGGATTGGGCCTCCATCCGGCAGGGGCACATCCCTTATCAATCCGGGCGAGTCAGCGTGTCTTTTGAACGGCTCGTACGCGGGTTCTCTTTACTGCCGGCAATACAACTCGGGACGTTCCGCCTTGGGGTATGAACCTGTGTACCCGTATTGGTTCCCCACGGGGGGATCCGAGACTGATCAGTCTGCCCCGCCGCCTCCCCAAACCGAACAAGACCCTCTCGCCAACCAGTTAGGCAACCTGGCAGCGGAAGTTGAATCGCTGCGTGAGGATCAAGCCCGGCGAGACTTTCAGGGGCCTGTTTATTATGAGCCACCTTCCCCCGCGCAGGAGATGCCTCCCACAACCGTGCTCGTTTATCGCGACGGCCACAAGGTGGAAGTGCAGAATTACGCTATCGCCGGCAAGACACTCTGGGTTTTCTTCGACCAGAGGACGCGGCAAATCCCGCTTGCTGAACTCGACCTCCCCGCCACCCAGCGCGTGAACGAAGATCATGGCGTTGATTTCGACACCCCCGATCCGAGATAGTTCCGCCCACCCAAAAACTCAGGGATTAAACACCTCTGGCCGTTCCGGGGCGCGGACGCAGCAGCATAAAATGATATGATTATCAGGGATCCTTAAAGCGTGAATGACTACACTGGGCGTGGGCGGCGGCTCTGATTACTGAATCACTTTCGGAAAAACCCGTATCACGGCTGCCCGTAATGTTCCGCGCGTTGCGGCACCGTAATTACCGGCTGTTCTTCTGCGGCCAGATCATTTCGTTGATCGGCACTTGGATGCAGTCGATTGCGCAGTCGTGGCTCGTCTATACGCTCACCAAGTCGTCGTTGTTGCTGGGGTTGGTCGCGTTCACGGGGCAGATCCCGATATTCCTCTTTGCTCCCTTGGGCGGATTGTTCGCCGACCGCTACAGCCGGTATCGCACCGTCATTGCCACGCAAACCGCTTCGATGGTGCTTGCTTTCATTCTTGCAGCGCTCACCCTGCTGGGACACATCCACGTATGGGAGATTATATTGCTGTCGGCGCTGCTGGGGTTGGTCAACGCGTTTGATATTCCCGCGCGCCAGGCGTTTGTAGTTGAGATGGTGGTGCCGGGAGATCTAATCAATGCCATTGCGTTGAATTCCGCCATGTTTAATGGGGCCCGAATCCTGGGACCCTCCATCGCCGGCATCCTGGTGGCTGCTATTGGTGAAGGATGGTGCTTTTTTGGCAACGGCGCGAGCTACATTGCGGTCATCACCGGCCTGCTGCTGATGACCGTCATCCCGCGCCAGCAGCCCAAGCGGACGGTTTCGGGGCTGGAAAGCGTCAAGGAAGGATTCCGCTTTGTGGCCCACACCGCGCCCATCCGTGCCCTGCTGCTTCTGCTCGGCGTGGTCAGCCTGACGGGAATGCCCTATGCCGTGCTGATGCCCATCTTCGCGGACAAGATTTTGCATGCCGGTCCGCGCGGCCTGGGCTTGCTGATGGGGTCCACGGGCGTGGGCGCGCTGGCCGCCACGATGGTGCTGGCATCAAAGCGCGAGGTGCACGGCCTGGGACGCTGGGTTAACTACGCCTCCACAGGCTTCGGAGTCTGCCTGATCCTTTTTTCTTTCTCGCGCTCCATGCCTCTTTGCATCGCCTTTCTTTTGCCGGCGGGATTCTGCATGTTGCTCCAGATGTCGAGCTCCAACACCCTGATCCAGACCATGGTGCCCGACGCTTTGCGCGGTCGCGTGATGTCCGTTTATTCCATGATGTTCATGGGCATGGCGCCGGTCGGTGCGCTGGTGGCGGGAGCCCTCGCCCACCGCCTCGGCGCGCCTTTCACCGTGGCGTTAGGCGGAGGTGTCTGCATCGCGGCCTCGTTTGTGTTCGGATCAAAATGGCCGGCCATGCGCGGCGAAGCGCGCCAGCTCATCCTGGCCCAGGGTATGAGAAGCGGCGAACCGCCGGAAGAGATGGTGGGGCAAATGGATGCCCTGGGAAACCGCAAATCCAGCTAAGACAACTTCACAGCCATAGCGGCCGGTTGGAATAAAACGTCGCAGGTTTGTCGGGGTACTTTTTGCGAAACGCCCGGAACTGCCGCAGAATCGCCTGATACCGGCGCTCGGAAGTTTGAATGGGTTTGTGGGGCATTTTGATGAGGGCGCGCTCCACTTCCTTGACGTTCTTCGGGGAAAGCCGCCAATCACCCTTCACCAGGGTGCGCAGGTCGGCGACGCCATAACCCGTGATGCGCCCTGAACCATCCACGTAGGGATCCACATAACTCATAACCAGGTGGCGAATGGTGCGGAACACCGGTTTGCGCCCGTGCAGTCCCGCGTCCCGCGAACGTGCGATGGTTCCCCAGCGTCCGTCCTTTTTAAAGAGAAACAGCACGTGGTCAAGCTGGTCCTGCGATTCCAGGTCCAGCAGCAGCGGCGGGTAACCATGCTGCTCCATGATGGTCGCCGCGCTCAGTGCTCCCTCCAGGCAGTGGGCGCTGCCATGGCTCACCACGCCGCGAAATGTCCGCAACGTTTCACCGCCCTTTTCCCAGTTGTAAGGAAGGTTGCGGAGATATTCCTGTACCTGTTTGGGGGTGCGGCAGCGGCGAACAATGGCCCACTCCGCTGGAAGGAAAGCATCACGGCCCGGCGCCGCCGACGGATGATAGTTGTGGGCGACGATTAAACCCTTGGGAAGATCGGATGGTTTTTTCACGCTAGAAACTTGTATCACCAAACGTCAATTTCTTCGAGTACGGTGTGAAGGTAAATTTATCACAAAGGTCGCGGAGGCCACGGAGAAATGCTCTTCTATTTTGCGGATACAGAGAACATCCATCCTCGGGTTTGATCTGACGCGTTTCTCCGTCGAAGCTCCGTGATCTCTGTGCCCTCTGTGGTGAATTGCTTTAAAGCAGATGTAGTGGCACGTTCCCAACTGGTAACGAAAAGCCGCGGACCTTCAGAACAGGTCTGCAACGCTACTTCCGCTGCGGGGCGGGGCTACTCGTGGTAGAGTGAGATGTTATGAGCGTCCCGACGACAGAATCGGAAGATTTGGTGAAACTGTACCACCGCGCCTTTGCAGAGTTCGGAGCATCGGCGTTGTGGAGCAGTAAACCTGTGCCCGATCCGACACCCGCCGACGCCCTGGCCATAACGCACAGCCTGCGGGTTGAAGGCAATCTGGAGGCGCGGCGCTTGGCGGAACAAATCGAAAGACTCTGCCATGCCGCTCTCTAAAATTCAGAGCGATCTTCTGCGGCTTCTCGCCGCCCACCGTGACCCCGAAAGCTACGTTGCGGGAAGCACGCCGCTCACTCGGGATACCTCCCGGTATTCCGGCGATATCGACATCTTCCATGACCGGGAAGAACGCGTTGGCCAGGCGGCAACGCAAGATATAGCCCTGCTCCAGGAGCATGGCTATACGGTGAAATGGATCCGGCCCGGCCCCGGCGTGTACACCGTCGTCGCCGAACGGCAGGGTGAAACCACCAAGCTGGAATGGGTTTCCGACAGCGATTTCCGGTTTTTCCCCACCGTGCGGGATGAGACTTTTGGTTATATTTTGCACCCCGTTGACATTGCCACCAACAAAGTTGGAGCGGCCTATGGGCGTCAGGAGCCGCGTGACGTGGTGGACTTGTTGACGATCCATGAGCGGATTTTGCCGCTGGGCGCCGTGGTATGGGCTTCGGTGGGTAAGGCCCTGGGCTTCACGCCGGAAGGGATCATTAACGAGATTCGCCGCAACGCTCACTATACCGATGCGGATTTCCGGCGCATCGCGAGTGACCCGCCTGTTGATCCCGTCGCCACGATGACGCGCTTACGCGAAGTTCTCATTGAAGCTGAAGCGTTTGTTACACGCATGCCCACGGATAAAGCAGGGTTGCTATTCCTGAAAGAGGGCCACGTCGTGCAGCCCGATCCCGACCGCTTGCAGGCATATCAAACCCATGCCGGGAAAAGGCGCGGCCATTGGCCAGGCAGTTTCGAAATCACCGCCGCTATGTTTGAGCAGTACAATAAAAAGCCGGTGTAGCGACAAGCCGAAGCGGTAATGCCTCAAATGAGCTCGGAATGAACTGTCCGCCCATTGGCACACGGTCATGCCGGGCTGTTTGAACCCACCCCACCCCTGCCTTGTTGTTCGCGCCGCGCAGGGCGTGACAAAGGGTTCTGACTGGCGTAAAATTGGGTTTGAATCGATGAACGCAAAGGCAATCTTGTAATGATACTGACGATTCAACTTCCCGACGAACAACAAGCTGCACTCGCCGCCAAGGCGCAGGCGCATGGCGTCTCGGCAGAAGAATACGCGCGCCAAGTCCTTGCGCAAGACCTTGAAGCCGGCGACCGTCCCCGCCGCCATATTTCCGAAATCATCCGTGAGAACATGAGCAAGGTTCCGCCCGAGATTATGGCCCGCATGCCTAAAGATGGAGCCAGCGAGCACGATCACTACATCTACGGCTGGCCCAAAAGAAACCCTTGAAAATGGTTTTTGCCGATACCTTTTACTGGATCGCACTGACGCTGCCGGGAGATGCCGCTTATGCGCGCGCTCACCAGGTCATGGACGACATCCTGACCACTGAGGAGGTCCTCACAGAATACCTCACGTTCTTTTCCGCCGCACCGGAATACTTGCGCCGGGGAGTGGCAGCCAATGTCGAGGCCATGTTGAGCGATCCAAGCGTGCGCGTCATTCCCCAGAGCCACGATTCCTTTATGGCGGGATTTGAACTGTACCGGTCGCGTCCCGACAAAGGTTACAGTCTGGTGGATTGCATTTCGATGCAGACCATGCGCCAAGAAGGATTGACCGAAGCACTCACCAATGACCGCCACTTCGAGCAAGAGGGTTTCCGCGCCCTGTTCCGAGATTCTTAAGCAAAGGTCGATTTCCCCTTTGTGGTGCGCAAAGGGTGAGTTTCGCCTTTCCCTGCCTCGGCGCTTGCCGCTTATACTTGATGAAGTAAATTTAAGTTATGACACCCGTGTTCTCTAGCAGATTTCCGAAAAGCGAAGTGCCCGAATGGGCTAACCGTTACTCTTACACGCAAGGTGGCGATGACGATGGGCGTGTATTGGAAATCGGGGAGCGCAGCAGGAGAGCCGGGTATTTCACACGGGACGAATTTCTGGAAGTCTGCGAGTGGAAGACAAGGGGAAGGCCGCGCCGCCACTACCAGCGGAACTCGGAAGAAGATGTTCGCCGCGTAACGGCCATGGCCTTATCTAGTGCTGACGAGGACAAGCGTATATGGACGCTCGTCGCTCCCGGCCTTGCCGGTGTGCAGATGCCAACGGCATCCGTGTTGCTACATCTTGCGTCCGGTGATCCTCGCAATCCTCTAATGGCTCCACAAGCGTACCCGATTATTGACTTCCGGGCGCTGTGGTCTCTGAACTGGGAAAAACCACGCCGCGACACGTTCACGTTCTGGTGGGCCTATGTGCAGACATGCCGTGCCCTAGCTGTGGAGTGCTGCGTTTCGATGCGCGACCTTGATCGCGCTCTGTGGGAATACTCAAACCAGAACCAGAACAAGGCACAGAAGACCTGTTCGGATTGAGGCGGTCCGTTTCACAAAGGGTAAGTTTTGCAACGTGACGGGAAGGCCCGTAAATACAGGGTCTTAAATGTTGCAAATGCCACATGCAAAATGGACGGATAAAACAGGGCCGCGCCCGGACGGACAGGACCCTTCTTGTTCATCCGATCACCGGATCACCCAATCACCCGATTATTTCCCCCACCGGTCAAACCACAGTTGAAAACTAAAAAGCGTCCACAGCGTCTTGCGATTATCGGCTTTGCCGCTCCAATGCTCGTTCAGCAATTGGCGCACAAACGGGACGTTGAACATTCCCAGGCGCCGCAGCTTGTCTTCACCCAAGGTCTCATCCACCAGCGGCCGCAATTCATTCCGCATCCAACTGGCGATGGGAACGGAGAAGCCACGTTTTTGCCGGTAAACGATTTCGTGCGGCAGCCAGCGCTCCACGGCCTTCTTCAGGATGTACTTGAGTTGGAATCCGTGCACCTTGAGCTGGCTGGGCAACCCTTCGGCAAATTCAATCAGGCGATGATCCAGAAATGGCGTTCGCAATTCGAGCGAGCACGCCATGCTGGACCGGTCCACCTTCACCAATAGGTTGTCTTCCAAGTACAAGCGAAAATCCAAGTAGAGCATCTCGGAGACCGTTTCGTCGAAGCGCGCGCCCTCCAGCACCCGGGCGAGGGGCGTAAAGATCTCGCTGCTCGGCGGCTTAGGTCCCGCCCAATCCGGTGAGAAGAGCTGGTCAAGCTCCTTGGGATTGAACATGCCGAACCAGATGTGGTGGCGCTGCGCCGGATCCTTTTCCGCATTGCTCAGGAAGCGGCGCAGGAAAAGGCCCTTGGGCACGGCCGTGGACGACACGGGAAGAAAGCGCTGGAGCCGGCCAAAAACCTGTCGGCGCACCACGCCGGGGAGTTTGAGGTAATAATCCGCGAGGCGCGCTCCCATGTAGGTGGGATAGCCGCCGAAAAGCTCGTCGCTGCCCTCGCCGCTTAACGCCACTTTGATGTGCTCGCGCGCAAAACGTGAAATCATATAAGTGGGGATAACCGCCGGGTCGGCCGTGGGCTCATCCAGATGATCGGCCAGCGTCATCAGCGCCTGGAACATGCCGGGCTTGTCGGCATTCAAGACGTGGTGCTTGGTATGGAAGCGCTTCGCCACCAGCGTCGAGTAAGGCTCCTCGTTAAACGTCTTCTCCGGAAAGTTCACGGAAAACGAATTGACGTTTCCCGGACTCAGTTCGCTCATGATGGCGACGATGGTGGAGGAATCCACGCCGCCGCTCAGGAAAACGCCCAGGGGAACATCGCTGACCAGGCGCGACTCCGACGCCTGCCGAAGACGCACCGCGAGTTCCTCAATCAAATCGCGCTCCTGGCGAGCCGTCACCGGCGGCGCTTCCGGCGAACGTAGATAGTCCTGCGGGCGCCAGTAAGCGTCAATTGTGACGTTTCCGCCTTCCACCACCATGCGATGCGCGGCGGGGAGCTTTTTGATGTCGGCAAATACGCTGCGGGGGTTGGGAAAATGTCCGTAGAAAAAATAGTGCGTCAGCGCAGTGGGATCAATCGCCCGGCTGATTCCCGGGTACTCAAGCAGTGCCTTGATTTCCGACCCAAACACCAGGGTTTGGCCGTCGCGCCAGTAATAAAGCGGCTTCTCGCCGGCACGGTCGCGCGCCAGAAGCAA
>CAYTMD010000263.1:0-8751 GCA_964438685.1 uncultured Acidobacteriota bacterium
GTGGTGATGGAAAACCGGAAGGAAATTCATGACACCCTGTTGCGCCTGCAGACCTCGCTTGCAGATGCGGAGCGGATGATCAACAACCTGGACGACACGCTGGGAGCAAATCGGGGCAACCTGGATGAGACCCTGGAAAACCTCCGCGTTACCAGCGCCAACCTCAAGCAGTTCACCGACACCCTCAAGCAACATCCCTACAGCCTAATCCGGATCAAGACAGAGAAGGATCGAGTACCGCCCGGGGGGAAATAGGCCGAGTGGCACGAGCCGTCGGCAGCAAGCGTTCTTTGCGCGTCCCCACGCGTCGGGACGGGCGTCGCTAGCGATTTACGAACACCGGCCCGCCCGCTTTTGTTTTAATGCACAAAGAAGACGGAAGTCACACGCAGGGAAGTCCAGCGTTATAATGTGAAAGTACCCACCCCGCGGTGGTTTAGGTGCGTCGGCCTAAACGATGGGTTCTTGCGAGGCTTTCCCTTGGGCTATATATTCGAGTGGGATATTAAGAAGGCGGAGTCGAACGCCCGAAAGCACGGCGTGACGTTCGACGAGGCCTCAACAGTGTTCGGAGATCCACTCGCGCTCCTGCTGCCGGACCCGGACCACTCCTTCGACGAGGAGCGATATCTTGTGCTCGGGATGTCCAACCTGCAAGGGTTGCTTGTCGTGGCATTTGCCGAGCGGCCACCACGCACCCGCCTGATTTCGGCGAGGCGCGCGATGCCCGCCGAGAGGAGACTTTATGAAGAAGAAAGCTAAACTTCACAATCAGAAAAGTGACCGCGATACAATGCGCCCGGAGTACGATTTCTCCACCGCAAAGCGAGGGGTTACCGCAGCAAGATATGCCCATGGCGCTAACATTGCCGTCATCGATCCGGAAGTGTTGGATGTCTTTCCCGATAGCGCGGCGGTGAACCGGACGCTGCGCGCGCTCGCACCCGTTCTTCGGCTGCAACTTCGACCCGCATCAAAACACAAAAGCGCCTGAGCGGCAGGTCCGTAGCTGTCCCCCACGCATTACATCCCAGGCACGCATTGGCAAGCAGGACTTCGGAGACGGAGGGGGTTGTCTCTACGCTCAATCTGCTTTTGATCGGCCGTGGGTTCGTCTTGCGCAGAAAAGCCGACGGGCAGAAAGGCTTTGTCCATGGCCACCCGCTAGCGCGTCTTTCTGGAAAGTTTAAGTGCCTGCCGGACACGCGTGAAAGAACTCCCCTCGGCAATGCCGCTCGAGTCACCTTGATCAATTGCCGTTTTCAGCGTGGCAAGTTTGATCTCGTACTCCTGCTCTTCGCGCTCCAATTTACGCAAGCCGGCGCTACCGCTGGATCTTTCACTCTGTTTTGCGTACCTCAGTCGATCTTCTCCCCGGCTATCAAGTCCTCCACCGTTTCGCGGGCGCGAATCAACTCTGCCTCGGCTCCGCACACCATAACCTCGGCGGGGCGGGGCCGGGTGTTGTAATTGGACGAGAGGACGTATCCGTAAGCGCCGGTGGTCAGCACGGCAAGCAGATCGCCGGGCCGGACGTTGGGTATGTCGCGATCGTGGGCGAAGAAGTCCCCGGTTTCGCACAGTGGCCCAACAATGTCCGCCCGCAAGCGTTCCCTGGTTCCGCCCCGGACGGGAACGATCTCATGGTAGGAACCGTAAAGGGCCGGCCGCATGAGGTCATTCATGCCTGCGTCGATGATCACGAAATTCTTCTGCAGGTTCTTTTTCACATAGAGCACACGGGTCATCAGCGCCCCGGCATTGCCCACCAGTGCGCGTCCGGGCTCGATAATGAGGCGCAAAGAAGCCTGGCGAAGCCGCTGTTCCAGGCCCCGCGCCATCAGTTCCACGTCCAGAGGCCGCTCAGTGTTGTAAGTGATTCCGTACCCGCCGCCCAAATCGAGCATTTCGATGGCAATGCCCTCCGCGGCGAGCTGCAGGGCGATGATCAGGATTTCATCGAGCGCCTTCAGGAAAGGTTCCACAT
This sequence comes from uncultured Acidobacteriota bacterium, assembly GCA_964438685.1. Lineage (GTDB taxonomy): Bacteria > Acidobacteriota > Terriglobia > UBA7540 > UBA7540 > Bog-366. The sequence goes on from CAYTMD010000263.1 coordinate 1,988, forward strand.
CCAGAATTTGCGAGCCGATGTGGCACGCCACTCCCAGCACTTTCAGATGGGAAGAGCGCGCGGCGCGACGGTAAAGCTCCGGGGCATCATCCTTGGGCACGCCAAACTTGTGAATGTTCTGCCCGGTGGAAATGTACGGGTGCGTGTCCGCCTCCACGTCGGGATTTACGCGGATGGAAATTCGTCCCACCTTTTGGAGAGCGCGGGCGCGACTTTCAATGAGGTCGAGCTCGCCCGCCGATTCCACATTGAACATCAGGATGCCCGCGGCCAAACCCGCGTCAATTTCATCCTGCGTTTTTCCCACTCCGGAAAAGACAATGATGTCGGGTGGGGCTCCAGCTCGCAACGCGCGCACCAACTCTCCGCCCGAGACCACGTCGAATCCCGCGCCTGCCCGCCGCAACAGATTCAGAATGCGGAGATGGGAATTGGCTTTGACCGAGTAGCAAATCAATCCGGGAATGTGCGCCAACGTTCCGCGCAGACGCTCGTAGTTGCGGAGAATCGCGCTTTGACTGTAAATATACGCGGGCGTGCCGAAACGGTCGGCGAGTGAGGCAAGCGACAAATCCTCGCAACAGAACTCGCCCTGATAGTAGTGAAAGGAATCGTCAGCCGATTGGGTCATTTTCTCTCTTTGGGCTTAAGGTGTTTGGAGCGGAGAAAGGGTAAAGTGTAAAGGGTAAAGGATGAAGATGTCTTACCCTTTACAATTTACTCTTTACACTTAACGATTCCCCAGCCCCTAGCACCATTGGCGCTAGAATAACTGCCGTTTCCGGCAATGTGCGAGCCCCCGTAGCGGGCGGAAGATCGTAGCCCATGGCGTAAGCCGTGGGTAATAGGCACGCTACCGCGCCCGAGCCCCGTAGGAGGCGAAAGAAATCGAGATTGGAATTTGCGGCGTAGTCGTCTTCTTCATCGTTTGACGCCAAGGGGTGGAGATGTAAAATCACCGTAACGATTGTTTCTTTCGCCCCTCTGGGGCTAGCGGAATTATGGGGCGGCCTCTTTCCCATAGCTCGCGCTATGGGCTACGATCTTTCGCCCGCTACGCGGGCTGGCTGCCGGTGGCGCTTACCCTGGCGCCTATGCGCCTACACCTCATCGCACATTCAGGATGACCAATGTTTGGTCATCGCGCTGAGGGCGCCCAGCTTCGAAGGCGCGCAATTCTTCAAATACCCGGTTGACGATTTCCTGGGTCGGCTTTTGCGCGTTTTGGCGCAGAACGTTCTCCAACCGCCGCGAACTGAATTCTTCCTGCTGCGGGTTGTTGGCCTCCGTGATGCCGTCGGAAAAGAATGCCAGCAAATCTCCCGATTCCAAATTTACCGTCACCGGCTGATACTCGGTATGCTCCAGCAGGCCGAGGGGAACGCCCTCGGCGCGAATCGCCCGGCACTGTCCTTTGTGCACCAGGATGGGAAGCGGCATGCCCGCATTGGCCAGGGTCAGGCTCTTGGTGCGGGGTTCCCAGATGGCATAGGTCAGGGTAATGAAGTGGCCTTCAATCTTGCGTTCGAGAAACATGACGTTCAACTGCTTCATCATGTCGGGCGGCGAAAGTTTCAGGGGAGCGAGACTGCGCAAGGTGCCGCTGGCCATGGCTCCATAGAGAGCGGCGGGCGCACCCTTGCCGCTGACGTCGCCCACGACGATCACCTGCCGGTCCCTGCCGTAGGAGAGGAATTCATAAAGGTCGCCTCCCAGCTCGCTCGAGGGCTGAAAGTGCAAGGCCACATCGAGGCCGGGAATTTTCGGGGCGATCCCCGGCATCAGGTGCATCTGGATTTCCTGGGCACGGCGCAGGTCGCGCTCCAGCCGCGCTTCACTGCGTGCCACGCGCTCGTACAGCCGCGCATTCTCAATGGCAATGGCGATTTGGGGCGCAAGTGTGGAGAACATGCGCACATGCTCGTCATTAAAATAATTGAGGTGCGGGCTTTCCAAATCAATCACCCCAATGACGCGGTCGCGGTAAATCAGGGGGACCGTCATCTCCGAACGCGTCTCCGGATTCACGAAAATGTAGCGCGGGTCTTTGCTGACGTCTGCCACTACGACGGGCTGGCGAAGGGTGGCCGCCGCTCCCACAATGCCCGAGCCAAATTCCACCGTTGATCTCTCGGGCATGCGCTCATCCTGCTTTAAGGAGATGACAGCGTTAAAGGTTTGCGACTGGTCATCGGCCAGCAGAATTCCAAAGCGGTGGTAATCCACCAGCCGCTTGGTGAGGGTTCCAACCTTGCGCAGCAATTCGTTCAATACCAGCACCGAGCTGAGTTCCCGGCTGATTTCGTTCAGCACCTGGAGGGTGCGCGCCTGACGCAGGGTGCGCCGGTAGAGCCGCGCGTTTTCAATGGCCATGGCCATACGGCTGGCCAGAAGCTCCAAAAGGCTCACATGCGAGTCGTTAAAGAAGTCCGGCTGCGGGGCCTCCAGGTCAATAATCCCGATCAAGCGGCCCTTGTGGATCAATGGAACCGCCAACTCGGAGCGCATCGCCGCCAGGGATGAAATGTACGCAGGGTCGTTTTTGACGTCATTCACCAGGACTGAACGCCGCGTCTGCGCCGCCCGGCCCACAATGCCCTCGCCCACCTTGATTCGCAAATTTCGGATGATCTCGCGGGGATGGCCCAGGCTGAAATGCACGCGCAACTCTTGCATCTTCTCGTTCAGGAGAAAAATTGCGAATACCTCGTAATCAATGGCGCGTTTTATGATCTCCGCAATACGGCCCAGCAACTCGTCGAGGTCGAGCGTGGAGTTGATCTGCTCGCCGACCTCGATCATCAGGGTCAGGAGCTCCGTCAACTCAAGCGGCCGGGATGTTGAGCGGCTGGTTTCTGCCATGGGCGTTTTGCTGCATTCTGAGTGCTGCTGGCTGGGGAATTGTTAAGTGTAAAGGGTAAAGTATAAAAGGGCTTTTGTACCTTATCTTTAACCCTTTAGCCTTTGTATCCTACCTATAACGGCCTCCAGCACCTGATACCTGACAACCATCCTACTCCGCTGGCTTCTATCGCCAAATGGAGTAAGCGTATTTACAAGGTTGTTTCGCTGCAAAGCCTTCATTTTAGCATAGTGGGCAGGCGCGGCTGTGAGGGTTCGCGGGTGGGTCGATTTTACGTGAGCTGACCTGTTGTTCCGAGTTCGATGTCATTTTATTTGATCGCCCGGAAATCGTTTTGGGGATGCTGATTTATGGAGAGGAATCGGTAATCTAGAGGGCGCGGCATCAGGGAGGACCGTCGTCCTTCGAAACCCCGGATAATCGTCCTCACGATGTCGTCCAGAACAACTTCCGAGTAGCGCGTGATCTGCTCGGAGCGGTTAGTACAAGACAGGGGAGCACAAGCAGGCACTGCCCAAGGATCTGCACTGACGTAGGGATATAGCTGCGCTCATCGTAACCTGCAACCTCCGCAAGTGGAATCCTATTGAGGGAGAAACTGGCGCGAACACGGCATTTCCGGCTTCTTCTCGGGCATCGTGACCCTTCCGACCACAATCCCCTTGACGTTCCGACTTGCGGGATGTACTACCTCCCCGGGTAAGGGGGACGTTCCCCGCCTTGGTACAGGGTAGAATGCTACCAAGTTTTTTGGTCAATCCACGAGGCCTGTGCGAGGTGCCGATGAGATTCCGAAACATATTGGCTGTTCTCATGTTGCAGTTGTGTCTGCTGATTGCCGGTCCTGCTTGGGCACAGCAAAAGCCCGAGGCTGCCGCCGGAGCGGCGCACGGACCGCTCGATCCAATCCAAATTCTGATTATGGTATTTGACCAAGTCGACGAACAGCGCATTATCGCGATGGTGAATCAACGGGGCATTTCCAGCCATGTCGATCACGACACTCTCGAAATGATGCGAGCTCTTGTATTACCCTTTCAAGGCAACGGTCAGGACGCTCGCTACGTCTTTGCGCGAGTGGAGCCCAACCTGCGAACACGGCTTGAACGCACTCCCCAAAGCGCATCTCTACGCGAGCAGCTTGCATTTGTCCAAAAGTTGGAAGGAACATATAACCAGTCTCTTGCGACGGAGAACCAAGCCTGCGCGATCGGGAGCTTGCGGACTTTGAATACCGCAGCTGTAGTTTATGCCGGCACCTACAATGTGGGATTTCCTTCCAGCCTCGCATCCCTTCGCCCGCCCGACGACCGAGTTATGCCGTCCTCTGACGCTGCCGGGCTTTTGGACCACGGGCTGGCCTCGGGAAAGAGGTGCGGCTATATCTTCACTTACAGCCCCGGGGAAAGGGATTCTACGGGGCGCATCAACAGTTACACTATCCATGCTGAGCCTATCACGCCCGATGCTGATTCGATCGAGCCCGGAACTATCGGCACTAGCCACTTTTTCACCGACCAAAGCGGCGTGATCCGGTCGGAAATCAACAAGCCGGCCAACGAGCACAGCCCGCCTATTGCCGGTTGAAAACGAAGAAAAGGAGCCCGTCCGTTTTTCTTCAGCAATTGTCCGGGTTGGCCGGTTGGAGCAGAGCGCAGCTCTGCGACTCATTTGTGTCGCTCGCAATATCGCAGAGTTTCACTCTGCGCCAGCCAGTCGGTTCCGCTTGACAATTGGTAGCAATGTAGACTAGGGTTATGGCGTGAGAATTTTACGCTTCGCTCACGCCGTGCGGCCAGGCTTTTCCCTCCCCCCTACAGGCGACTTGATTCCCGATGCGACGCGGGCGTTCGTAAGTGACAATTAGACTGTTTGCGCCCGGGTTCGGGCCAGTTCACACCACGCCACGTTCATTTGACACCAGAAGCAAGCCAAGTTCTCTTTCCGTCCAAAATCGCTATAATGGCTCGCGATGCTTATTCTGGCGATTGACACAACGGGTGAGATGGGTGGCGTGGGAATCTATCGGGACGCGGAGTGCCTGGCGTTGGTTCCGAGTCAGGGACCGGGGGATGGGTACTCCATCATTCTGTTTGAAATGGTGGAGCAAGCGCTGGCGCAGGCCCACGTGGAGCATCGCGAGATCGACCTTTACGCGGTGGCCAATGGGCCCGGCTCGTTTACCGGAATTCGGGTTGGCCTGGCGGCGGCACGCGCGTGGGGGAAGGTTTTTACCCGTCCGGTGCGCGCTGTTTCCGTGCTGGAAGCCATGGTGGGCAAAGTGAGCCTCCAACCGGATTGGGCCTTTCCCATTATCGATGCGCGGCGGGGCGAATTCTTCCTCGGCTGCTTTCGGCGAAGCTCTTCTGATCCATCAAGCGCCACCAGGCAGGATTACGAACCCGTGGACACCGGGTGGATCCTCAAGCCGGAACCTCTGCGAGCATTTATTGACGAGCGGCTTGCCACCGGTGCGAGTGCCACGTGCGTGGTGCGTGCGCATGACCAGGCTGCCGTTGGTCTGCATGCGGGTCTGCCACCTTCACTGAACTGGCAGTCAATTGAGGGCGCTTTAGTGGACTCCATTGCTGCTATCGCCCGGAAGGAAGAGCAATCAAGCCGTCCTTGCCCGGACACGAAATTGGACGCCTACTACCTTCGCCGCCCAGACGCGGAAATCAATTGGAAGGGCTAAGCTGGGTGGGCGAAGAAAGGGTAAAGTGTAAAGGATAAAGGTATGAAGCCGATTTATCCTTTAAACTTTACCCTTTATCCTTCAACCCTTACCCTTTCTTCGCCCTAGAACCTAGCTCCCGCACCCATGGTTTGGCATGAAGATTCGAGCGTTTACCAGCGATGATCTTGCGGCCGTCCATGCGATCCAGGTGAAGTGTCCCCAGGCGGCGCAATGGCGGCCGGAGGATTACCTCCAATTGGCTGGCGATTCCCTTGGGACAATGGTCGTGGCGGAAGATGAAATTTCGTCTCCGGCCGAGGTTGTGGGATTCACGGCATTTCATCGCGTGATGGATGAAGCGGAATTACGCAACATCGCCGTCGATGCCTCGCACCAACGGAAGGGCGTCGGGCGCGGCCTGCTGACGGAAGGGATCCGCGTCCTGCAGGAACACGGTGTGCGCCGGATCTTTCTGGAAGTCCGCGCGTCCAACCAGCCGGCGCGCGCTCTCTACGTATCCTTGGGGTTCCAATTAATCTACACGCGTCACGACTACTACCATGATCCGGTTGAAGACGCGCTGGTGATGGCGTGCGACATCTCTGCTATACTCTCGCCATCATTAAGGTGATTTTTGTAAGGAGGAATTATGTCTCTTATATCAAGGCGTGATGCGGGGAAGCTGCTGATCGCGGGATGTGCCGGCGCCATGATCCCCGCCCGGGAACTTTTTAGTGTTACGAAGATCAATTCCGTCGTTCGCGGCGTGCAAATCGGCGCGCAAGCGTACTCGTTCCGCGAGCTTGCTTTGGATCCGATGATTGCCGCTTTCCGCGAGACGGGGGTGGGTGAATGCGAACTCACCGAGGTTCAATTTTCGAAGCCTTACACCCACGGTTCGGACGTGAATCAGTGGCGGCTCGACGCACCGCTCAGCTTCTTTAAAGAGGCACGGAAGAAGTTTGACGCTGCGGGCATCAGCCTATCCGCGAATGGGTACATCTTTCGCCCGGAATTGACGGACGAGATGATCGAGCGGGGCTTTCAAATGACCCAGGCGCTGGGCCTGGATTGCATCACGACTTCCACCAAACTTCATATGGTCCCCCGCATTGATAAGTTCGCCCAGAAATACAAGATCAAGGTGGGTTACCACAACCACGACGTGACTTCCGACCCGGATGAATTTTCCACTGCGGAAAGTTTCGAGCGCGGGCTGAAAGG
>CAYTMD010000264.1:0-8742 GCA_964438685.1 uncultured Acidobacteriota bacterium
CCACCGCATGAAGCCCACAGCCTCAACATCAAGAGTGCCAAGGTGATTGAGGCCAGGCGTCCCCAGCGCCACAAAGGTGCCATTGCCTCGCCCTTACTGCCCGAGCTCTTCAGTAGCAGAACTCCCGCCAAGCCCAGCAGCATAAGCCCCACCATCCAAGGCCAACGGCCGCTGGCGGGTGGGAACGCCCGCGGGGAGATCAGCGACAACGCTGACGTGGCCACTTGCAACGACGGCGCCGCGTAATCGACACCGTTTAGCTTCACTGAGGTGGGTGATGCTGCACAGGTAGCATTGGTCGGCGCGCCTGTGCATGCCATTGTGACGGAGCCGTTGAAGCCGAACGCCGGCGTAACCTTGAGCAGGTAATTCGCGGGACTCCCCGCCTTGACGGTTTGCGTGGTGGTAAAGGATTGGACACCGAAGTCCTGGCCGACGCCCGCGAGTCCCACTTGTTGGGGGCTCGATGGGTCGTCATCGGCGATGAACAGCGAGCCCGTAATATTGCCTGCCTGGGTCGGGGTGAACGCCAGACTTATATTGCAACTCGCACCGGCAGCCAATGGAACAGATGTCGAGCAAGTGGTTGTGGAAACGACGGAGTATTGGACGGAGAATTGGGCAGTAGCAGTAATCCCCGAGATCTTCAGCGGGGATGCGCCGACGTCCGTCAAGGTCACGGTCTGAGTGGGGCTGGCTGTGCCAATTGGCTCGCTGCCAAAGCTGAGGCTGGTCGGGGCAAATTGGACGTTGGTACCAACCCCGGTGAGCATGACTACCTGCGGGCTGAGTGCGGCATCGTCAGTGATGTTGAGTGAGCCCGCAAATGTCCCAGCCGCGTTGGGCGTGAACGTCACCGGAATAACACACTGCGCTCCGATCGCTAGTGATGAGCCGACAAGCGATAAACAGGCAGTGCCGCCCGTGGTGGGAGGAACGATCGTGTACTCAGAAAGACTCGTGGTAATCGACGAAATATTGACGGCGAATGTCCCAACGTTTGTTAATGTGGCAATTTGGGCATTGCTTGTTGTGTTGACGCGCTGCAAGGGGAACGAAAAACTGTTGGGGCCCAGCGCGACTTCGCCGCCGTTGAAGCCTGTGCCCGAAAGCTGGACAGACAGTGACGGCGTAACCGGACTATTGGTGGTAATGCTCAACGCGGCAGTGAGGCTGCCGGCAGTCAAAGGCGTAAAGGTCACATTGATCGTGCATGTTCCACCCCCCGCCGCCAGAGGAGTGGTGGTAGAGCACGTTGAGCCGCCGGCAGGCGCGGCAAAATCCGCAGAACCAGTGCCGGTGACGCCGATGGTGGTGAAGTTAACCGCCGTGGACGTGTTGTTGGTGAGGGTCACAGTTTGCGCTGCGCTCGTCGAGCCCAGACCCTGCTGGACGTAAGTCAGACTGGTGGCAGAGGAAATAATGGCTACCGGTTGCAGGAGCACCGTAGCGGTGTTGGCTGTGCCATCGGCCGTGGCAATGTCGAGCCGCCCATCGCGGTTGAAATCAGCCACCGCCAGCCCGGCCGGCCCAATGCCGGTGGCGGGGAGAGCCGTCGTAGGTGTAAAGCCTCCGGTACCGGTGCCCAACAACACAGTCGCCGTGCTATCGCCACTATTTGCGACTACTAAGTCGAGCTTGTTGTCGGCATTAAAATCCGCCACCGCAAGGGCCGACGGACTAGTGCCTACCGCTATCGGCGATCCAGCCGCTGCAAAGGTGCCATCGCCATTGCCGAGCAGCGTGGTCACATTGTTGCTGCCGCGGTTGGCAACGGCCACGTCCAGTATTCCGTCACGGTTGAGATCGGCCACTACCAGCGCCGATGGCACATTGCCCACCGCGATGGGCGAGCCGGTTGCGGCCTTGAAGGTGCCGTTTCCAGCGCCCAGCAGGATGGTCACATTGTTGCTGCCGGCATTGGCGACTGCCAAGCTCAAATATCCGCTCGTGCTGGTCGTAGTATTGTAGCTACCGATAAAATCGCCGACGGCCAGCGCGGATGGGGCGGTTCCCACGGCAGTGCTTACCGGACCCTTAAACGTGCCGTCGCCGTTGCCTTGCAGATACATGATGTTATTGCTGCCGCTGTTGGCAACCACGATGCCCGGATCCCCGTTGCCGTTGAAGTCCCCGACCGCCAAGGCGTCGGGGTCGGTACCGACGGTAATGGGGGAGGCGACCGTGGCTTTGAACGTGCCGTCCCCTTTACCAATCAGGACGGTGATCGTTCCAGCTATCCCATTGGCGACCGCCAGATCCTGAATACCGTCGACGTTGAAGTCCCCCACGGCCAGAGCGTCGGGCCCCGCCCCTACGGCAATGGGAGAGCCCGCGGCCGCGGTAAAGGTTCCGTCGCCGTTGCCCAGCAGGACGGTTACAGTCCCATCCTTGGCGTTGGCTACCGCGAGGTCGGGTTTCCCGTCTCCATTGAAATCGGCCACTACCACGGCAGACGGGTTCACGCCCACCATGATTGGAGAGCCGGAAGCGGTGACGAAACTCGCGGTGGTCGCCGAATTCCACACGGGGAAATAAATGACGTTCGACGTGCCGCCTCCCGATCCGCTCAGCACCGAGATGGCGGCAGTGCCTGGTTTCGCGATCAGCGAAGCTGGAACGGTGGCCGTGATTTGAGTGCCCGAAATGGTGAGACCGGTAAGCGGGGTGCCGTTCCAATCGATGGTGGAGCCGGAAGTGAATTGGTCGCCGTTCACCGTAATCGTGAATGCCGGCCCGCCCGGCGCCACCGCGTCCGGAACTACGGACTGATAGATTATCGGTGTCGACGCGCAGGACGAGATCCCCAACGACACCGCGATCAGTGCACCAAGCACAATCCATATTATGGGATTAATGGAAGTGTCTTGTGGGCGTCGTCGTGATCCTTGCGAACTTGTCAGTTGATTAGCCATATGCTCCCACCTGTCTCCGCTGGCCGGAGGTTCTTATGCGTTTGCTCTAGCGGGTTGTATAGCGCCGCACCTCAAGGCCGGCGCTACAGTTTCTTCAAAAGCCGGCCAGACTGAATTCCGGTCTAGAACTGCAATGTCAGCGCAAACTGTAATTGCCGGCCCGTGCCAAAACCATCGACCGTTCCCTGTGTGACGATGCTCGTGCCGAATCCCGAAACGCCAACGGTCGACACGGGGTTTCCGAACTGCGGCGTGTTAAAAATATTGAATGCTTCCGCTTGGAACTTGAGTGTCCATTGTTCTCTGATCTTAAAATTCTTGAATAGAGAGAAATCAAAATTGAAACCACTGGGTCCGTACACGCTGTTGCGTCCGGAATTCCCCCATTGGCCATGCGGAGGCCCAACCCAGGCGTCCGGATTGATCTCGCTGCCGGTGGTGAGAGGAGCTGCCTGATTGAACCCCGGAAGGTTATAAACCCACTTCTGTCCTGTACTGAGGGTGTAACTGGAGGGACTTTTCGGGACACCGGGGACGATATTCGCGAGGGCGGAATTCGATCCATAGCTAAAGGGATCGCAACTGCACCCAATGCTGTAGGGCTGGCCGCCCCGCATGGTGGTAATGCCATTCATTTGCCATCCGCCCCCAAGGACACGCGGCACGTGCGGCACCGACGGCAGGGAATAGACATAGTCGAATTCCACTTGGTGACGAATGTCGACGTCAGCATTGCCATAGTCGAGCATTGGGTTCTTGTCGTCCTGGTAACCTCCGAAAATTCCGCCCGGCATGTCATCCAAGGCGTGCGAGTACGTGTAATTGACGTTGACAATCAGTCCATGGCCCATGCGGTGGTTGTAGCTGACTTGCAATGCATCGTAGGTTGATTCTGCCCTGGGTAATTCTATGCCGATATTTCCCCAAGCCGGGTATGGCTTGGGTGAGCCGGCGGGGAAGCGGTTAATATTTTCTGTTGGGCTGGGCAAATGGTTTGTGTGGTTCCCCACGTAGACTACCTGTAACCGGGAGTTCTCGGTCAACTGCTGCTGCGCCGTGAAATTCCAGGATTGCAAGTAAGCATTCTTCCAGTTCGTTTGAATCCCCGAGAGAGTGGTCGTCGCGCTATACGACCCGATGGGGGGAAACGGAAAGCCCAGCAGCCCAGGGTCCTGGATGTTGGTTATCGAAGCTGCCTCCTGAGAGACGTTATTGGGAAAGTTCTGAGCCATGGCAGCATTAATGTCAGGAAAGAAGATGCCGAAACTTGCTCGGAACACCGTACGGCGGGATTTGAACGGTGCATAGGCCAGCCCCAAACGAGGGGCAAAATCCACGGCGGGAGCGTTCAGAATCTGCGAATAGAGGGGAGCGATGTTCCCCGTGACGGGATCGAAATTCACTGCCCGGCCATGGGATTCCGATGGTGAAGTGCTGAATTGATAACGCAAACCCGCGTTGATGGTAAGTTTCTTGGACCACTGAATGTCATCTTCAAGGAAAGCTCCGTAGTAGGTATTGCGCATGCCGGCGCGGGGCTGCCCAAGCGTACCCACCGATTGCGGACGATTCTGGAAAAAATTGGCCACGCTGGTGAAGGTCTCGGTTTCCTCGTAGTTCAAAGCCTTATTGTCCTGGTTGCGGAGAATCTGAATTCCGAGCTTCATTTGCTGGCGGCCCTGAACGTGGCTTGCGTTGTCCAGTACCGTAAAGGAATTGTTGGCCACTTGCAGGTCAAAAAGATCCGGACCCATACCGGACATGCCGGTAATGCTGGTATCAGGGAAGGCCCTGACCGACGCGAGGTTCGAGTCGCGCGGATCGATGTGGACGCGGTTGATAGCCACGCTGGTCTCATTCAGCCAGGTGGGAGAGAGATTGTCCGTAAAACTGAGCCGCGCACTCTGGTTGAGTCCAATGGCTTGCTGAATTTGGCCCAGGGCAATACCAAAATAAGTATCCGTGAGCGATTTGTCAGCGTTGTACCGGAAATCCAGCCGCTTGGTGGAGCTCAGCAGGTAATCGATCTTGCCGGAAGGCGCAGTCTCGTTCAATAGATTCGCGTCCTGGGTCGAATACTCCGCCAGGTTCGAATTAGTGCCCGAAATCGGGCCATTCGGCAGCGGCAACATGGCCAGGGCAGGCTGCACGGCCGGCACCGCGGTAGCGCGATAACTGGCGATAGGAACATACTGACCCACGAAGGAAACACCCGTCCGCTGACGTATGGTTTCATCGCCGCCGTAAAAGAACAATTTGTCCTTGATGATCGGGCCGCCCGCACTACCGCCAAATTGGTTCAATCGGAAGGGCGGATGGATTTGAGGTGCAGGGTCAAAATACCCGCGTGCGTCCAGGACTTCGTTGCGGAAATACTCGTAGACGTCACCATGAAGTTGATTCGTCCCCGATTTGGTCACAATATTGACGACCCCGCCTAAGGAGTCGCCGAATTCAGCCGAGAAGGAGTTCTCATAGACGCGGAATTCCTGCACGTCATCGATGCTGGCGCGGGTGAGCCGGTTCGCACTCGACCCGTAAGTATTATCGATGAAGTTAAAATCGACCCGATTCGCATCCGTGCCATCCACCAGGAAGTTGATCGCTGCCCCGGCGCCGGAGAAAATACTCTGTCCGGCAATGCTTCCTTCCCCGGTCAGATTCACGCCTGGCACCAACTCCAGAAGTTGGCTGAGGTCCCGGCCATTGGTGGGCAAGTCCTGGACTTCACGTTCGCCCACAACTTCCCCTAACGTCGTAGAGGCGGTATTGACGACGGGCGCTCCGCTCGTCACGGTGACCGTCTGCCGTTGCTCGCCGGGCGCGAGAGTGATCGCTAACTGCTCACGAGACGAAACCGACACCTCAATGTTCTTGCGGACCACCGTTTGGAAGCCGGCGCTCGATACCGTGACGGTGTAAACTCCAACCGACACTACCGGAACGATAAAGTCTCCCCGTGGGCTGGTGGTGAGCTTGAAGGTCTCACCGGTCCCCTGGTTTTTCACGACCACCGTGGCCCCGGGAATGACCGCGCCGGAGGGATCAAAAATGATCCCCAGAATGCTGCCCACGTTAATTTGCGCCAGACAAGGCACGACAGCAAAGACGAGGAGTAATAGCAGTTTTACCGCCCACACCGAAACCTCGCGCCTTCGAGTCTGCTCTTGCGGTTTTTGAATTCGCATCAGACAATACCCCCTTCTCGTGCCTCACACTCCCAGACCTACGCTCAATCGGTTCAACGGTCGTCAATTAAACAAAGTCTAGACAAGCGCGACCGCGTGCAAAATTCGATCAGCAGTATCGCCAATCATCCTTCCCAGCGACCCGGCCGAGATGCCGTTTCTCATAATCCATGATGGGGAATTTCATTCTCGGGGCTGAGGATATCACCCTCCTCAGTCCGTCATGTTAGCTTGAAATGGCCGTGTATATGGGTAGTTATCTATCATTCCGCAAATCGAAAATGCGTGGCAAGCATCCCGGCGGCTTAAGACAGAAGAAATCTCAGCATTACGGTTTCTTCTCGGTACTTCGCACACCAAAAGCGAAACCCGGTTGCCAAAGCTTCTTGCCTACGGGCAGCTGCTCCCGGCTGGCGGAGTGTATGGGCTTGACGTCATCCCCAGCGCGCCACCTATCTTGTTCAGTCCGCATCCCAGGGAATTTGCCGTTTGTTGGGCGGCATTCGCTGCGTTGATCGCGGCATTGGCCGCGCTCGTGGCCGCGCTCGCATTGCTGGCCGCCAGTGTCGCCTCAAGATTGGCTGCGGCTGCGGCATGATTGGCAGTATCGGCGCGAGCAATACCAACGCCGGCCAATACCGCTCCTGTGGCGCTCGCGGCAAGCTCAACCCACTGCAGTTTCGACGCCGAGTTCTTGGTATTCGGGGAGGCTGAACCTTGCGACGGCGCCTGTGCCGTCCTTGGCGACAGCGTCACGGTTTTCCCTTCTGCTATTTGCTCCGTCTTCCCTGACGTTTCCAGTTGGAGTTCCCCATGTTTTGCCGTCACCACCAGAAACCCGTTTAGCATCGCAACTTCACCGAGCGTCTTGAATCCCGTCACCGGGGACACGGTCACGTTGTCCACTTTCAGCCGCATCGACGGCTCTCCGGCCTCGTGATAAAGCAGTACGGTTCCCCCCGCCAGCAGCACCGTCACGCCATTCGCTTCTGTCAAGAAGGAAGCCTGTGTCTGGCTTCCAAACACCATCCGATTTCCTCGCGCCAGCGTCACTACGGCGACTCCATCGCTGACTGCAAGCTTGTCCCCGCTGAAGATTGTCGTATTCGGTAATGCCGCCACGCTGTCCAGTGTCGTATTCTGGCTACCCGCCAGCGACCCAATCGCTGCCGAACCGGCCATCGCGGGCATCCACGCGGACACCGTCATCCCTATCACCACCACCACTTGCATCGTTTTTCTCGCCAACATCATCGTTTACTCCTTCCCTCAGATTGCACCTAGCCTCGATTCCGCTTCACCAGTTCGGCCAATCGGAAAACCAAGAGGGGCCGGGTATAACACGAAGAAATGCACGTGTCAAGGATTTCCATTTCCTTCTTCCATTTCCTTCTCGTGTTTCGTCCCATGTTTTTTACTTCCATTTCCTTTCATGACCACCGGAATCGCAAGGGAAGGGTGTAGTCCGGATTCCCCACCAGAATCCGAAGTCCGGGGAGTTTTTCGCTTGACGCCGAATCATCAATAGGCTACAATGTGGGCGTGTGGATGGGTTCGGGCTGCTCGCCCGCCGGTGCTCGCTTCCGGGTCACGGAATAATTAAAAAAGGGTGCCTTATGATGTTTTTTCCCCGCCTCCATTCCCCTCAACCGCCTGCGATACTGTGTCCATCTTGCGTTCAAAATTGGAGGTCTCCCAAAGCTGGTAACATCTTGAAAACAAAGAACCAAAAAAGCAGGTTTCCTTACGCCAAAGCTCAGAACATACTGAAAAGAAAACCACCTAAACAATCTATGAAAAACGGGACTGTATGAGGACGAATTGTCCGGTCGCAGAGAGCAAAACGATAGGGGACTGACTGAACTTCGGGACTAGAAATGAGGGATTCTTAACCGCAAACCACGCGATTGCCGCGAGGAATTGTCACGGCTTGGTCCTGACATAAGCCTTGATCGTACCGCAGCGGCCCGGCGTTGTGGGACGGATCGTATACCTGCCGACGGCAGCCGGCACAATGAAGGTCTCGGCATAGTGCACTACGAAGGGCGGAAATGCGCCACCCGGACTTTCCACCACGGCTTCCGGGCCTTCCACGAGATTCAAGACATTTAGTCCTCCCTCTGTGTCATGGGGAGTACTTCCGGTGAACCAGTGACGGCGCGTCTCGATGAATTCCCGTTCGTGCAACCCGGTGCGCTCTTCCTTCCAACTCTCGTCCTGCGCGATGAGTTGCACGCGGTTCAACAGATTCTTGCGAACCCATTCAGTAGTCCGGTCCCACTGAATATTTTTTCGTCCGTGCTCAAGGTGAATTGGCCTTGGCCGGCCGTCAAGATCCATGCGCGCCCAGTCCCAGAGCTTGAACGTGAAGATGTAGGGCGTCGCACTAATTTCCAGCACCATGCAATTACGTCCGGAACAATGTACCGTGCCGCCAGGAATTAGAAAATGGTCGTGCTTCTTGGCAGGCCAAACGTTTACAAACTGGTCAACGGGGAAGGGCCCTCGACCTTGCTGCGCATCGGCGAGTGACTCAAGCATCGTGGCTGGCGAAACCCCTTCCTGAATCCCCAGAAAGACGACCCCATCCTCTTTCGCATCCAGGATGTAATAACTTTCATCCTGCGTATACTTCATGC
>CAYTMD010000265.1:0-8726 GCA_964438685.1 uncultured Acidobacteriota bacterium
TCGCCTGTACGCAGATGCGGATGACGCCGGCGGAGGCCGTTGCCGCCTCAACCATCAACGCTGCCCACGCGCTGCGCCGCGCCGACCGCATCGGTTCACTGGAAGCGGGCAAGCAGGCGGATTTGAACGTGCTCGACGTCGATGACTATCGCGAAATTCCTTATTACTTCGCGGTGAATCATTGCGTAATGACGGTGAAGCGCGGGAAGATTGTTTACGCAAGGAAGTAGTCAGTAGTCAGTTATCAGTCGTCAGTAACGTCGGCGACCAGTTGCCAGGAGTGACCCGCCACAATAGCCTGCATCCGATCTCGCAGCATTTTTATCACAGTGACATATTGCCCCATCGCAAAAAGTTCCTGTTCGAGTTGTGATGGTTTGGAGCTATACTTTGCCGCTTATAAACTAAACTGAGAATCCCGATATCATTACTGATTGATCGGAAGGAGCCCCATGAGAATTGCGAAACTTGAATGCCTGATCCTATTCCTCCTGCTCTCTCCGGCCTTGGCATTGGCCGCGAAAGATACCTCTGATTACCCGCTGCGGGTGGAGCTCCTGTCAAATACCGTGGAAAGGTATCGTCCTTACAAAAGCAACGGTTTCGCAAATTTCATGTACCGGGCGAATGGCCGTGGGAATGTTGGGGATGGCTCCACGATGCATGCCTTTGATTTTAGGTACGACAGCAACATTCGCGCGCGCTTAACGCTCCGGAACGAGACTTATCTTGCCAAATGGAAAAAGCCGCAGCACGAACTCGAAGTTCTGGTACCTGAAATCGGCAAGGATGGAAGGTACCAGGCGTGTGATATGCAAACCACGGTTCACGAGGGCGTATTGGTCCGGACGAGCAATGGGTTGATCGAAATGTCCCAGGCAGACTACGAGGCGCGGCAAGAACGGCGGGAAGCTGCCAAGGCCGCTCAAGCTCAGGGGCAGCCCGCGGCCGTCTCAAATCTCTCGGTCACGTCAAATCCGGATAGCGCCGAGATTGAGGTCGATGGCGCGCTGATGGGAACCACCCCGTCGGTTTTCCATCTTGATGTCGGTGCGCATACAATCACCTTGCACAAAACCGGGTATAAGCCTTGGGAAAGAAAGATGACGCTCGTCGCCGGCGAAATCAAGCTGAACGCGGACCTTGAGCCGGAACAGCCGAAATGAAGTGGTGACCCTGGCCACGGGCATTAATCCCGGCGCAGGGGTTGGACCGCCACGCCAAAAATCCTTCTGCCCATGGATCGAGAACCGCACTTCAAAATACGCGCCGCTGGCGGTGGAAGTTTTCTCTGCCGAATAATCCGCCGGCAATAATTTTGCGTCCAATAATTCTTGACTCTGGCCCGCTGCAATGTTATCGATATGGGCGGGGCTTCCCAAAACAAACAGGTCGTGCTCAGGTAAGTCAAACTGCGGATCTCACCCTTGTGCAATGGCTCAGGGAGTGATTTGAATTCCGCTGTCATGCTTTATGCTCACGACCGCCCCAATGGAAGTCGGCCCAAGGGTAATACCAACCCAATCTCTCAAATGCATAGAAGGAGGATTCCATGAAGAATCGACTACTCTTTCTCGCCATGCTCATGGCGATTCCGACGGCCAGTTCGTTTGCGGCGGAGTGCTCCGGGCTGCCCTCCGCAACACAACTGCAGCAATATCTTATGACCGCTCCCAGCACAGGAGGTGATGCCGGTGGACTGTTTCACGGCACGCTGATGTGGGCGGCGGTCGTCAACCGCGATGGAGTGATTTGCGCGTACATCACCACCACTCCCGATCCCACGAAGGTTTGGCCAGGCAGCCAGTCCATTGCCAAGGCCAAAGCGTACACTGCCAATGCCTTCAGCAACGATGCGCTGCCCCTCTCCACAGCGCGGCTCTACACCTTCACCCAGCCCGGTCATTCCCTGTGGAGCCTGGCGGGGGCGAACCCCTTCTCTCCCTTATTTCTTGCTCCCCCGGAGGGGCAGGGTGGCGGCAAGGAACAGATCGCCGGAGGGATGATCTTCTTCGGCGGCGGCGTGCCGCTTTATAGCGGGGGAAGAATCATTGGCGGGCTCGGCATCAGCGGCGATACTTCCTGCACCGACCACGAGATCGCCAAGCGCGTGCGGACCCTCGCCGGACTTGACCCACCGGGTGGCCCGTCAGCGGATGACATCGTCTATTCCATCGATGGGCCGTCCGTGTTCCTGCATCCTTTCTGTGTGAATACCTTTCGGAACGGAAGCCACGTAGGGGAGGAAACTCCCGTGAAGAGTTACTAAAAAAACGGCACTGAGACGTTCCCGGCGGGTTTACATTGCCATGTGGCGCGGTAAACCCGCCGCGGCGTCGGGCATCAAGAGCGACTCAGCCGCGAAACGGGCGCTGTCGTGTCACTGCTGTCCAAATTAGCAGACGCTCCCAGTGGACCACGCGGGGCCGCGCTCAGCCAGCACGAATTCGTCATCGAAACTGAGAATACATTTCCCTTCGCGCCCTTGGGAGAGAGGGGGGGACCGCAAGGCGGAGGGGGCCCCACGTTCTGCTTGTCGTGGGGGTGAGGGGGTCTTTACCAAAATGGAATTCGTTTGGGAGCGCCGCAAACGCCAGACAAAAGGCAAAAGTGAAATGCCCTTAGCGTCGACAGCATCTCAGTAGGTCCAAGAGTTTTTGACCCCCTCACCCGTCCCGCCCCGGCTGATGAAAACGCCGGTTGCAGTCCACCCTCTCCCCCAAGGGGGCGAGGGATATGTTTTCCTTGGTCTCCGCTGGAAACAGGTTGGCTCGACCGCCAGTGTGAGAATGACGCCCAGCTTCCCCGCGTAGCGAGCGCTTGTGCTGCACCTCATTCCCAGCCTGACGTGACCTGTTTTGGAAGCCGGCGCGGTCATGTAGTCCACGGCGAACTCAGCAGTGGCGAAGCATCCACGCAGACGTAATCCTCTGGTCCCCTAACGGAGACATCGGGCCAAAGGGAGATCCGAGGCCGCGCCTCCGGGGCTCACGGGATCTTCCCCGGGCCGCTCACCCATAGACGCCACGTTCTGTTGCCACTACACAACTGCAACCACTCACTGCACGCGCCGTAACCCGCCTGCGTCGAGAAAAGAATGGGAGGAAATTCCTGTTCGAATCTCACCGATTCGGAGCTATACTTCGCCCCTTATAATCACAAAAACAATCCTGCCAGCACTAAGAGGAGGCAGACAGTGAAAGTCGCAAGATTCGAAACACTAATTCTAATCGTCCTGTTATCTCCAGCCCTGGTATTTGCCGCGAAAGACACCTCTGATTACCCGCTACGCATCGAGCTTCTGGACAATACCTGGACATGGTATCGCCCCTACCCCGTTCGCGATCCTGCGAATATCGTTTACAGGGTGACGGGCCGGGGCAACATCGGGGATGGCTCCACAACGCATGCCTTTGATTTCAATTACGAATGTTTCACTCACGCACGAGTGACACTCGAAAACCAGTTCTATCCAGCCAAATGGAAAAAGCCGCAGCATGAGCTCGAGCTTTTGGTACCGGATATTGGCAAAGAGGGAAAGTACAAGGCCTGTGAAGTGCGAACTACGCTTCGCGATGGAGTTTATGTTAAGAGCGGCAGTACGTTAGTCGAAATCTCCCAGGAAGACTACGCAGCCAGGAGTGCCCAGCACGATGCTCCCAAGGCCCCCCAGCCTCAGGAGCAACCGGCGTCGGTTTCAAAGCTTTCGGTAACGTCGAACCCCGACAGCGCGGAAATCGATGTGGATGGCGCGCTGATGGGCACTACACCCTCGGTGCTTCAACTCAATGTTGGCACACGCACGATCACGTTGCACAAAACCGGATACAAGCCCTGGGAAAGGAAGTTGGTACTGGTGACGGGCGAGATTAAGCTGAATGCGGATTTGGAGGCGGAGACGCCGAAATGATGGCGTCGATTCAAAATTCAAGATTCAAAATTCAAGACCGTAACTGCAGGAATTTCCGACGATCCGCGCGGTGCCGATTCAAGACACAACATTCAAAGTTCAGGACGGCAACTCGCTCATAGCGGGTTCAACGCCCCCGGCACAAACCGCTCCGGCGTGCCATGCTGGCATTTCGTCTCTTGACTTGTTGTAGCCTCGCATGTATACTAGAAGGGTAGTGGGTCGCGAGGCGCCGCCATGTCACTGCACCAGTCCCCCAGCATTACTCCGGCCCGGTTGGAAACCCATCGCCAGTGCGCTCGGCAATCAACCGGTCCACGCACAGTGCGGGGCAAGGCCCAATACACCCTACGAAGGCCCGAGCGAAGCCTAGAGCGTGCTGAAAACAAAGGTTACCCCCAAAACCATAAAATTTTAAAGCTGACAACTTATTGAAAACAAATATGGTTATCCAAAATTCCCTTAATATTATAGAAAATAAAGGTGGTTACACGCAGACATGGCCCCAAATTGATGCCGCAGCGATCCCTTCAGAGGCAGCTTTTCGATTGCGACCCGTGCGGGCGGGGCACAAAAGCCAGAAGAGCAACGGCGGCAGATTCGAGACCACGCCCCAGGTACCAGGGGCAGGCCAAGGGTCTGACTCGTCTGCGGTGGGCGGGGGCGGTCGCCGCACCGCAGATTATTGGCGATTATCAATGGACAACGGACTGCGGACAGCTATTTAATACTCGTGATACATTTTCATCATGCAAACTCTAGTTGAATGCGTTCCCAACTTCAGCGAAGGCCGCGATCCTTCAATAGTTGACGCCATCGTTCGCGCCCTGCTCGACGGGCCTGACGTTTATCTGCTCCGCCAGGAGATGGATGCCGACCATAACCGCTCGGTGGTGACCTTTGTAGGAACACGGGAAAGCGTTGGTGAAGCCGCGCTGCGCGGCATCGGCAAGGCGGCGGAACTGATCGACCTGAACCATCATCAGGGGGAGCACCCCCGCATCGGGGCCACGGACGTCGTCCCCTTTGTTCCCCTGGCCGGCATCACGCTGGAAGAATGCGTCCACATTGCCGAATGGGTGGCGGAAGAAACGTGGCGGCGCTATAAGATCCCAACCTACCTTTACGAAGCTGCGGCCCGCAAGCCCGAACGCGCCCATCTGGAGAATATCCGGCGCGGCCAGTTTGAGCGAGTGCGCAAGGAGATTGGCACCGACCCCGCGCGTCACCCCGATTTCGGCGAGAACGCGCTGCATCCTACGGCAGGAGCCACGGTGGTGGGAGCGCGCAAATTCCTGATTGCCTATAACATCAACCTGGATACGCCGGACGTGACCGCGGCCAAATCCATCGCCAAGAAGATTCGCGCATCAAGTGGCGGGTTCCCCTGCGTGAAAGCGATGGGAGTGGAATTGAAAGCCCGCAACCTCGCACAGGTATCAATGAACCTGACCGATTTTGAAACCACCTCCCTGGCGAAAGTTTACGAGGCAGTGACGCTGGAAGCTGAGGCGCTTGGCATTCAGGTGGTGGGCAGCGAAATAGTGGGATTGGTTCCCCGCCAGGCACTGGACGACGCCGCGGTACACTTCCTGCATGTGGAGAATTTTACGCCGGAATTGATCGTGGAAAATCGACTGGAACGGGTCGTAAAGGGCCGAAATTCGAAACTCGAAACTGGAAACCCGGACGTGGCGCAATCGTCAATCGACAATCGACAATCGTCAATTTCGCAAGCCCCGCTGCGGGCAATGGTGGAGGAGTTCGTGAACACGGTCGCGGCGCCCACCCCGACTCCCGGTGGCGGCAGCGTGGCAGCTCTCGCCGGAGCGATGGCGGCGGGCCTGGGAGAAATGGCTTGCGGCGTGTCGCTGAAACGGAAGTCCCTCAGCGTTCACCATGCGGCGCTGGAATCCGCGCGCATTCGCCTGGCCGAAATCCGGGAGCGGATGATGGGAATCATCGATCGCGATTCGCAGAGCTACGAGGCCGTGATGCGCGCTTTCAAGCTGCCCAAATCCACCGAAGAGGAACAAGCCGCGCGCGGCCAAGCTATTGAGGCATCCAGCAAACAGGCCTCGTTGGTGCCGCTGGAAACCGCCGAGTTGGCAACGTCATTGGCGCGCGAACTCGCCAACCTGGCGGGAGTTACGATTGTCCAAGCCGCTTCGGACCTGGCCGTGGCGTCGAACTTGGCGGATACGGCAAAGCGTGGGGGAATCGAGAACGTTCGCGCCAACCTGCCGGGCGTGAAGGAGCAAGCATGGTTGCGGGACATCGAGGAGCGGCTGCAAAAGCTCGGGGGTCGGGATTAGAAATTCGGCTTCCGGATTTGGGATTCGAAAATGCCGGTCGCAGGTTGCCGTTAAAGAAGGTGTGGGATACGCTGCCAAAGGATCCCCTACGGTGCGAAATCCCGCTCACCCCGATTGCGGCCGAGTGACAATATGTCTTCTCGCCAGACATCCCAGTTAGTTGCAAACCATTTGCAATTAGCCACTTTCAGGAACTATGATAATTCTCAAGCCGGGAGGGGGGTCTGGAATCCTTCTTGCGTTATTATAGATCGTATGCGAGACACCGCGAACTTTAACTCACCGATGAACCTCTACGAAGCCGGCGACGACGCCGAACTTAGAATCCTTTTAATTGACGGCGGTTGGGGCGTTCGCCGTTCCTTCAACCAGATCGGAATCCAACCGGGCGACCATGTTCGGGTTTTGCGCCACGCTCCCTTTGGCGGTCCCTTGGTCATTGACAATAAGGGCACACAAGTTGCAGTTGGCCGGGGCATGGCGGAAAAAGTCCGGGTGGAAGTCCTCCGATGAAAGTGGCGCTGGTCGGCCAACCCAATTCAGGCAAAAGCACTGTTTTTAATGCAGTTGCAGGCTATCGTTCGCTCACCTCGAACTTTGCCGGCACCACGGTTGAGTACACCCGTGGCGAAGCGCGGGTAAACGGAGCGGTACTGGAGCTCATCGACCTGCCCGGACTTTATTCCCTAAATCCGACCACTGCCGTGGAGGAGGTCAGCCGGGATTACCTGATGGCGGGTGATTGGGACGTAATTGTGAACGTCGTGGATGCCTCGCAAATGGCCCGCAGCATGGAACTTACGCTGGAGCTGCTGGACTTGGAATCGCCGATGGTGGTTTGCCTGAACATGATGGATGAGGCGGCACGCAAAGGCATGACCATCGATACGCATCTGCTGGAGACTAAGCTGGGAGTGCCGGTCATTGAGGCGATTGGAGCTCGCGGCCGGGGCATCGCTGAAACCTTCCGTGCCGCGCAGGAAGCCGCCACTCATGGAAATCGCCCGCACGCCTTTGTTTATGCGCCGGAGATAGAGCGGGTGGTGGAAGATCTGGCGGAAAAGATCGCCGAAAGCGCCCAAGGGAAACCGGTTCAGATTCGTCTGGAGCCGGTCCTAAACATTTTGCCCTCCAGCACCATGAACGGAGCAACCGATCCCTGTCAGGGCGGGTGCCATTCGTGTGGTGGACACGCTGCGGCCAGCGCGGGCCCCCAGGCGGAATCAGCCCGTCACGCGCCCCAACCGGTGGCGTCAATCATCGCCTTGGCGGAACCCGCGGCGGCGCAATCGCAATCACCTATCGCCAATCCCCCCTCGCCCATGACGGCGATTCCTCCGGCGCGGTTTCAGGCTTTGCAATGGGTGCAAAGCGATCCCAGAAAAATACGGCAGCAAGAACCGGAATTGGCGCCGATGGTGGAGTGGGCGCAGGCGGAAATTGCCGTGCGCACCGGCCAACCTGCCGACGCGGCGGTTTCCTCGGCGCGTCATGCGGCCTGCCTTACACTGTTTGAACGCGTTGCGCGCGTGGCTCGCCCCCGGGCTGACTGGCGCGAGCGAGTGGATGACATCGCCATGCATCCCGTCTTGGGCTATGTCGTCATGGTGGGAGTCTTCCTGGGATTCTTCCGCCTGATTTTTGACGTGGGCAAGTTGGGGGAAGATCGCATCCTGAACATGTTTGACGGGGTGGTGGCGCTGATGGCGCAGCACATGAATCCGCAAGGGGCGCTGTTTGCGAGCGCCAAGGGCGCGGTGCTGGGCACGGCCGGAGCGGTGGCGATTGTGCTGCCCTACCTGTTGCCGTTTCTGGTGGGCCTGGCGATTCTGGAAGACATTGGCTATCTCAGCCGGGTCGGGTACCTGATGGACGCGGCCATGCATCGCCTGGGATTGCACGGCACGGCCACGCTGCCCGTTCTGGTCGGCTATGGATGCAGCGTTCCGGCGGTAATGGCCACGCGGATTCTCTCCACGCGGCGCGACCGGTTTATCGCGGCGTTTCTGGCGGTGCTGGTTCCCTGCTCCGCCCGTATGACGGTGATCTTCGCGCTGGTGGGATTCTACTTGGGCGCGAATTACGCCCTCGGCATCTACGCCCTTAACATCATCGTGGTCGCCTTGTCGGGAGCGGTATTGGCGCGCCTCTGGCCGGAAATTTCACCCGGAATGCTGATGGAAGTCCCCGCCTATCGCGTGCCTGGCCTCAAAGTGGTGGCATTAAAAACCTGGTGGCGGCTGCGGGAATTTGTGCTGATGGCGTTTCCCCTGTTGATCGTGGGCAGCGTAATACTGAGCCTGGTTGATTTCTACGGCTGGCAGCACGGCATCAACGCGGCACTTTCACCCTTGACGGCTCTGTTGGGACTGCCGCGTTCGGTCGGCCTGACATTGATATTTGGAGTATTACGCAAAGAGTTGTCACTCCTGATGTTAATGCAGGCGCTGGGAACCACGCATGTACTTGGGGTAATGACGGCGGCGCAAATCCTGATCTTT
>CAYTMD010000266.1:0-8708 GCA_964438685.1 uncultured Acidobacteriota bacterium
CGACGGGTGCGGAGCGATGTCCTTCTCAGGACTGCGAGTGGGCGAGCATTGTATCACATCTTTAAAGGGTTCTTCTTCCGAGAGGCGATGAAGAGCCCCAGTTCCCCATTCGCGTAGGTTTCTAGACACGGTTCCATGGAACGGTTTGCGGAAGACTCCCCACGGTTCCCAACATGCTCTCGGCATTACAGTGACTTCTGGAAATTCTTTCTCGGCACCCTTCGGGCGGTCTCCACCGCGAAGCGTCTGTACCAGCCGGATTATCTCACCGCGCTTCTGAAATCCAGCTTCCATGAATGCGTGGAATGTCATTGTCGATACCAAAGGGTTCGAGGCAATAAAGACGTGACCTCCGGGGACGAGAATCTTGAGCAGTCCATGCGCGACGGAGGTGAAAAATCCATGGAGGCTGAGCATTTCTTCTTTTGAAAGGACCGTAAAGCGGGGGACAGGACTTCTTTTTGCCCCATCAAAGCTCGGAGGTATGCGCCACACTCCGCCTCGACCCTTGCGAAGTTTCGCGTGGTTGTTATCATCATACTCGATCACACCGTATGGTGGGTCGGTTACGACAGCATGGATGGAGTTGACAGGGAGATTCTCCAGCCACTTGAGCGCGTCACCGTGGATGTACGTCGTCAACGCGGATAAGTGGTGACGATTCTGCGAACCACAGGTCCGCACCATCTCCCACAATCGTTCCTCGCGCATCATCAACTCGCGCATCCAAACAGGGGCACCACTCTCCGTCGATGTCTGCGTAGGTATCGGAAGAGGAGTTTGAATTCCAAGGCTCATTGCTTCACCCAACTAACACCCAATAGTATTCAACATCTCTTGAATTGTCCATACGTGATCGCTTATGCCGGCTTCCAGCGCACGGGTACTCTCAGAGCCCACATCAACCAGCAGTTTCGTCACAGTATTATCGGCACATCTGCGAGCCGACTTGAGGCTCGAAGACCCAAAACGTCGATCAGCATTACTAGGATTCATTCGAGTTCTTCATTCGGCAGTTGGATTTTCAAACTGAGACACCCCCATCGCGGGCTTTGCTTGACCAATCCAGTGATTATCCTTAGACTAGAATTTTGCCCAGAGCTTGCGAGTCTGTGCCAGCTATGATGCTACTCAGGCGACTGTTTATCAGCCTTGCCGTGGTTTTGGTTTGTGTCACCTGCCTCCTTGGCCAGGCGAGCCCACCCATATTTCCGCTCAGCGATGTCCGTCCCGGCCTTAAAGGCGTCGGACGGACAATTTTCCAAGGCGACAAAATCGAAGAATTCCAGGTGGAGATTCTGGGGGTGCTGAAAAACGCCCTTGCCCCCCAGCGCGACCTGATCCTGGCGCGGCTTTCCGGTGGGCCGCTCGCCACTACCGGCGTGATTTCCGGCATGAGCGGGAGCCCTGTGTACATCGATGGCAAGCTGGTGGGCGCTGTCTCCCGCTCGTTCCCGCTTTCCAAGGAAGCCATAGCGGGCATTACGCCAATTGAAGATATGCTTACGGTGGTGCCGTCATCGCCCACGACCACGGCACGCTACACGCCCAATGACGGCTTTCGGATTGCCAATACGGCAGACGGGTCTTCGGACGCTGGCCGAATGATTGCGAGTGATGAGCAAAACTCATTGCCTGTTCCGGAAACGCAGGAATCCACGGCGACGGAACTTTCCAGCATGATGCTTCCCTTGCGCCTGGGAGGCTTTGCCGATGCCGCCGTGGACCGGTTCCGGCCGCAACTCCGCCGCCTGGGACTGGAACCCACCGAAGGCGGGGTGATATCAGGAGGCGAACAGGCCGCGCCGCCCAGCCCGACCGACCTTCAACCTGGCTCCATGATCAGTTTGCTGCTGGTCAAGGGCGACCTGAACATGAATATCGACTGCACCGTCACCCTGCACCAGGGGAGCAGCCTTTACGCGTGCGGCCATCAGGTGCTGGCGCAAGGCCCCGCGCAGTTTCCCTTCGCGCCCGCGCACGTCCTGGTGGTGGTGCCCAGCATTTCCAACTCCTTCAAGCTGGATGCGCCGGGAGAGGTCGTCGGCACCATTCAGCAGGACCGCTTTGATGCCATCTATGGCCGGGTGGGTGGGAAACCTGCCCCCATGATTCCCATCCACGTCCACCTGGATTCGTCCCTCAATCGGATCACCAATTACAATTTCGAGATGATTGACGAACCGTTTCTTTCCCCGCTTCTGCTGAATCTCGCCGTCACTTCCGCTCTGACGGTCACCGAGCGGTCCATGGGAACCTCCACCCTTAACGTAAAGGCCAGGATCCGGCTGGCGGACGGGCGGTCCGTGGACCTGGAGGATATTGTTTCCAGCGATCTGGGGGCTGCCAATTTGGTGGGGGGAGCAGTAGCTGCGCCACTTTCCATGTTGATGTCCAGTGGATTTCCCGACGTGAAGATTCGAGATATCGATCTGAGCGCCGTCGCTTTGAACGAGAAGCGTACCGCCACTATTGAACAGATTTGGAGTACCAAGTCGGAAGTGAGGCCGGGAGACCACATGGAAGTCACCGCCCTGCTGCGCCTGCCCTCGGGAGAAACGCTGACCGAGAAGATTCCCGTCGAGGTACCGGCAAGCGTCACGGACAAGATGCTCTCGCTGGTGATCGGCGGTGGATCCAACCTCAATGCCTTGGAATTTCGCTTCACCGCGCTTGGCGGTATGCCGCGTGACTCGGAGCAACTGGTGCGCGCCCTGAACCGGATGCGGCGGAACAACCGGGTTTACGCCCTGCTGATGTCTCCCCAACGCTCGTTCACCCTGCAAGGGGATGAATACCGGTCTCCTCCGCCTTCCCTGTTGCAGACTTTTATGACAGACTCTGCCGCCGCTTCCAGCATGGTTTTTAGCGGGACGTCGGTGGTGGGCGACTTTGAAACCAAACCGACCCCCTACGCCATCCATGGACAGAAGACGCTGATCCTCAAGTTGGCAGGATCGGGAATGTAAGAGACAGGGGATAGTGGTTGGCGGTTGGTGGCTAATGTAGCGCCGTCCTTTAGGTCGGCACCTGTTACGTAGTGCCGAACGGCGTTCGGCCTCTAAGAGCTGACCTCAAGGTCAGCGCTACAACCAACACTGACAATCAAATGTGCCGCGATTTGTGACGCACTACGGTAATGGTTGGCATCTAACCACTGACCACTATTAACCAACCACTGCTTCAGAAAGGTTGTGGAATGAAACTCGGCAGAATCCTTCCCAAGCTGTTCCTGATCGTGGCTATTGCCCTGCCCGCCTTTGGCGTGGATACAGCCTTTTGGCAAGTCGGCTCCTTCGATGAATTCCTGCAGGGAACCCTTACCGGCCTGTCCTTGAGCAAAGAAGGCGATGTGATGCTGGCGCCTGAAGCCCGAGTCGTCTTCAACCCCGAAGAGGCACTGGCACTCTCGCTGGCGCGCGACTCCAATGGCAATCTTTACGTGGGCACAGGACACCAGGGAAAGGTATTCCGCGTCACCGCCGACCAGAAGTCCAAGCTCATCTTAAAGGCGCAGGAACCCGATATCTTTGCCATGACCGTGGGCCCCGGCGGGGACCTTTATGTGGGCAGCTCCCCGGATGGAAAAGTCTACAAAATAACTCCCGGCGGCACCTCAAGTGTTTTCTACGAACCCAAGGCTAAATATATTTGGGCATTACAGTTCGACGCGCAGGGCCGACTGTACGTCGCCACTGGTGATAAGGGGAATATCTACCGCGTCGACGCATCCGGCAAGGGAGAACTTTTCTTTGAGAGTAAGCAGACTCACATCATGTGCCTAAGGCTCGACCCCCAGGGGAATCTGCTGGCCGGAAGCGTGCCGAATGGCCTGATTTATCGCATCTCACCCCAGGGGAAAGGTTTTGTTATATACCAGGCTGGGTTGCCAGAGGTCCACGACCTGGCAGTCGACGAACGTGGCGACATCTTTGCGGCCACTCTGGGCGGCGCGGGAAGCAAGGGTTCTCCGGACATGCTCTTAGCGCCTCCTCCAGGTGGCATGGGCGGCGCCGTTACCACGGTCACGGTCACCGCCTCGGCTGATCCCGAGTCCGCAGCCAAAGGGCAGGCGCCACCGGGAGGAACAGGGCACCCAAGCTTTAACCGGTCAACGCCCCAAAGCCCCGCAATATTTCCCCTGCAGTTGGGAGCAGGCCGCGGAGCATTGATCGAAATCTTCCCGGATTCAACTGCCGAAACCATCTGGAGTTCCGCCAACGAAAGCATATTTGGACTTACAGTCCGAAATAGCCACGTACTATTCACTACGGACAGCAATGGGCGGGTTTTCGACCTGGATGCCAGACCTAACGGCGAGAAATTGACAATCCTCACAGAAACTCACGAATCTCTTGCCACTCGTTTACTCCAAGGCGGCTCAGACCTTTATGTCGCAACAAGCAATGTGGCCAAATTGTTCCGCATTGGAGCTTCCCCCACCCAGGAGGGCACGTTCGAGTCGGTCGTTAAAGACACTAAGTTCATCTCGCACTGGGGTGTTCTGGCTTGGAGAGGGACCGTCCCGGCAGGCTGCACGTTGCAGTTTTACACACGTTCGGGGAATTCTGAACACCCTGACCAAACGTGGAGCGATTGGGCAGGCCCTTTCACCAATTCGAACGGTGATCCGGTAGTAAGCCCCCCCGCGCGTTACATCCAGTGGAAGGCAGTGCTCCGAACATCGGGAAGCGCGTCCCCCGTTCTGGAAGAGGCAACCCTGTCTTATCTGAATCAGAACTTGCCGCCCCAAATCCACTCGCTAAACGTCAGCACGTCAAGTGAGAGGACGGGCGCGGCGGGCGCATCAGTCAACATGTCAATGGGTGGCGGAATCACCATAAGTGGAGCGCCTTCAGGGGCTTTCGGTCCCTCGCCGCAACCTCCTTCTTCTGGGAAGACTCCCATTATGATCACCTGGCAGGCCGATGACCCCAACGGCGACCAATTGGTCTATGCTCTTTACGTTAAAGCGACGGACGAGCGGGAATGGCACCTTCTGAAGGACAAAATCCACCAATCCAGCTACACGATTGACCCAACTACTTTAGGAGACGGCAAATACGTTGCGCGCCTGGAAGCATCAGACGAGGAATCCAATCCTCCCCAATTGGAGCGAAAGTCCGAACTTCTGAGTGCCCCCTTTTGGGTCGACAATACGCCTCCGGACGTCGAGGTGTTGAAACTGGTGGTCACCGGGTCTGCGGCAGACATTCAATTTGCCGTGGAAGATAGCACGTCCCCCTTGCGGAGCGCGGAAACCTCCCTGGATGGACAGGATTGGCACGGCGTACTTTCGGACGACGGCATCGTGGATTCGCGAAAAGAAACGTTTACCTTAAAGCTCCCACATCTGGCTCCGGGGGAGCACATCCTGACTTTGCGTGCGTCTGATACGTCGGGAAACATAGGCGTGGGAAAGGCGGTCATCCGGATCCTGGGTGGGGGCAGCCAATAGCGCCACCGACATTTTCCAACGTGTAACTGCTGGAACCGGGTAATCGTCAGGTAGAATACAACTCGAAAATCTTGTGCCGCATCACAACTAAGGAGTTGAGGTGCGGCCGGTCGTGAAACTTCTTGAACACAAATAAGACACCGGCTACAAAGGCTGCGGCTGATTCGCAGCTCATTGCGCGCGCGCAGCAAGGCGATGAAGAAGCGTTTGCAGCGCTGTTCGAAGCTCACAAGCGGCGTGTATATTCGCTGTGCCTGCGCATGACGGGTAACACTGCGGAAGCGGAAGACCTGGCGCAGGAAGCATTTCTGCAGCTCTTTCGCAAGATTTCCACTTTCCGCGGGGAGTCGGCCTTCTCGACATGGCTTCATCGCCTGGCGGTAAACGTGGTCCTGATGCACTTGCGCAAGAAGGGACTGCAACAGATCTCGCTTGATGAGACGGATAACTCGCAGGATGAACCGGTCAAGCGCGATTACGGAAGTGATGACCGCCGGCTCACAGGGTCGGTTGACCGCATCGGCTTGCAGAATGCGATTGCGGATTTGCCTCCGGGATACCGAACGGTGTTCGTGCTGCATGATGTGGAAGGCTACGAACACAACGAAATTGCTGAGATCATGAAATGCTCCGTGGGAAATTCCAAGTCGCAGCTTCACAAGGCCCGCATGAAATTGCGCGAGCGTCTGCGCCTGGACCGTGGGCTGAAATCTGCGGATGAACCGCTTCCGGCCGGAGAACCGGTGGAAGAGTCGTAAGAGGCTTTATGGAAGATCGTCCAAACATCGCATTCGCGGCGT
The DNA here is from genome assembly GCA_964438685.1 of uncultured Acidobacteriota bacterium. Classification (GTDB taxonomy): domain Bacteria; phylum Acidobacteriota; class Terriglobia; order UBA7540; family UBA7540; genus Bog-366. The sequence continues at coordinate 6,259 of CAYTMD010000266.1, forward strand.
GTTCACAATTTAACGACGAGTTGGGACCCTATTTGGAGGGCGAAGCGCGTCCGTTCATCACCTCCCACTCCCGGGATTGTGCATCCTGCGCCGCCTTGCTGGCGGATCTCCAGTCGATTCGACAGGCAGCGCAAGAACTGCCCATGGAAGAGCCTCCCGCTGCGATGTGGGCAAGCCTGCGCGCAAAATTGCAAATTGAGGGAGCATTTGTTGCGCCCGCTTGCTCGCAATTTGACGCCGGGCTGGAAGCATACATGGAAGGCGAACCCAACCCCTTCATTGAATCTCATGCACTGAGTTGCACTCCCTGTGGCGCGTTGCTGGCTGAGCTGCAGGCATTTCGTGAGGCGGCGAGAGAACTGCCTCTGCAAGAACCCTCAAATTTGGTTTGGGCCAGCCTGCGGGTGAAGTTGGAAGCAGAGGGAGTCTTACGCGCGCCCGCGTGCACGCAATTTGATGCCGGGCTCGAAGCTCACCTGGAGGGCGAGACCAACCCCTTCATCGACACCCACGCGCGGGAGTGCGCTCCCTGTGGCGCCTTGCTGGCGGACATGCAGGCCATTCGACAGGCAGCATGGGATCTACCGCTGGAAGAGCCGTCCCGGGTGGTCTGGGCCAATATTCGATCGAGGTTGGAAGTGGAGGGAGCTTTCCGCGAGCCCGTCATCGGGTGGCGCGAATTCCTATCCTGGCGTTTCTTACACCACGCCATGCCCGCGGCGGTCTTGGCCGTCCTGATCATGGTGGGGTCAGCGTTGATCTGGCCCTCCGGCAACATGCAGAGTGGTGGTAGTTCGGTCGAAGTATCGTATCCCCATGTCGTGACACAAATGGCGTCGGCAATTCCTTCCGGCGAGGACGGCGCGTTGGCCCATGTAGTTGCTGATCTGGAAAGCAGTTTTAGAGCGAACGAAGCATCCATGTCCCCTGACCTTAAGGCCACGTACGAAAAGAGCCTGGTCTCGTTGGATGGTTCGATCAAGGAATGTCTGGACTCATTGCAACACGAGCCCAGAAATACGCTGGCTCATGATTATCTCCTGGCAGCGTATACAAGCAAGGCTGAAGTTTTGTCTTCTGCGTTGGAGTTCGACGGGCGTTAGAAAGAGGGACAAGGGGTTGAGAAACCGTGATGCCGCAAGCCTGTACTCATGCAGGCAGGTGCTACAGCTAATAGGGGTAATTCTGCTTCCTGCAGCTTTGATGTGGGCTGCGGGTGAAGGACGCGTGGAGAAGACATTTGATACTACGCGTGAGCCACGCATCAGCCTGAATAACCTTAGAGGCCACATCCTGGTTCGTGGGTGGGACAAGGCGGCTGTGCATGTCGTTTACACGCTGGCATCGTCGCGCGTGGAGGTTGATGCCGAATTCCTCCCCATTACAGCTCCCGCGGACAAGGTCCATTTTGCCACGCACCTTCTGGACCCTGCTCTCCCGTCGAACGAACAATCCGTCGATTACACGCTGGATGTTCCTTCCGGCGCCAGTCTGGAAATTCGTAATCCCCAGGGAAAGATTCGTGTGGAAGGAATGCAGGCGGACGCTTCGGTGCAATCGGTGAGTGGCGACATCTCCGTTCGCGATTTCTCCGGCCATCTCGCCGTCCGTACCGTGGCGGGTGACATTGAGGTCATCAAGGCCGCGGGCAATGTGGAGGCGGATTCCATCACTGGAAATTTGCACTTTGTTTCGCCCACTACCACACACCTCCATGGCAGCACGACCTCCGGGCGGATTCTCTATGAAGGCGATTTCACGGAGCACGGGAACTACATTCTCTCCGCTTACAGCGGCGACTTGGAAATCGTCTGCCCGGCTTCCGCGTCTTATGAATTAACCGCCAAGACCCTGAAGGGCAAAGTAATCAATACCATGCCCATGACTCACCGGCGCGAGTCGGCTTCGCCTCGGGGAACATCAAATAGCCTGCTGGGAACTCACAACGCCGGCAAAGCCACCATCGAGCTGACATCCTTCAGTGGCACCATCCGCATTCATCCGCAATACTAGAAACATAACTTATTGAAGCAGGTGGAGGAGGGAATTTTCCCCCTTCCACCACCTGTCGGAGCGCTGTAGCGGCTGGTTTACAGCCCGCGTAACCACCCCGTCGCCAGGGGGCGCCACCCCTCCTGAATCAGGAGGGGAGTTTGTGGCTTAAGAACTCCCCTCCTCAGATGAGGAGGGGCGGCGCGGCAAGCGACGGGGGTAGTGCTGAACATGAGACAAAAGCGGCGCTGCCATCCTTGACATGAAATCGAATCGCCCTTACTGTTTGACCGTTTGACTCAATGCCATCCAGAAAGGAAGAATCTTGGCACAACACACTCAGTTTCTAGGCCGCCGCGAATTCTTAAAGGGAATCGGCGTCACGGCCGGTGCGCTATCCGCCGCCAGTGGAGTCCTCGCGCGCGTCCAAAGCGCTCGAGCTCCACGCGCGGGACCGG
>CAYTMD010000267.1:0-8690 GCA_964438685.1 uncultured Acidobacteriota bacterium
CGCCGGTGGCGAGGCTACCAACCGACTCCCGTCTCCACCCTTCATCCTTTACCCTTTAGCCTTCTCCCCAAAGTGCCGCCAATGCTGTTCAATGGCTTCCAGCGTACGGCCCTTGGTTTCAGGGACAAAGATGTAACAGAAGACGAAGGCCACGGCGCAGAGGAAAGCGTAAATCCAAAACGTGTGCGCCGGCCCCGCAGCTCGGACGAGCGAAAGGAAGGTAGCGGTCACGATCCAGTTTGCTCCCCACACCGTCAGGGTGGCTATTGACATCGCTTTGCCGCGAATCTTGGTGGGGTAAATCTCCGAGATCAGCAGCCACATCACCGGGCCCAGTCCGATGCCGAAGGAAATGACGTAGCCAATGACCTCGTAGAACACCACGAAGCTCGCGGATTTCTGGTAGAACGCGATGCCAATCAACGTCAGGGAAATCCCCATCCCCGCCGTACTGAGTTGCAGCAGGAAGCGGCGGCCGAGTCGGTCAACCAGCGCCATGGAGACCAGCGTTATAAGGATATTCGCCACGCCGATGACTGCCGAGGCCAGGATGGCAGCCTTGGCCGAGGGAAACCCCGACATCTGCAGGATGGTGGGGACGTAGTAAATGATCGTATTGATGCCGGTGATCTGCTGAAAAATGGCAAGACCAATTCCCACTAACACCGCCACGCGAAATCCCGGCCGAAACAGAATGCCAAACCCTTCGGGCTCCTCTTGCAGCGCGCCTTCCACCTCCGCCAACTCCGCCTCTGCTTCATCGCCCCGGCCCAGGCGGTGGAAATTCTCCAGCGCCTTGTCGCGAAATCCCTTGCGCGCCAGCCACCGAGGACTTTCCGGCAAGAAGATCATGCCGATCAAAAGAACGAGGGCGGGGAACACCGCGCTGGCGAACATCCAACGCCAACTTTGGGAAGAGGCAAAGAAGTAATCAACGAAGTAAGCCACGCCGATGCCGACGGTAATGGCGAGCTGATTGAGTGAAACCAGCGCCCCGCGAATCCGCGCCGGCGCCATCTCCGCGATGTACAGCGGCACGGTTAGAGAGGCAACTCCAATGCACGCGCCCACAAAGAACCGGGCAATGGAAAATGACACCAGACCAACGGCCAGCCCGCTCAAGACGGAGAACAAACCAAACCCCAGAGCGGTTAGCACCAGCATCCAGCGGCGCCCCCAGCGATCCGTGCAGTATCCGGCGACGGCCGATCCCAACAATGCACCCGCCAGGGCAATCGCCACGGCGAATTCCAGTTGCACGTCCGTAAGGTGGAAGTCCGAGCGCAGAAAGAGCATGGCGCCGGAAATCACGCTGGTGTCAAATCCAAACAATAATCCTCCCAAAGCCGCAACGACGGCGGTAAGCACAACCGTCGCGCGGCTGGAAGCGATACCTCGTGCCGGTGAATTCTTTGACTCCATGCTGCTTGATTGATCCATTGAACCCTCTGAATGAAAATAATAGCGAGAGGAAAAAATGCTTCCCGCACCAAACCTGCCCGAGCAGTGTACCGGAAAAAAGGGAAGAGCGGTGCTTAGATACGCGTCCAACGGTTTTCCAGCCCTAGATGCTTGTTTCGTACTAGAATGACATCTCGAATGGGAGTTGCCTTTCGCCCCGCCAAAGATGATGGGGATCTGTGCTTGCGGGTGAGGCCTCGAGCATAAAGGGAGGAGATTACTTCACTCGCCATTTACAAACTGCCTAAGCACTCGATTGGAGATCGAAACATGCGCAAACAAGCCACCCTGTACCTCATGCTGACCCTGGCCCTGTCCCTTTCCGCCCGGGCCGGCTCAACGCGTGAGGATGACATTCACCGCATTCAGGATTCCGCCCAGATCTTTCATGAAATCATGGGAACGCCTGACAAGGCCATTCCCCAGGACTTGCTGGAATCAGCGCAGTGCATCGCCATCATTCCCAGTGAAATGAAGTTTGCCTTTGTGGTCGGGGGAAATTATGGAAAGGGATTGGTGACCTGCCGCGGCGTCAAGAGTTGGAGCGCGCCGGTATTCTTAACCGTGAGCGGTGGGAGTTTGGGCTTCCAGATTGGCGGCTCATCCACGGACCTTATCCTGGTATTTCGCGGGCGCCGGGGATTGCAAAAGCTGTTGAGCGACAAATTTAAGATTGGTGGTGACGCCTCGGCTGCCGCGGGACCCGTGGGCAGGAGCGCGGCGGCGGGCACTGATGTTACGCTGCACGCGGAAATTCTGACCTACTCGCGCAGCCGGGGAGTGTTCGCCGGAATCAGTTTGAGCGGCGCCGTCGTGCAGCCGGATGATACCGGCAATGCAGCCCTGTATGGCCGGCCTGCGAATACGGAAGATATTCTCAGCGGAAAGACGGCCATTCCCCCAGACGCCATGGCTTTGGTGGAGGCAGTCAGCAAAGCGACGCGAACGCCGGTTCCTGCCAGCGCGCCCCAACAGACCGGCAAGGCACTGTGAGGATTAGTGACGAGTGACAAGTGACGAGTGACGAGCAAAACAACAGCCTTGCCCTTTGTGAGTGCTTGTCACTCATCACTTGTCACATCTCACTGCTCTTCAGCCCCTCGATGATCCGATGAAAGGCCACCATTCCGGGATCATCCTTGCCGACACTCTTCTCCCCAAAAATGCGGGCGCGTCCTTGATGGGCCGGTTGATCGCGGAATTGTTCGAGACACGTGACAACTGCCTGGTCGGCGGCGGCAACCAGGGAGGTGGGATCGTCGATTCCCTCGGTGGCAGCGCGCACCGCCTCCAATGCGTCGAGTACAGTCTTCTCTCCCAACATTCCCCCACTACGCTGTGACATCGCTTGCAACGCGCCGCCAACTAATGGCGAAACTTCCGACCAGGCAACCTCCGTCCGACCCTTTGTAGCTTTTGCCGCGCTCATCAATCCTGTTGCCAGCAGAGTGCCGTAGGTCGAACCCGAAAGCTTAGTGAAAGCTTGCGCGCACTTCAGCAGCGCCATGCCCACATCGCCGGGAAGGTTGGGCAGTTCGGATACAATGGCCCGAGCGCCGCGCACCATGGTGACACCCAGGTCGCCGTCGCCAAGCTGCGCATCGAGTGCGTTCAACTCGTCGGAGCAGGATTCCATTTTGGCGGCAATGCGGGTAAGCGCCTGGCGCAGGGTCGGAGTGTTTATAGAAGTTCGCATGTGAAATCCTTCCAAAGGCAGCACCGGGCGACGGAGCCGCAACCAAGCTGAGTGCGCGAAGCGCCTTGGACTGCGGCGGCTCGACGCCGCCTTTCTCGCTGCCTGAGCCAATCATTATTGAATCCCGATCCAATTGACATCGATCTGCATTCCAAGGCGGCGTCGAGCCGCCGCAGTCCAAGGCGCTTCGCGCAGGCTCAAACCCTGACTCGTCTTAAACCGACACGAGCGATCCCGAATAAGTGAAGGTCCACGATTTTCGACTTTCGATTTTCGAATTTCGCCCTCACTTCAGACCTTCAAGAACGGGCAATCGCAAGGCGCCTTCAACAGTGCTTCCAATTCCGCGTCCAGCCTGCAGATCGTCAGTGACATCCCCGCCATTTCCATGGAAGTTGCGTAGCGGCCCACCAGCGGCATGATGATTTCGATGCCCATGCGGGCGAGTTTTCGGGCCACATAGCGGTACACGATGTAAAGCTCTTCCGGGGGCGTCGCACCAAGGCTGTTGACCAATATCGAAATGCGATCTCCGGATTGCAAGGGCATATCGGCAAGGAGAAGGGAGAGCATTTCTTCGGCGATGGCGTTAGCGGGGCGCATGGGACCGCGTCGCACACCGGGCTCGCCGTGGATCCCCATCCCGATTTCCATTTCGTTCTCGCTGATCGCAAACGTTGGACGGCCCACGGCAGGCACCGTGCAAGGCGTCAGCGCCACGCCCACGGAGCGGCAGGCGTCTGCGGCCTTCTGCGCGATGGCGGTTACTTCGTGGAGGGTCGAGTGCTGGTCCGCTTTGGCGCCCGCGATCTTGTATGCGTATACCAGGCCGGCAACACCCCGCCGCTTGGCGCGCTCAGCCAGTGGGGCGCTGGCCACGTCGTCCGCCACGCGCACGGAGGTTGATTGGATGTCTTCCATCTCCACCATCTCTCCGGCCATGTCGAAATTCATCTTGTCGCCGCCATAGTTCCCGTACAAACGCAACACTCCAACGCCCCCGTTCGCGGCGCGGATGGCTTCCGCGACTTGGTCCACCGCCGGGGAAGAGAACACGTCGCCAATCGCACAGGCATCCAGCAGGCCCTTGCCGACGTACCCGGTAAACACGGGCAAGTGTCCCGAGCCGCCGCCGGAGACGATTCCCACTTTGCCCTCGATCGGCCCATCGGCGCGGACGATGACGCGGCCTGCCGTCCCCGTCTGCTTATAGTATTGCGGATGCGCCAGGCACAGACCTTCCAGCATTTCGTCAACATAGGCAAAAGGCTCATTGAGGATTTTCTTCATTGGTTTCTCCGGTAGCAGGGGTCTCGGTCCCAAAGTATACACTAGCTAAGGAGGAAGCGAATTGTGTCAGAGAAGCTTCGAGTGGCAGATTGCGGTGTAACGAATGGCGGGGCACCGGGGTCGCAATTCCGCCGCAGGGAGAGTTGTCACGTCTGCTTGACTTTGCTTAAACCTGGACAGATGATCCGGATGATTGAGAGGTTTTTATGATGATCGGGATACTTGAAGCCAAACAAAGGCTCTCTGAGCTTGTTGAGCGCGCCGCGCAGGGGGAGGATATTGTCATCACTTGCCGGGGCAAGGAACGTGCCCGCCTTGTCAGCGCGACCACCAAGCGCAGGCGAAGCTTTCAGGAAACTTTCGATTCCTTTGCCCGGGTACGCATGAAGTTGCCCAAAGGTACAACCGTCAAAGACCTCATCGAAGAGGGTAAGCGCTTTTGAAAGCAGGGTAGCGCGGACCTGTTCTGTAGGTCCGCGGTTTGTCCCAACGTGCCAGAAAAAGCCGTGGACCTGCAGAACCGATCCACGCTACGCCCTATCCCATCAAACAATCTCTTCCTTCTGCTCGTCCCAACCCACGGTTCGGCCCTGGCGGTAGGAATCCACGGCCATTCGGCAGGCCATGGCGGCGCGGAACCCCAGATCGAACGGGCAGTTGGTTTCTTTGCGGCTGCGCACACAGTCGAAGAAATTCTGCATGTGAATCAAGCTGATCTCGTTATAGCCGATGATGTCAGGAGGCTTGCCTGGCGCTTCGCCCAAATTAGGAGGCACGCTCTTCTTTTCCTGGGGCACAAAGCGAAAGGTAAAGTTCTCATCGCGCAGTATCGTTCCTTTGTTGCCGAGCACCTCGTCATAGCCTGCGCCCATGATGTTATTGCCGAACATGGAATTCCACGTAAACAGGATCTTTTCCCGCTGGATCATGCTGACGTCCATGGTGTCAGGCACCTGCATTTCCGGCGAAATGTAGTTGGCTCCTGTCATCGTGACCTTCTCGGGAATTTTCAAGTCGAGCATCTTGTACCAGAAACCGACCTGGTGCGTCATGTTCTCATAGACGTTTCCACCGGAGTAATCCCAGAAGAAGCGCCAGTTGATCAGACGATTGGGATCAAAAGGATGCTCTTTGGCCTCGCCCTCAAATGCCCTCCAGTCCACATTCTGAAGAGTGCAGTCGGAGGGAACGTTGCGCTTCCAGCCGCCGTAGGGAGCGTTGCGATAGTGGAATCCGTGCAATTGCGTAATCTGGCCGATGTTTTCAGGCTTCAGGTATTCACGCACCTGGCCGATGGCGGGTGAACTGGTGGATTGGATACCGACCTGGACGACCCGACCGGAACCCTCCAGCGCTTTGCGCATCCGTTTGGCGTGGTTGGCATTGAACGCCATGGTCTTTTCCTGGTAAATGTCTTTGCCCGCTTGAATGGCAGGAATGAAATTCAGCGCGTGCAGGTGCTGAGGCGTGGCAATTAGTACCGCATCCACACTCTTGTCATCGAGCAGTCTGCGGAAATCCTGGTAGGTCTTGATCCCGGGGACGATTGCTTTCATGGCATCGAGTTGGCGCGTGTAAACATCGGCCACGGCCGCGGCCTCAACGTTGGGGCACTTCATTGCCGCCTTAAAAATTTGCGTGCCGCGACTGCCCGCCCCGATCAGTCCAATACGAATGCGGTCATTGGCTCCCAGCACGCGGCTGGAAGGGAATAGTCCGTATGCCGCCAATGCGGCGGACCCACCCAGGGCTTTTTGCATAAATGCACGTCGACTTGCCATACTTGTATTCCTCCAACTCAAATTAATTTACTGCGGGCTATTCTAGCAAATGGAAGCCCTTGCGGGGGCCACGATTCCGGGGCGGAGCTGATTTGGATTTCCGGTCAAGCCCGCTCTTTCCGGTCCCCGGCCAGGCGAACGCGCGCATCGACGGCGCGGAAGTCCGCTGCGTGGGGAAATACCAGCAGCGGGTTGATTTCAATCTCCGCGATTTCCGGCATGTCCTCGGCGAGCTGCGAAAAACGCTGCAGGATCTCCGCCAGCGCGTCAAAATCCACCGGGGCGTCTCCGCGCACGCCGCGCAGCAGGCCGTAGCCACGAATGTGCCGAATCATGTCATGCGCTTCCAGGTCCGTGAGGGGCGGCACGCGGAAAACCACGTCCTTCACCGTCTCCACGTATATTCCTCCCAACCCGAACATCACCAGCGGGCCAAACTTGGGGTCATGGCTCATGCCCACGATCACTTCGCGGCCGCCGCGCACATATTCCTGCATCAGGAACCCCAGGTTACCTCCCGCTGCTGTGCCCCCTCGATGACGGATGACCGACTCTGTCATTTTCTCTGCGGCTGCCACCAACTCCTCCGGGGTGCGGAGATCGGTAATCACGCCGCCGATATCCATCTTATGGACCAGGTCGGGCGCTACCGCTTTGAGGACGACCGGGTAGCGAAGATCCCGGGCCACTCGTTTAAGCTCTTCCGGATTCGCAGCCGGAATGGATTCCGCCACCGGAATTCCATAACAGCCAATCAAGCGCAGGCTTTCCTCGCCGGATAATTCCGATCGGCCTTGTTGCCGCGCCTCTTGAATTATCTCGTCCGCCGCGCCTTTACGAACTTCGAAACGTTTGCATTCACCCAGAGGCTTTTCGCGCCATTCGCGATAGTGATTGAGAGCCGCGAGGGCGTTCACCGCCGATTCCGGGAAAATATATAACGCCATATGGTTGGGATGATCGCGATTCAGCTCCACAAAGAATTCTTCTGTCGCCATGATGACTCCCACCATGGGCTTCAAATACTTGTGGCGCAACTGCTCCAGGCCGCGGATGATGTCCATGGCGTTGATCATCATGGGGGGAACAAAAACCACCAGCAGCATGTCAATGCCATCATCTTCCAATAGAATCTGCGCGCAGGCATCGTACTTGCTGCGATCCGATTGGGGAGTCATATCGACGGGGTTTTGGACGCTCGCTTCGGGTGGCAGTAACCGACGGAGTTCGCGGCACGTTCGTTCGGAAAACGTTCCCATGCTCAGGCCTAGAGCAGTGGCCGCATCGGTAGCCATGATGGCGGGTCCGCCGGCATTGGTGAGAATTCCCAGGCGGTTTCCCCTTGGCAGGGGATTCATGGAGAAAGCCATTGCCAGGTCGAACAACTCTTCCACCGTGTTGACGCGGACCACTCCGCACTGTTCCAGCAAGGCGCCAGTGGCAACGTCGAGTCCCTGGCGTGCGGCCAGCGCTCCGGTATGAGATGTGGCGGCACGTACTCCCGCTTCCGTGCGGCCACCTTTTACCACCAACAGGGGCTTGCGCTTGGAAATCCTCCGGCAAATTTGCATGAATTTCTTGGCATTCCCGAACGATTCCAGGTACATCAGGATCAGATCCGTTTGAGGATCGTCCTCCCAATACTGCAATAAATCGTTTCCGGAAACGTTGGTCTTGTTGCCCAGGCTCACGAAATAGGAAAACCCGATGCCGAGCTGCCGCGCGATGTTCAGGATGGCCACACCCAGCGCGCCACTCTGCGACATGAAAGCAATGCGTCCCGCCAGGGGCAGGGTGGGGGCAAAGGTGGCGTCCATGCGAACCGCGGGGTCGGTGTTGATGACCCCCATACAATTCGGCCCAATCATCCGCATGCCATATTGCCGCACGCGTTCCGCCAAGTGCGATTCGAACTCCTTGCCTTCTTCGCCGGTCTCGGAAAAGCCCGCGGTAATCACCACCAGGCCCGTTACGCCTTTCTTCCCACAATCATCGATGGCGCTCAGCACGTCGCCGCGCGGCACCACAATGATGGCCAGGTCCACCGGGTCGGGAATTGAAGCCACGCTGGGAAAGGCCTTGATGGAGTGGATAAAATCTGCCTTCGAGTTCACCGGAAAGAGTTTGCCGTGGAAATCAAACTCGATGAGCTGGTGCAGTATTTCGCGGCCGATGGATCCCTCGTGGCGGGATGCGCCCACCACGGCAATGGATTGCGGTTTCAGGATTGTGTCCAGTGGGTGCACAGTGATTCCTCTCGCCAGGGGTATAACCGGAGCATTTTTGCCGCTGGATAAGCCCAGGTTCTGAATCCAATGCGGCGTCCGGCAGGCCACCATTGAAAGCCGAATTGACGACGATGTCAACGCCAGAGTGGAAGGGATGGTCAAACTGTCACAGATACTACCGAAATGACTGCCGGCAGTAAAACTGGCGCAGCCTGTTATGCGGGCTGAACCTTG
>CAYTMD010000268.1:0-8668 GCA_964438685.1 uncultured Acidobacteriota bacterium
CAATGTTACGCAGCATGCCCGCAAAAATCCAACGATGGACTGGGTAGAGCCCATACCAATAGATCAGCCCGAAAAGACCCAGCGGGTCAAAGATGGCGGTCTGCCGGATCGTGGAGTTTGCGGAATCGTATGTGACCTCAAATTCCAGCCAAGCTCTCCCTGGCACTTTCATTTCGGCCACGAGTCGCAGACGCCGGTCAGCATCGAACTCTTCCACGCGCCAGAAATCCAGGGTATCGCCGATTTGAAGTGTTTCTGGGTCCCGGCGACCACGGCGCAGCCCCACACCACCGGCAAGAAGGTCGAGGAAGCCTCGCAATCGCCACAGAAAGTTCCCAAAATACCAGCCGGTGGTTCCTCCGATGCGCCTGATCGGAGCGAATGCCAACTTGGGTGGACCTTTGACCTGAATGGTTCGGGAATCCACGAGTCTGGAGCCAAACCGTAACCCCCCCCACGGCTGCAGGCGGCCCCCCGAGGAGAGAGCATCCGACCACCGGGTTTGCGCAAACTCGGCGTCCTCGTTATGCAAAGCCCTTTCCATGGCGTCGTGTAACCCCCGTGGCCGAACACCGAATATGCGAGCGGCCGACGCGTCACGCGCGATCGTTGGATGCCTGAGGCTGTCAACGAGTTTGCGCCCCACACGAGCATAGAGAGGAGTCACGAGTCCCAACCACAGGCTGGAAAGGCGTGGAGTTAGCACGGGGACGGAGACCATCCAGCGACGAAGGCCTCGCTGGCGCGCGTATTCGCGCATGATATCGGCATACGAAACCTGATCAGCACCGCCAATTTCGAAGACTTGGCTTTCCATAGCTGGTAAAGACAGCGCTTCGAGCAAATACGCCACCACATCCTCGATGGCAATGGGCTGGGCTGGCGTCGAAACCCAGCGTGGGCAGATCATAACCGGTAGTCGTTCGACCAGAGCTCGGATCATCTCGAACGAGAGGCTTCCAGAACCGAGAATGATTGAGGCTCGAAACTCCACCACCGGTACGTTGGAGCTCCGAAGAATCTCGCCCACCTCCTGGCGGCTTCTCAGGTGAGAGGAGAGTCCTGAGGATGGTTCACCCAGACCGCCCAGATAAACGATTCTCTGGACACTCGCCTGGCGGGCGGCGTTGACGAAATTCTTTGCCGCTTGCCGATCATCATCCTCAAAGTCTCGTGGCGAGCCCATTGAATGTACGAGGTAATAGGCCGTGTGCACACCAGCCATCGCGGGTGGAAGAGTACCGGAGTCCAGGCAGTCGCCACTTACTACTTCGGTCCCCGGCCCCACCCGGCCTCGTAGGAATTCAGGGCGGCGCGCAAGGCAACGGACCGGCCGACCCTTTGCCTCCAGTGCCTTCAGCAGCCTGCCCCCAATGTAGCCTGTGCCGCCGGTCAGTAAGATCAGAGGCGAGATTTCAGAATGCCCAATGATTCCCATCACGACTCCGAGAAGCGCCGCCGCCGGGGAGATTACAGAGAATGTGCTTTGAAGATCGCACAAATCTGGCTGGCGCGGTACTCGAAAATCCGCTCCACATCGCGCCGCACCAGCCACCCGGCATCGAGTTCATCTACGCGCTTCCTGGCAAGGTGGAACTGCGCCCCGGCGAGGAAGAGAACTTGTTGGAGCAAGTCCGCCGATACATCCGCAAACGGGAAGAAGTGGATGGAGCCGGAGGACAGTTTTGAATCCATAACCAAGGCGGCCTCGGCGCGGCGCCTAAACTAACAGGTGACCGCCTTTGAGGTGGTCCTACTTATCATGCTACCCGCTTTGCGGGGGGTGTCTGACTATGGTCGAACAGTTCCACGCGGTGACCGGTCCATGGCCCGTGGAAGCACCCTGCACTTAAAACTCGACTGGACCTTGCACTCGGGTGTACGTATCTCGCTGGGCGAAAACTGAAAACGGAAATTCTGGCTAAAGATTCAGCGCGAATGAATCAACTCTGTTCTTTAGCTGTGAACACACCCCGCAGGATGTCGCGCAGGGCATGATAGCCCTCAATGGATTGTGCGATCTTGAGTTTTTTCCGCTTGTCGTTGAATTCGAGTTCAATCCAATACGTCTTGCTGCCACGATAGGTGCGGGATTTCTGCTTAAATTGGAGAATGTCGCTCCAGGCAGCGTTGAGCCACTGTAAATCGCCGCAGCCGCGGGCGTAAGAAATGCCATTGGTGTCGATGCGGACGGTTAAGAGGGATTTGCCGGTAAAGTAGGCGACGAGGAGGGCGATGGCTGCGGTGACCCCCATGATAATGTAGATAACCCAGATGAAAGTGGAACTCATAAATCCGTCAAGGACGGTAAATAATGCCAGCAGGCTGGCAGGAAACGCGCCGATGCCGAACACAATCAGCCAGATGGTCCACTCCGCGATGGGGTTGGGGTAAAACGTTCGAGGCATTCCAGAGCCCTGAGGTGGGAGCTCCGCAACACGCGAGCGCTTCTCACCCTTCAATACGAATGCCCAGAAGATGGTGTGCAGTAGCACGCCGAAGGGCACGCCGGCCGCCAGGGCGAAGACGAACCGGGCAAAGGAAAGCAGGAATGCGTCCCGGTAAGTCGTCACTTCGCGGACGACGTAGCGGCCCTTGTCGTCTTTCTGATATCCGCCGGAATGAAATGTGGGGACTTTCCGTTCGACCCCGGGAACTTCGGGGAAGTTGAGGTAAATCTTGCCGTGGGCACCATTCGCGGAATCGGCGGGAGTATCCCACTGGAGTCGAGCGGCCATGGCCGCGCCGGTGGAGGTGATGGTGGAGTGGTTCTCGGTCCAGGACACGTCCTTAGGCGCAATTTCCACTTTGGCCGAAACGACGCGCGCGGGGCCTTCTGTATAAAAACTGATGTGGTCTTCCAGAAACTGCTTGATGCGGGGGCTTATCTTGTAGGTGTGGCTGCTATCGGAGTCGATGGTAAATTCGATCTGCAAAGCCTCGTCCACCGCTTTACCTGCAAGGACTTGGGAGCGGGTCGCGAATTGCAGCGAGGAGGCCGCAAACGTGACGAGGGACACGGTGAGGGCGAGAGTCGCTAAGTACTTGGGAATCATCGGAGCTTGAAACTGTAGCATGAGCCGGAAAACGTTGTCGAGGCTAACCGTCCCCAGGGCCAGCCGTACTTGTCAGGATTGAAGCGAACCTCCCGGTCGGCGATCTTGAACTTCCAGCGCCAGAACCAGTGACATTCTTTACCGCGCTCTCGAACTAACCAAAGGTCGGCTCTCCTGCGAGTCGGAAGCGGAGTTGAACGAAGACTTGGCCGATTCCCAAACAAAACGAGGACCATCTGAGCGACGACATCCTGCATCCCGTTCAATCGCGCAATGATCCAAGTTGAACAGCCGTACTGAATTAGCCCTCCCGAGCTCAGCGAAGCCGGCATGGTCAATCGAGCGCGCGGAGCCATTCTTCCAGCACTTTTGGCACGTCCGTATCCAGAGGCTCAACCTTGACGGCGAGTGCTTGTGACGCCCTCGCCTCGTCATACGCACCACGGACTCGCACCAAGGCCGCGAGCGCTTCTTGCTTGACCATTTTTCGAGTCAGCGGGTCCTGAGGGTTCAATAGCAACAGTGGCCGGGGAGCGAGAGCGGCAAGAACGTCGGTGAGATCGAAGTCCTGGAGGGCACCAGAGAGCAGAAAATAGGCGGGCTGCTCGTAGATCTCCGCTGTGGCCAGTGCGCCGTAAGACGCGGGCACCGCTTCCACAGCCGCAGCCGAAATCTCCGCGTCGAGAGAGGCGGCGAAGAGCGCCGTGATTCCCGCCCAGCCTCTTCCGACTATCGCCACGCGCTTAGGATCAACGTCCGGTCGCGTGCGCAAGTAGCGAACCACCCCGAGGGCGTCACCCGCGCGCATTCCCAGAAGCGGGCGCCCCAGCAAGAACGCCGCGTAGGCAAAGTCCGCATCCATTGCATCGCGCGGATGAAAGTAATCTGCTTCCTGCTCGCGCACGTCGCGAGGTGCCCAAGTCTCTCCGAATCCACGGACATCCGCTACGGCCACAACTTGACCTTGCTCGGCCAGCGATGCAAAGAGAGCCGGGCGATCGCTTTCTCCCCTACGATCTCGCAGATAGACCACGGCATGCGCCCTCCCTTGCAATCCTTTCCGATGAATCACCCGAGTTGGGACGGAGATGCCGGGTTCGGTCTCGAGTAGCAACTTTTCCACTACGAAATCCCCGACTTCACTTATTGCAATAGGCTTGGCAATCGGCGCTGTCGCAGCACCAGGCAGAGCCAAGTGGTTGCGGATTTTCCCGGCAAGAGTTCCGCGAAAGTCGGAAGACGCGCGCCGCGAGCCCAGCAGGGGCAGTTCTTGTTCCGCCTGCGACCGGTTGAAATCGTAAACCCTCTTCCCGCCCAGAGAAGTAATCACTTGGCCGGTCGGAGTACATTGCAGGGTCGCATCCTTCTCTGTGACGATTTCCGGCTCGTGGGCCTCGGCATCGACGCCTTTCAACCAGTGGTCGAACCAGGCGTAAGTAGCTTCACGGAGCGACTGGCTATACATGTGGCGGTGATCAAACTCCACCATCTTGATGCGTTCGGGGTCACCGAGTTTCTTGTATAGAGATTGGACCTCGGCGAAGGTTTGGCGTGTCCCCTCGATCGGGAAGAAATCACGCCGGGCGGCTCCAATCAGCACGGGCCGCGGAGCAATCATTCCCACGAATTCGGTATGGTCGAGGCCTGCCGCCAGGAGGCCGGGAATGTCCTGCTCCGGATCGGCATCCGCATCCAGGCTGCGTGCTTCGATCTTCTTGGGCAAGGAGGTGATGAACGTGACAATCGAGGCCGCCTTGACTCGAGGATCGAGCATGGAGATGTAAGTCGTGAGCGTGCCGCCTCCGGAGTTGCCGGTCACCCCGAGGCGCGAGGCATCCACTTCGGGAAGGCTCGCGAGGTAATCGAGGCCGCGGATCCCATCCCAGATGAAGTAGCGTGCCAGGTTCTGTCCCAGAAGGATTTCTTGAAGACCTGCCATGGCATGCTGGGAGTCGGGATCCTTCAACAAGGTCTCCTGCTGAAGAAAGTTCCAGTATTGATACCTCTCGCCTTGCCCCATCGGATCGTAGCTAAGGACAATGTACCCCCTCTTCACAAGCCCGATGAAGAGATGCTGGTACACATCGTAGGCTTTCCCGTTCGGGGAATGGCCACACGGCGTAAGAATGGCTGGGAACGGTGCATTGCCTGTGGTCGGAATATAGAGGTTTGCCGTCACATAGTATTCGGGCAGGCTCTCAAAAATGACCTTGCGGATGACATACCCCTCGCGGGAAATCTCCCCGGTTACGCGCGCGTGGAGCGGCGAACGCTCGGCAGGCAAGCCTCCAATCAAATCCAGAAAAGTCCGGCGGTTGGCTTCCTGCCAGTTGCGGAAGTCGGCTTCATTCCGGATTTGGTTGAAGCGCGCCAATCGCTTTTCGGTGGCGCCCTGTGCCAGTTTGTTCAAGTAGTCCGGCAGCATCCGCTCTAATTCTGATGAGTCTTGAGTTACCCGAAGGTCACCCTGGGTGAGAAGTACTTGGGCCTGTGTGACCTGGGAAGCAAAGGCAAGAACCCCTGTCAATATTGCGCAGCGAAATATTCGATTCATCAGGGCCCTCCGGCGAGGATTGCCCTTATCTGCGCACCCGTGCGCAGATTTCGGGTGGCAAGCAAGCAGAAATCGGATTCTACCGCAAGACATCGCAAGCAAAAGAAACATTTTACGACCGTCTTTCCTTCAATGTGATACAACGAGCTTACATTGGCGCCTACGGGCGTGCTCGTTGGGGGCAAAAAAATGGGCGAGCGGAAGTCCGAGTACAGTCTGAAGAGGCGAAGGCCGACGATATCATCGCGATCGGTTTTGGTTGCCTTTATGTTCCTGGCGTGCGCTGTCAATGGGTGGACGCAGACGGAAACTACCGTCGTCCGACCCAAGGAGATCGACGCGGTATTAGTAAATCCGGGCATGGGGATTGAGACCTTCCAGCGCTTCAACGGGGATGCGATCAACCCGGGCCTGGGCTGGTCCGAGGATGGCCCGGTCGGGCGATTGGCGCCCGTGTCAGGCAATGTTGATTTCCCCGTGTCTTCCATTTCCTATTGTCGCTGGTTCTGGGGAACGCTGGAGCCGCAGCAAGGGCACGTGCGCTGGGAGATTCTGGACGAGGCCCTGAGTCAGGCGCACGCGCACCATCAAGCTCTGGCGTTTCGGTTGATGCCCTACGACCAGGAACACCCTCTGCCGGACTGGTATCGAAACTCCGGGGCACGGCGAACGAACCAAGCTAATGACAAGGACGGGAATATCTGGCAGCCGGACTTCGCCGATCCGTTGTACCTGAAGTATTGGGGAGCCGTGGTGGCAGCGGCAGGCAAACGTTTTGACGGGCATCCGGACTTGGACAGTGTGGACATCTCTTCGGTCGGCTATTGGGGCGAGGGGTGGAGCCCGTACATGCCTGCGTTCGAAGTGCAGAAGACACTGGTGGATATCTGGCTGGAAGCATTCAAACGCACACCGTTGTTGATGAATTTCGACGAAGAAAAAGCCTTGGCGTATGGAACAGAGCACGGTGCGGGCTGGCGGCTGGACTGCTGGGGCGATATGCGAACCTCCTCCGACAACCCTTTTTTCCCTCCGGAAATGCTGGATATTTACCCTCAACAGATTGTTCGCGCCGGAATACAAAAAATCTGGCAGCGCAGTCCAGTGTCGCTCGAGACCTGCGATGTGCCGGGTGGGTGGAAAAAGGAAGGCTACGACTTGAGTTACATCCTCGC
The DNA here is from genome assembly GCA_964438685.1 of uncultured Acidobacteriota bacterium. Lineage (GTDB taxonomy): Bacteria > Acidobacteriota > Terriglobia > UBA7540 > UBA7540 > Bog-366. Next base: position 6,786 of record CAYTMD010000268.1, read on the forward strand.
CCAAGCGCTGCGCTGGCACGTGTCGTCGGTGAACATCAAGTCGTCGGCAATTCCGCCGGAGTGGAAGGAAGCCTTTGACGAGTTTCAGAAAAAACTGGGTTATCGATTCATCCTGCGGCGGTTGGAGTATCCCAAAATTGTTCTGACCGGAACGATGCAACCGGTTCATATGTGGTGGCTGAACGCGGGAGTGGCGCCGGTTTATCGGCCCTATAAACTAGCCGTGGAGCTGCACGGAGGCAGCGGCAGCACGGTGATCAAATTGCCGGTTGATATTCGCAAGTGGCTGCCAGGCGACGCAGGATACGACGGCACAATTAATATTCCAGAGAGCCTGAAGCCGGGAAGCTACCGCCTGCGGGTGGCGCTGCTCGATCCGCGAACGGGGCAGCCCGCCGTCAAGCTCGCCATTGAGGGTCTCGAACCCGACGGCTGGTACGACCTTGCACCGATCGAGGTCCGGTGAATTTCATGTGCTGGGCGAGGAGCTGTCATGTCAAGTCGATTGATTTTGGTTGTCTGTTTTCTCCTGGCATGCGCGGTGAACGCGTGCGCACAGTCGGAAACGACTGTCCTCCGTCCCAAAGAAATTGACGCCGTGCTGGTGAATCCGGGCATGGGGATCGAGACTTTCCAACGCTTCAATGGGGATGGGATCAACCCCGGCCTCGGCTGGTCGGAAGAAGGCCCCGTTGGAAAATTGCCGCCGGGAGCAGGAGCGGTGGATTTCCCCATGTCCTCCATTTCCTATTGCCGTTGGTTCTGGGAGACCCTCGAACCTGAACAAGGCAAAGTACGCTGGGAGATTATCGATGCGGCTTTGCGTGAGGCGCGCGCGCATCACCAGGCACTAGCCATCCGATTGATGCCCTACGATCAGAAGCATCCGCTGCCGGAGTGGTATCAAAAGTCGGGGGCGCAGCGAGCGAACCGCGCGACTGACAAGGACGGGAAGATCTGGCAGCCGGACTTCGCCGACCCATTGTATTTGAAGTACTGGGGAGCCGTGGTGGCCGAGGCAGGGGAGCGCTACGACGGGCATCCGGATTTGGACAGTGTTGACATCTCTTCGGTCGGCTATTGGGGTGAAGGCTGGAGCGATTACATGCCAGCGTTCGACGTGCAGAAGAAACTGTTGGATCTCTGGCTGGAAGCGTTCAAGCGAACGCCACTTCTGATGAATTTCGACGAAGAAAGAGCCTTGGCGTATGGAACTGAACACGGCGCGGGCTGGCGGCTGGATTGTTGGGGTGACATGCGCAGCACCACTGGTGCGCGTTGGTGCCACATGCTGGATTTCTATCCACAGCAGATTGTCCGCGCGGATATTCAGGACGTGTGGCAGCGCAGCCCCGTGTCACTCGAGACCTGTTGGGTGCCGGGCGGCTGGAAAGAAAAGGGCTATGACCTGGATTACATCCTCGCCCAGGGGCTGCGATGGCACGTGTCATCTGTGAATATCAAGTCGTCGACGATCCCGCCGGAGTGGAAGAAGGCCTTCGACGACTTCCAGATGAAAATGGGTTACCGATTCATCCTGCGGCGGCTGGAGTATCCCAAAGTCGTTCTGACCGGCACGATGCAGCCGGTTCACATGTGGTGGCTGAACGCAGGAGTGGCGCCTGTTTATCGTCCGTACGATCTGACATTCGAGCTATGTTCTGCGAGCAGCAGCGCGAAGATCAAATTGCCGGTCGATGTTCGCAAGTGGCTGCCCGGTGACGCTGTATTTGATGGCACTATTTACATACCAGAAACACTGAAGCCGGGAAGCTACCGCCTGCGTGTCGCGATGTTGGACCCGCGAACGGGACAACCGGCCATCAAGTTCGCCATTGAGGGCCTCGAGCCCGACGGCTGGTACGCCGTCGCCGTTGGCTCCG
>CAYTMD010000269.1:0-8663 GCA_964438685.1 uncultured Acidobacteriota bacterium
CTGCTCATCTTCCGCGGCAATGATTGGCACAAAGGTCTTTCGCCGGAACAAATGCAGAAGATTTCCGACCAATGGATGGCTTGGTTTAAGCGTCTGTCCGAGGAAGGCGCCGCGGTCGCCGGCAATCCGTTGGAGCCGACGGGCAAAACTCCCTGGTGCGTAAGTGGGCCGGACTGGATCGAGGCCTCCCGCAGGAAACTCGCTTCGGCTTCCGGCAGCATTTTCGACTCGCGCCGTGGACAGACTTCGTGGAGGTCTATTGGGGAAGTAATTGCCAGATCGTCGTTACTCCCGTGACCCCGGACGAAGTGTGTCTGGTGGTAACCTCCCGCTCGCCGCAGATCCGCCTGAAAGAAGCGCTCACCCAATTCCCGGAAATCAGCAGAAGACTGGAAGGGTGCCAGGCCATCACCAAGGATCTGGGAGCTGTTTCAGCTTTGCGAATTATCCGCAAGGTTAGCCGGGGACCTTTCGCTTTGGTCGGTGACGCGTCGGGCTCGGTGGATTCCCTAACCGGTGAGGGACTGGGGCTGGCCTTCCAGCAGGCAACCGCTTTAAGCGAGGCGCTGGCAAATGATGACCTTGCCCGTTACGATTCGGCGCACCGGCGCATCAATCGCCCGCCAGAGATCATGTCCAGGATTCTGCTGGCCATGGAGAACCGCGCCTGGCTCCGCCGCCGGGCCATCGACGTGCTTGCGAAGGAGCCTCACTTATTCGAGCGGCTGCTGGCTGTTCATGCCGGGACCTTTTCTCCCCGGACGCTTGGTTTCGGCAATATCTTTAAATTAGGTTGGCGGCTGCTTTCCAGTCCAAGTTAATAATCCAAATCCACGGGCCCAAACACTCATGATGAATCTCAATCTGCTGCGAAAGTACTTCTTCACGTTGGTATTGGCGCAGCTTGCGCTCTCAATGGCATCTCCGGCAATGGCGCAAGAGGCGGTCTTGGAACTCGATCCTGCGCAAACCCAGGTGAGTTTCACCCTGGGGGATGTTCTCCATACCGTGCACGGGGTGTTCAAGCTCAAGCATGGGATCGTGAAATTCGATCCTGCCACAGGACACGCCAGCGGCATGGTGGTGGTTGACGCCACCAGCGGCGATAGCGGCAGTCATGCGCGCGACCACAAGATGCACAAGGACATTCTGCAAAGCGCGCAATACCCGGAAATCACCTTCATTCCCCAGCAGGTGCAGGGGCAGGTTCTGCCCCAGGGAGACTTCAAGGTCCAGGTCTTGGGAACTTTTACGATGCACGGATCAAGTCATCCACTGGCCCTGGTCATTCAGGCCCATTTGGCGGGAGAACAGTTGACTGCCGACACACAATTCACCATCCCCTACGTGAGCTGGGGCTTAAAGAATCCCAGCACGCTGTTCCTCCGCGTGAATGATACCGTTGATATCGCCATCCACGCGGCGGGCCAAATCAAGTTTGCTGCTGCCCACTAAGGATATCAACTTTCCTCACCATCGCGGCCAAATGGGCGCTCTTTGGGGTATGATGTTGGGCGCCCCAGGTTTGAGCGGCGTCCGTTCCGTTTGCCGAGACGGCCCGGAACCACCAAACGAAACGGCACAAATTAACGGGATGCTTTCAGGGCGGCGCGTCTGTCCGGAAAGTCAACAACCATCAGGAAGGTAAATGTCCAAAGAAGCTTCGCAAACCCGCATGACCTTTGTTCGTACCGGGCCCTCTCAGTATGTGAATCGCGCCGGTATTCTCCGCCAGGCTGGCGAGAGTATTGCACCCTGGGGAAATCGCGCATTGATCAGTGGTGGTGAGAAGGCACTGGCATCCGCGCAAGCGCCGCTTACCAAATCACTCGACAAAGCTGGCATTGCCTGGCACAAGCACCTGTTTACGGGTGAATGCAGCCGCCCCAATATTGCCGCCATCAAAGCCGGTGCGCAGAAGCACAAGGCCAATGTGATTGTGGGCGTCGGGGGAGGGAAGTCAATTGACGCCGCCAAACAGGCGGCTGCGGATCTCGACCTGCCGGTGGTTTGTATCCCGACCATTGCCGCAACCTGCGCGGCAACAACAGCTCTTTCGATTATTTACACTGACCGCGGAGTATTTCAAAAGATCCAATTTCAACCCACGAATCCCAGCCTTGTCCTGGTGGATCCGAACATCATCACGAAAACGCCGACCATGTATTTGCGCGCGGGCATTCTTGATTCCCTGGCCAAATGGTATGAAGGTCGCTCGGTAGTTCCAAACGTACAGAATCCCGATGCCCCAACCGTGGCGGCATTTCAACTGGCGGAAGTCCTTTACAACGGCCACAAAAAATATGCCATTGAAGCGGTACGCCTGAACAACGAACACCGCGTGGAAGACGCTCTGGTCCACACCCTTGACCTCACTATCCTTCTGACAGGAATGATCCAGAGTCTTTCCAAGGGAACTCTGTTCACCTCCATCGCCCACCCCCTGCACAACGGCATGACGCTGATCAAGGAGAGCCACAACGTTCTGCACGGTTTAAAAGTGGGTTACGCCATCGTGGTGCAGCTCATTGTGGAGAAATGCCCCAAGAAGGAACTGGAGAGTGTTATCTCCTTTTTTGGGCAATTAGGTTTGGTGCCCTCGTTAAAGGCTCTGAACCTGCCTTTCGATTGCGACCTTGTGTTGCGCGTTGCGGACATGACAGCCCGCAGCCCGCACTTTGGCCCCCTTAACTACACGGTGGACAAGTTCGAAATTGCAGCGGCTATGGAGATGCTCGAAAAGAGGTTTGCTTAATTTGGCGCGCGGCAAGTTGGGAAGTTAGAATCACTGGCAGGAACCATGCAAAAAGCATTGCGCATTGTTGTGGGTGTCGTTGTCGTGGGCCTGGCCCTGCACGCGGCTGACCTGGCCACGCGCGATTGCCGCCTCGCTCCCTACGTGTACGACGATTGCATGTGGATTTGGCTTCGCTCCCACCTGGGCTTGCCCGCAAGCAGGTTTTTGCGTATGGCGGTTCTGGAGTGTGTTGGAATCGCCCTTGCGCTGATTCTCTATTTAACGTTCTGCCTGATGTTTCCTTTTCGAACCACGCCGCCCGCCGCGCCCGACTCTTCCGAGCGTGGCGTTTCCGATCTTCCGGAAAGTTAGCACCCCGTTGCTCAGCATCACCCCGGCTCCGCAATACTTCTGATCAGCACTATGTTTTTCAGCACCACCCCGTCGCTCAGCGCGCCACCCCTCCTCATCTGAGAAGGGGAACACTTTAAGAACTCCCCTCCTGATTCAGGAGGGGTGGCGCGCTGAGCGACGGGGTGGTTACCCCTTAGCGATTTTTTTTGAGATTCTGAATGGACTTCCGCAATGCCTCATCGCGACAACTTTCGGGAGTACAATGGGGACCGGAGAATTGATGAGTCAGGTCGCTTCAGACGAAGAAAGGGAAGCCGGTGCCAGTGCTCGCCGCCCCGTTGCCGCGGCATTTGAAGTCGTGTTGATGTTCGCCGGAATTCTCGCATACATCTGGCGCTTGCAGCATCCGTACCCTCACATCTGGATTGCTCTTTTGGCATTAATTCTCTTGAGCCATGTGCTGCGCCGGGATACCGTGCGCGGGCTCGGCCTCGGCCGCACCGACATCGGCCCTAGTGCGATTAGAGTGTTGCCTCTGGCCATCCTTCTGTACCTGCCGATGCTCTACTATGGCTTTACCCGCAAGCATTTGGCGCTGCTGTGGCCGACCTGGCAATCGCTGATCCTCCTTTTGGGGTATGGCAGTTGGTGCGTCTTTCAGCAATACCTGACGCAGTCTTATTTTAATAACCGTTTGATGCTGGTCATTCACAACCGGCATCTGAGGTCCGCTCTCGTTGGCATCATGTTCAGTGCCACGCACATTCCCAACCCCGTCCTGATGGCCGCCACACTTCTTGCCGGAATTGTCTTCGCGGAGATCTTCGCGCGCTATCGCAACATCTGGCCCCTGGCTCTGGCGCAGGCGGTCGGCGGGCTGCTGCTAGCCGCCGTCGCGCCGGATGCGCTGATTCACCATATGCGTGTGGGGCCGGGGTATCTGTTTTATGGCATTCGGTAGGGGAAGGCGGTCGGCAGAAAGCAGTGGGCAGCGGGCAGAGTAAATTCCTACTCCGGGTTCCCTGCGCCCTGCTCATGCCGCTTCAGGGGTTTCAAGCCTGCGCGCGGCGCAGGGTCCTGCTCCTCTTTCTTCTTTAAGTCCTTGAACATACGTTCGAGATTGTAATCAAACTGCGCGGCATAGGCATCTCTAACCTTGCGCACCTCTTCGACGATTTCGTCTTCCCATTTCATGTTTTATCCTCGCCCATAAGTTCTTCCGGAGTGCATAAGCTCGGGACGTCATACCCATTATGCTCGATAACATATCGTATTGCTCGATGAAGTTCGGCGTTGGCGATGTGGCGACAGTTCCATGTCAAGAGGTACTGGCAGCCATAAACTGCGGCGATTGCAATGTGAGCCGCATCGGCGGCCGCCTTCCGTGGAATCGGGCCTTTATTGACCAGATCTTCGGCTAGTTCCAGTACCTCGTTGGTGAGCGCCAAGACTGGGACACCTGCAAGAAACTCCAGGCGCCGGTTGGCGAGCAGGCTGTCGCCCGAACGCACCTCTTGGATTACAAGCTCCGACACGTATAGCTCAAAGCCCGTGCGTCGTGATTCCCACCACTCCCGAGTTATTTGTTGGTGGGCGGCCACCAGCAGATCGCGGCTAGGTCTGGCCGCGAGATAGCTTGGAACCGTCGTTTCCAAATAGACCTGGGGTTTCACCGAATTCTTAACCATTCGACTCTGATCCGCCTTCTGCCTACCGCTTATTGCCTACTGCCTATTTCTCTCCCCCCGCGGCCGTCGAGGCAAATAAGGGAGGTCGGCGATTTGACCTTCGAACTTCTCCGCCCAGCGTCCTGGGATCGCGGTGCTGCATTTAGGGCATGTGCCTTTTGATGTCAGGCGATAATCCAAAATGTGATAACCAAATCTTTCAATCAGCAATTCATGGCACTCGGGGCAGTAGGTGTTTTCAAGATCGTCGATCCGGCCTGGTAGATTCCCCGCATAGATAAACTTCAGCCCGGCCGCCCTGCCGATTGCCGCTGCCCGCACGAGGTCGCGCGGCTGCGTGCTGGCCGGGTCCGTCATCTTGTAATCCTTGTGGAATGCGGTGACGTGCCAGGGAATATCAGGAGAAATGCTCACCACGAATTCCGTAAGCCGGTTTAGCTCATCATCGGAATCGTTGAAGCCGGGAACAAGCAGCGTAACGATCTCAACCCAGATTCCCATCTGGTGCAGGCTGCGAATCGTGTCGAGGATGGGCCCGATGCGCCCACCAAGCTCGCGATAGTGGCGATCGTCAAAACTTTTCAGGTCGACTTTGTAGAGATCCACCCACGGGCGCAGGTATTCGAGCACTTGCGGCGTGCCGTTTCCGTTGGAGACGTACCCGGTGACGAGTCCCGTTGCTTTGGCCTCCTTGAAAATGGCGACAGCCCACTCGCTGGTAATCAGAGGCTCGTTGTAGGTGCTGACCAGAACTTTGGCGCCTTGTTGCACGGCATCGCGAACAAGCTCCTGTGGCGTCGCGTGGACCGGGCGTGAGACTGCTTGCGGGTCGCGCAGCGCTTGGGAGGTGACCCAATTCTGGCAGTAGGCGCAGTGCAGGTCGCAGCCGAGCATGCCAAAACTGTAAGCAAGCGCGCCGGGATAGGCGTGGTGGAAGGGCTTTTTTTCGATGGGGTCGCACTGCACTCCGGCGGCGTAACCCCAGGGCACCTGCAACTTACCGCCCTCGTTGAAGCGGACTTTGCACACGCCCAATTGCCCTTCCGGAATGCGGCAGCAATGGCCGCAAGCGAAGCAGCGCACAAATCCCCGGTCGAGCTTTTCGTAGAGCTCGCCTTCGCGAACATTGGCGTTTAGAACATCCTTTAAAGTGGCCATCTTTAGAAAAACACGAAACTGGAAAATCGAAACTCGAAAATCGAAACTGGAGATTCGAAAATCCAAATCCGCCAATATCTTGGCGGCGAATTCCCAGCCTTGTGTACCTCACCTTATATTATACGCTTGAGGACCGCCTATTTGAGGGCCCGCAATCACGCTTAGGGGTGCCCCTACGAGGGGAGCACGCGTGGTGCAGACCACCGCTTTTGAGGTCTGCGGTCCTTCCCGAGGTCCGACTGCCAAACTCGATAGCGGGTGCCCATCTACAAGTTATGTGGTTTTTGCGAGAGAAGAGCCGCGGACCGCAAAAACTGTGGTCCGCGCTACGCGTTCGTCGCGAGTTTCGATTTTCGAATTTCTGATTTCGAATTTCGTTTTTCCGCCTCAGGGTTGTCTCTGCCAGTGCAGGCCGTTGTCTTCGCTGAGCCATCGCGATCCGGAAGTGGTGATGACGGTGAGGTGCTGCGGAGTGGGCAATAGAATTGCTGAGATGTCCTCGGTGAGAATGTTCCCAGCGAAGCTAACATCGACGCGTGTCCAGGTGGTTCCCCCATCGGCAGAGTGAAAGAGTGCTCCCGCGCCGCCTGCCCAAACATCATTGCCGAGGGCGGCAATGGCGCGAAATGTTATTCCGCGGGAAATGTGGATGCGCTCAAAAGTCTTCCCACCGTCAGAGGAGCGTTGCACTTTTCCATCCGGCAATACACTCCAGAGCGCAGCGGGCTGGCCGGTTCCTGATTCCCCCCCCTTGCGAGAAGCCTTCGTTTCCAGTGTGGCCGCCGCGGCCATCACCCTCACGGTGGACCCAGCGGACAACGGAGTCACGGATTTCACGGAGGCAGCCCGTGCCGTGCTGATTCCGGTGCCTCTGCTCGCCTCCGCAACACTTGCGGTTGTAATGCCCATGGCTTTTTGCGTAGTCTGTGATGCTCCGCTTGCTCTCCCTGCGGTTTCGGATACAGCCATGGGTTCGCCCGCCGGCGCAGCGGGGATGGCAGGTCCGGCATGAGCCTCCGCCTTGAATGCGTTGTCGCCTTTGTTCTCGTCCTTCTCAGCCTTCGTGGCGGGCATGTTCAACGCAACCACGGGTGCGGGCGCCCTGGATGAAGCCATCAATGTCACTTGCTCCCTTGCTTTGGCCTGTTCCTCTTTTTCTTCCAAGGGCAAATCTCGACGGCGTTCCGAGGCATTTGCCGATGCCGCCATCTTGTCGGCGGATTGCCGCGCCTCCATCCGTGCTGTGACTGGGGCGGATTCTGGAGGCGACACGGCTGATGGCTCCGGGGGATTTGCACGCGGGCCAATGGAGAGGTTTTCCGGCGGAACCGGTGCCTGTGTTTCCCTGGAAATATCACGGTGTCCGTTCCATCTGTCAGGGTGCAAAACTACGACGATGGTAAGCGCTCCCAACACCGCCGCTAGCGCGCCCCAGCGAAGAACCAGCCATGGGCTCCAGCGCCGCTTCTCCGCCACCCGGGCGGATTCTGGCGCTTCAGATTCCTCCGGCATGGCGAGGGCGGCAATGTCGCGGCAGTCCGCACATCGGCTGAAATGGATCAGCACCAGGTCGCGTTCCTTCTCGGTAAGGGTCTTCTCCGCAAAGGCCGCGAGCAGGTTGGCGTCAGGATGTTCTTCACCCTGGAAGCCGGCGGGCCCCAGGGGAGCGCCGGAGGGCTTCGCCGCGTCACGTTTTGCCTTCAGCCGTGCGAGCACGATTTTTGGCATCTCAGCCATAAAGTGATTGGGCAGGTGGGCAGTCAGGCAGATGGGCAGTGGTAGTATCTCGTGCCACTGCTCGCCTGTCTACCACCCGCTGCCGACCTTCCAACCTTCTTCCGCAACACTTGGACTTTGACCCCCTCACCCGCCTGCGGGCCGAAGCCGACGTTGGTTATACTTCACCACTGCCCCTTCGGCGGGCGTAGGCCCGTCCCGCCCCGGCTAATGACGGCGCCCGTTGCGGTCCACCCTCTCCCCCAATGGGGCGAGGGGCTGGGGGTGAGGGGGTCGCAAGGCCTGCCCACCGGCCGGTGACTAACACAAGTCACAGACTATTCAATCCGGCCCCCGCCGGTGGCGGGGTTGCCTACTGCCTACTGCTCTCCTATTATGGAACGGTCTGCCGTCCCTTTTCTTGCATTAATCGGCGGCGCACATCCAGGGAGAGCTGACTAACCTCAACCTCCATCGTCTGTTCCGCCTCTTTCTTGCTCATGCCGCGCTTCATTAAACCAGCAAGGATGGCTTTCCTTGTAGCAACCGTGATCTTCTCCAACTTGCGGCTGATGGTGGATTCATGCACGCCCAGCAGGCGGGCGATATCCGCCAGCGTGCGGTCATCAAGATAATAATTAGCCAAAATGAATTTGTCTTCCGCTGCCAGGGAACTGAGCGCATGGTCAGTCGCCTCGCGCAAACGGACGTCGATGGCCTCCACGGGATCGGGCGTCTCCGCTTCAAACTGCGCCCCCGCCTCGGTTTGCTCTTCCAGGCTGACACACCGCTGTTGGCGGCGAAAGCGATTAACATATTCCTGCGCCAGAACGGCCCTCAGCCACCCTTCCAGCGAGCCGCGGCCAGTAAACGAATTCAGCTTGGATACTCGCCGGCCATCCACCGCGCGCGTCCCATAAAGATCAGCATAGAGCGAATCCGCCAGCTCTCGCGCATTCGAATCACCCTGCACCATGGAGTGTGCTGCGCTGAAGAGTTTTTCGCGGTAT
>CAYTMD010000270.1:0-8649 GCA_964438685.1 uncultured Acidobacteriota bacterium
ATCTGGGTGGGACTTCCACCCACAAGTGATCTGCGCCCTTGGGGCGCACTGAGAAACCCGGGCTCTATTGCCCGTGTAGGGAATCATCTGGGACGGCACACCAGCGGGACGTCAGGAGTGTTCGTATGAGTTATTCGTCGAGGCGGGCGCTGATATAATTTTGCAAATCTTTTTCGTCGCGGTCGATGAGTTTTATGAATTTGATACCAATCGCGGAGGGCGGGATGTCGCGGACCACCTTGGCGGCGGTTCTTATGGTATGGGAAATATCGGGAAGACTGAAGGCCACTTCTATCTCCTGGCCGACGGACAGTCCACCGTTAGGAGTCAGCATCATTCCCCCCTCACTGATGTCTACACTGTTGGAGCGAAACTGCTTTGAGGAGTCGGATCCCCATATGCAAGTAACTACAGTGGGGTAGGACAGCCGGGTGTAGCGTTGCTTCTCCCTTATCATCGGACCGCGGGTTGCGCGCAGTAAGTTGTAAATCCGCTCCCGAGTGAAGGGCTTGCCGAGGAAGAAATCGACGCCCGATTCAAACCCCTTGCGCATGGTTTTAGCGTCGTCCATCCCGGTAAGCATCACGATCGGGACGCGTCCGTTCAATTTGGAAAGGCGAGCCTCCTTGGTAAGGGCGAAGCCGTCCATATAGGGCATGACCAAATCCACAAACAGCCCATCAACTTTCTCTTCCTTCAATCGCTCGAGCGCTTCACGGCTATCCCCGACAACGACAACTTCACACCCCATGGCTTCAAGTTGCCCCTTCAGCAAACCCAAGATAAGCGGCTCGTCATCCACAGCCATAACCCGGACTTTCACGTTTTTCCTCTCCTTGCAACCGGCGACTTAGAACGGGGAAAAAGCTCTTAGCACGCCTTCAACCCGCTTGGGTCGCCAAGTCGAGCGGGCCGTCCACCCCAGATTTTCCTCCTCCCAGGGGCGGATTCTCAGTTGGCTTGTGCCGATCCCCCTACCGATTCCCTCCACCCTCGCTGCGGATTTTCACCCATGCTTCTTCCGGAATCGAAAGGAAGATGGCAACAACCGCAGGGTCAAACTGCTTCCCAGCGTTTCGAGCGATTTCATCGCGCGCGACGGAATAAGGCATTCCCTGGCGGTAAGGACGGTCTGAAAGAATGGCATCCATGGTGTCGGCGACGGCAAATACTCTTGATCCCAAGGGGATTTCTTCCCCGGTCAGGCCTTGCGGATACCCTGTACCGTCAAAACGCTCCTGGTGAGTGAGTACAATCTGGGCGGCGGAAGAGAGAAAGGCTACCCGGCTCATCAGATCGAATCCGATCTGCGCATGGGTCTGCATAACGGCCATTTCTTCCATCGTCAACTTTGCCGGTTTGCGGAGGATCGAGTCCGGAATGCCGATCTTACCAATATCATGCAGGTATGCTCCCCTCTCCAATTGTTTAAGTTGTTCGCCGGAGAAATTGAGCCCTTTGGCCATCTCCAGGGAGTAGAGAGTGACCCGCCGGGAGTGGCCTGCGGTGTCATTGTCGCGAAGGTCCAGCGCCGCCGCCAAGGCTTCCAGCGTATCGTCGTAGGTCAATTCGATCCTTTGCAGCGCTGCCATGAGTTCTTTGGTCCGCTGGTCCACCATGATTTCCAAGCGCTGACGGTACCCCTCCAGCTCCGTCTCCATGCGTTTCGTTTCCAGCGCCCGCCGCAGACTTACTATTACAGCTTCCATTTGGAAGGGCTTGAGAATGTAATCCGCTGCCCCGTTCTTCATCGCGGCCACCCCCACTGACACGTCACTTACGCCTGTCGCCATCAGGAAAGCCGTGTGTGGGGCGATTCGGCGGGCGGCCTTAAGCAGTTCCAATCCCGAAATCCCCGGCATGCTTAAATCGGAGATTATTGCATCAAAGGTTTCTTTTGCGAGGATCTCAAGGGCGTCTTCGCCGCTGGCGCAGGATTGCGACAAGAAGCCCGAAGAGTTTAATTTGATGGTCAGAAGGTCGCAGATTCTAGAGTCGTCATCAACTACTAATACGCGGGATTGAGGTGTCGAATCCATACTTCACTTCGCCCTGGCAGTTGTACTTTAGCCTATTCGCATCTTTCGCGTTTTGAAATATTCGTGATGAGCTTCTAGTGGGTGGTCAAGACCTTGGCAGTTTCCCGAGCCACCATCAGTTCCTCGTTGGTATAAAGTACCATGACGGCCACGCGCGAACATGGCAACGAGATGACTCGGTCGCCCTGGGCAGGCGCGCGGTTGGCCTCCTGATTCAGGTGAATGCCCAGGAATCCCAAGCCACCGCATACTTGTTGGCGAACGCGGCAGGAGTTTTCGCCAATACCTCCGGCGAAGGCCAGCGCATCCAATCCGCCCATTGCCGCAGTGAAGGCCCCAATGTACTTCTTTACTTCGTAGATAAATACTTCGAGCGCCAGGGCCGCGCGAGCATTGCCCTCGTCCGCACCTTTTTCCAGATCACGGACATCGTTGCTGATGCCAGAGATGCCCAGCAGGCCGCTCTTCTTGCACAGAACTTGGCGGACTTCCCCGGGCGAGAGGTTTTCCTTCTCCATAACGTGCAGCACCGCAAAGGGGTCAAGGTCGCCGGAACGCGAGGATTGTTCCAGCCCCGATTGCGGCGAGAAACCCAGGCTGGTGTCTACTGACTGGCCACCCTGAATTGCGGTGATGGAAGAGCTGCCTCCCAGGTGGCAGGAAATCAGGCGCAGTCCCTTCGCCGACCGGCAAAGCAGATCGGGAACCCGCTGGGCGATGTAACGGTGCGAGGAACCGTGAAAGCCGTAGCGGCGCACTCCATACTTCTCCCGCCACTCATATGGGACGCCGTATATGCTGGCGTGCTCGGGAATGGTGGCGTGAAAACCGGTTTCAAATACCGCTACCATGGGGACGCCCGGCAGGGCTTCGCGGAAAATTTGCATGGCCTGAATGTATACTGGATTGTGGACGGGCGCCACAGGAACAAAGTCCTGCATGGCGGCAAGCAGGTTGTCATCAACAATAAAACTCCCGCAGTAGCGCGGGCCACCATGCACTGCCTTGAAGCCGACAGCAGCAATTCCCGCGTCCCCTCCGGTTCCGAGGCGCGCGAGGCGGTCAATCAGAATCTTGATTGCGGCACGATGGTCGGGCACCGGCGCGGTGCTTCGGGACTCCTGCGCACTCCCCGCCTCCCAGCAGACGATTTGCGACTCCGCGCCGCCGATCCGGTCAATCTTTCCCCGTGCCAGCACGGTTTCGTTATCGGTCTCAAGCAGTTGGTACTTCAACGAGGTCGAGCCGAGGTTCGGGATCAGGACTCTCACCGCAATCCTCCTTGGGTAGGGCATCCAGTATGTGGCGGGTCATGGCATTGACCTGTCTCAACGGACATCTTATCAGAATGGCAATGCCACTCTTGCGCAAGCCGGCAGGGCTGAACCGGCATCTGAAACTCAAGCCCAGCAGGACGATTGCCATTTGCCCAATAATTTAGACGAAAACACCGCAGCGTAAGTGGCGTTTTCTATGGCCCCGGAGGGGGGAAATCCGTAGAGGGTCGGTCAACATGGGAAACAGGGGGTGCCCCTGAATCAGAGCGCCAAGCTGGCACAGGCTGAATCCCCCATCAGGCAACCCGCTTGCTTCATCGCAAAGTCCCATGCCCCGATGGCGAAACACCTTCTCACGGCGCACGGGACGATGGAAATCAATTGCCAGTTATGGTGGAGGCGAGGGGAGTCAGACGAATCAACATGCTCCGTCATGGCAATAATCGCAAGAATTTCCTTCATTATTGAAGACAGGACGGATCGTCCTGATATTCGATGCCACAATTATCATCTTGCAGGTTTTATCCTACGCCCTGAATCTTACTTCCCTCATATTTCGAGCAAAGCATACGTGCGAGATATGGCAGGGGGACCGCCGCGTCGGTTATGCGGCGTTACAGTCAGAAGACTGGGAGAACATGGCCTGAATATTGGCTCGAATGGCCTTTTCGATCACCTTGATCTCTTTCGCACCCATGCGCTTCCATTTCAATGCGTGCAGTACGGCCGAGCGGTCGCGGCGGAAATAGACGCAGGTCCCGATAAGGGTCAAGGCGCGCACTTGGGTACCCGGCGAGGTTGCGGATTCCCCGGTAAGCCGGGCGATGGCTTCGGCCAGTGTTTCCCTAAGTGGAGCGAGCCCGTGAATGAGCAGGCGAAACGCGCGGGGCGGTCCGGACGCCGCTTGGCTGACGAACTTTCCATAATACTCGGGCAGGGAATGGCCGAGCAGGACGCGGAGGAAGTTGCTCAGCATCGTGCAGAGAATCTCCACCAACTCACTTTGGGTAACTTCAGGGCGCGACATTGACATCCGCGCCTGTTGAACCAACCCTCGCTCGCGCGCCGACCAGTGGTCAGCCACGTGCAGCGCCGCGGCATCGTAGAGTCCCTGTTTACTCCCGAAATAATACGCAATGGAGACAAGGTTCGTCCTGGCCGCTTCGGCGATATCCCGCGTGCGCGCGCCATCAAAGCCGCGCGCCGCGAAGACTTGAATTGCGACCTTAAGCAGACGTTGCCGCGTCACTTCGCCGCGGTCACTGGCACGCCGGACTCTTGTGGATTGCAATCGCCTCAGTTTCATGGGGGTTCCCTGCCGCAAGCTGGCGATTATATATTAGAGGTTGAACTATATCAATCAATTGATTTATAACTGATGGTTTGGTTGGAACCGCCAGGGCGTGACAGTATGTCTTCTCGCTACAGGTAGGCAAGTCTACGCCGGCCTTGCAAGGATAATCAGAATGTCTGAATTTCAAGGTGTTGTTAAGAATAGGGTGCTGAATCTGGTGCGCATAGATACTCTTTCTCCGCGCCAGTCCGTCGCATCAAGTTCCCGTGCGTTGCCCCCGGCCTCTTGTCCAGCGAGCCCCGGGCTCTCTGTTGTACGCGTCGGCCTGATCCTGGCCGCGCTAACCGCCTTGCTGTTGACCGGCCCGGGTTGTGCCGGTCCGAAGCCGCCGGCCGCTGCCTCAGCTTCATCCCTGCCGGTGGGGGTGGTGAAGGCAATCCGGATGGACGTGCCCGTCCAAGTCGAATGGGTTGCGACCTTGGATGGCTACGTAAACGCCCAGATTCAACCCCAGGTTGGCGGGTACCTCATCAGCCAGAACTACAAGGAAGGCTCCCATGTCCACAAAGGTGATGTGCTGTTTGAAATCGACCCGCGGCCGTTCCAGGCGGTGCTCGACCAGGCGAAAGGGCAACTAGCCCAGGCGCGGGCGCAACTCTATCTGGCCGACGTTAATGTGAAGCGAGACACCCCACTGGTGAAAGAGAGGGCGGTTGCGCAGAGCCAGCTTGACGCCGAAACCGCTGCGCAAATGCAGGCTCGCGCGGCTATTCAGGCGGATGAGGCCGCGGTCGAGCAAGCGCAACTCAACCTTGAATTCACCAAAGTTCATTCTCTGGTGGATGGGATTGCGGGAATCGCCACGACGCAGATGGGTAATCTGGTCGGACCGGCGACGGTCCTCACCACGGTTTCCAAGGTCGACCCTATCAAGGTCTATTTCCCTATCAGCGAGCAGGAGTACCTCCAGTTCACTTCTAAGCTGCTTAAAACAAAAACCTCAGCCAGCGATTTACTTCGCACGTCCGATTCCCGGGCGCTGGATCTGGTCCTCTCGGATGGTTCGATTTATCCGCACAAGGGACAGGTCATCTTCACCGACCGCCAGGTGGATCCGCAGACGGGGACGATTCGAGTTGTCGGCGCCTTTCCGAACCCGGGCAATATTCTTCGGCCGGGGCAGTTTGCGCGCGTTCGCGCGCTGGTGGGCATGCGCCAGGGAGCGGTTCTCCTTCCGCAACGCTGCGTGACGGAACTGCAGGGAACCTACGAAGTGGCCGTCGTCACCGCGCAGAACAGCATTTCCATCCGGAAAGTGAAGGTGGGAGATCGCGTGGGTTCGCAGTGGGTCATTAACGAGGGCCTGGCTCCAGACGAAGAAGTCGTATCGGATGGCACCTCGAAAGTGCGCGACGGCATGCCGGTAAAGCCCACGGTGGAGACCCTGCAGTCGGAAGGAAACCGATGATCTCAAAGTTTTTTATCAACCGCCCCATCGTCGCCATGGTGATTTCCATCGTGATGGTGATCGTCGGAGCGGTGGCTATTGCCACCCTTCCGATAGCCCAGTTCCCGGAGATTGTTCCGCCGGAAATCCAGGTGCGCGCCACGTATCCGGGGGCAGACGCGCGAACCCTGCAGGAGTCTGTCGCCACCCCGATCGAAAGTCTCATGAGCGGTGTGGATTACATGAACTACATGTATTCCACCAACGACAATTACGGCAACACTAATTTGACGGTGAATTTCGATGTCGCGACCAGCCCGAACATCGATCAGATCTTGACCCAACTTCGCGTTTCGCAGGCCACCCCGCAGTTGCCGGCCATGGTGAATACGACCGGCGTCATCGTGCAGAAGTCCCGGGCGGCCGCGATGATGGTCATCTCGTTCTATTCACCCCACGGGACTTACGACCAAAACTTTCTGACCAATTACGCATACATCAACTACGTTGACGAACTTTCGCGGGTCCCGGGCGTGGGGCGCGTGCAGGTTTTCGGCGGCCAATACGCAATGCGCATCTGGGTAAAACCCGATCAATTGGCCAAGCTGGGCGTAACGGTTCCGCAGATTGTCTCCGTCCTGGAAGCGCAGAACAACGTGAACCCGTCGGGGCAGGTCGGCGGAGAACCGGCGCCCACGGGCCAGGAGTTCACTTATACCGTTCGCTCCCAGGGGCGTCTGGTAATGCCGGAGGAATTTGGCGAGATCGTGGTGCGCTCCAATCCGGACGGATCAACCCTGCGGCTCAAAGATGTGGCGCGCATGGAATTGGGAGCCCAAACCTACAGCTTTGCCGGGCGATTCAACGGCATGCCCGCTGCCAACCTCGGCATCTACCAACTTCCCGGTTCGAACGCCATTGCGGCGGCGGCCGGAGTTCGCGCCAAGCTTGAGGAATTGGGGCAGCGGCTTCCGAAAGACATGGCGTACGAAGTCGGTGTGGACACCACAAAAGCGGTCACTGCGGGAATTCATGAAATCCTGCTGACCCTGTTTGAGGCCCTGTTGCTGGTCATTCTCGTTGTTTACATTTTTCTCCAAGGCTGGCGTCCGACGCTGATCCCCTTGCTCGCGGTGCCGGTTTCCCTGATTGGGACATTCGTTGTCTTTCCGCTGCTGGGATTCTCCATCAACACGCTCTCGTTGTTCGGATTGGTCCTGGCCATCGGCTTGGTGGTGGACGACGCCATTGTGGTGGTGGAGGCGGTGGAGCACCATATTGAGGAGGGAATGACGCCGCGGGATGCGACGGTCCTGGCGATGCAACAGGTCTCCGGGCCGGTGATCGCCATTGCGTTGATCCTCTCTGCGGTCTTTATCCCGACGGCGTTTATTCCGGGAATCACCGGCAAGCTCTACCAGCAGTTTGCCGTCACCATCGCCATTTCGGTGATCTTCTCTGCCTTTAACGCGCTCACGTTGAGCCCCGCGCTCTGCGCCATGATTCTGAAGCCACGCCAGCGGTATCGGGGACCGATTGGCTGGTTCTTCGGGTGGTTCAACCGCGTGTTCAACCGCTCCAAGAATGGGTACATCAATTTCTCCCGCCTGCTGATCCACAAGTCTGGTATTAGTTTGATTTTCCTGGCTCTTGTCGCGGCCCTCGCAGCGGGCGTGGGAAAGAAGCTGCCCAGTTCATTCCTCCCCGAAGAAGACCAGGGCTACGCGATGATCACCATGACGCTGCCCAGGGGCGCTTCGTTGCAGCGCACGTCAGCGGCGGCACGGAAGGTGGAAGAGATCGCCCGGAAGGTACCGGGAGTGCAAAACATTACTTCCATCATGGGGTTCAGCATCCTGAGCCTGACCCAGAGTTCCTACGACGCGTTCTTTTTCGTCCGGTTCAAGGATTGGGACGAGCGCCAGACGCCGGAACTGCAGGCGCAGGCAATACAGATGCGCCTCAATCGGGAACTCTCGCAGGTGACCGAAGGCAGTTGCTTTGTTTTCTCGCCGCCGGCCATTCCGGGCATCGGCGCCGCGGGTGGCGTGAACTTTGTGCTGGAAGACCGGTCCGGGACCGGTGGGGATTTCTTTGCCAATAACCTTGACCGGTTTGTGGCCGCGGCGCAGAAGCGGCCGGAACTGGCGCGCGTCATCGCCACCTACGCCGCGCATGTTCCGCAGGTCTATGTGGACGTGGACCGTGAAAAGGTGATGCACCAGAAGGTTGACATTGCGGAAGTGTACCAGACCCTGGAAACTTTCATGGGCGGCTACCTGGTGAACTACTTCAACCGCTTCGGACGCCAGTGGCAGGTCTACCTGGAAGCGGAAGGTGACTACCGCACCAAGGCGAGTGACATCGGCCGGTTTTATGTGACCAATCCCAACGGGAATATGGTGCCGCTGAACACCTTGGCCAATATTCGGAGCATTACCGGTCCCGAATTCCTGATGCGTTACAACGAGTATACGGCAGCGCAGATCAACGCCACCGCCGCTCCGGGGACCAGCTCGGGACAGGCCATGAAGGCTATGGAAGAAGTGTTCGCTCAAACCATGCCGCGCGAGATGGGCTTTGATTACATGG
>CAYTMD010000271.1:0-8631 GCA_964438685.1 uncultured Acidobacteriota bacterium
TGTCCCCCATCGGCCCACTGCCCCCAGCCGAGGCATACCTTACGGAATCGCTGGCCCCATGCAAGAATGGGTTGTTCTTCCACCTCTACTTCAATATAATCGCGCGGAAGCCCACGCTTCAGGACCGGGTTCCATGGAAAAAAGCGCAGCAACAGGTTCAGACGGACGTCGAAGCACGCGGCTCTCCATTTCGCTCCCCGTTGTGATACACGGGAAGGACGCCGAGCAGAATACCTTCCGCGAAGATACCCACACCCTTATTGTCAATCAGCATGGCGCGAAGATTGCGACAGCGCACAAACTGACCCTTGGCGCGGAAGTTCTTGTTGAAAACACCGCTCTGGGCAGTGTGGCCAAAGCGAACGTCGTGTGGGTAAGCTCCAAGCCCAATGCCGGCGGCCTGAATGAAGTGGGAGTGCAGTTGGTGGAGGCTCAGAACATATGGGGCCTTGAATTTCCTCCGGAAGACTGGACTGCCAAAGGGAAAGATCAGGGAACTCCGGAAGTCAAGGTAACTCCACCACCTCCTGTTCCCGCTCCTCCCCCAGTTCCCAAGGGAAGCAAGCCTGCCCAGGCGCCTCCTGCCACCTCGACCAGCGAGGTAATTGCAACCCGGCTTCTTAGCGACCTGCATGAAACCACTGATGCGCACCTGCGGCAATTCAGCGAGAAGTTGGACCAAGTTGTCCAACGCATCGGCCTGAAGTGGGAAAAGGAGCTGCGGGAGCGCGCCAGCGCCGCCAGAGAGCGGGAGTTGGCAGCAATAGAACAGCATGTTCTGACGTCGAATGATCACCTGACCAGCTTGAAGGCGGAACTGGAAGATTTGAACGTGAGACTTGCGGAGTCGCAACGCATCATGCTTGCGGCTGAAGAGAGCCTTCCGCTGCCGTTTTCGCCAGTGGAAATTCAAGAAAAAATTCAGGAACAAGCGCTCCCGGTGCTCCACCTGATTACCGAAAGTGGGATTGCCACCGGGCGTGAGAGCTTTCAGGCGCAGGTGCAGGCAGATGCCAACCATGCGCTGATTACGTGGAGGAGTAATCTCCAAGCGGAGAGGGACGCACTGGTGAAGGAAGCCCGGCAGCAGATTGCGACGGTCGCAGCTTCCGCTCTGGAAGAAATGAGACAGGATCGCGAAACCGGCTTCACGGGATTGAAGCGCCGCATCGAAGATGAGATCCGCGGAAGCCAGGAAAGAGCTGCTGCACAAATTACGTCGAAGCTGGATGAAACCTTTGCAAGCCATAGTGATGTTCTGGTAATGCGGCTCAATGATACCGTACGCGAATCGGGAGAACGCCAGGCAAACCTGCTGCAAACCCAACTTGACGCCCTGCTGGTCAGCCGGTTGGATCAAGCTCAGCGACATGCGCAGTCAATGGGCGAGACCTTGCAGAACAACGTTGAAGAGGGGCTTCGCGCCATAGGCGAAAAGCGCTCCCAAGAACTACAGGCGCACTTGCAGGAAATTGTCGGCAAGACAATTGCCTCGGCATCAAATGAGGTGCGCAACCGGGTGGAAGAATCGGTGGGCGCGGCAGCGGAGAAAAGCCTCAATGTATGGCAATCGCGGTTGCAAGATATCACCGACAAGACCATCGCTTCTTCCTCGGACCAAATCCGCGCTCAGGTTGAAGAGGCGGCCAAAGCAGCCTCAGATAACGCCCTCCAGAATTGCCAATCGCGGCTGCAGGATATTGCCGACAAGATCGTT
Organism: uncultured Acidobacteriota bacterium; assembly: GCA_964438685.1. Classification (GTDB taxonomy): domain Bacteria; phylum Acidobacteriota; class Terriglobia; order UBA7540; family UBA7540; genus Bog-366. Next base: position 1,718 of record CAYTMD010000271.1, read on the forward strand.
GTTTCCACATCCAGCCAATTCCGTGTACAGGTTGAAGAATCGGCCAAAGTGGTAGCGGACAGGAGCCTTAAGGACTGGCAGTCGACCTTGCAGGATATTTCCGACAAGACGGTTGCTTCCTCCTCTGCCCAAATCCGCGCTCAGGTTGAAGAGACGGCCAAAGCAGCCTTAGATAACGCCCTCCAGAGTTGCCAATCGCGGTTGCAGGATGTCGTGGACAAGACCGTGACTTCCTCCTCAAACCAGATCCGCACCACGGTGGAAGAATCGGCTCAGGCCGCGGCAGATGAAGCTTTGAAAACTTGGGACGCCCGGTTGCACGAAGTCGCTGACCAGGTTGTTGATTCGTCTTCCGAGCGAATCCGCGGGCAAATAGAAGAAGCCGCGCGCGGCGCTGCGGAAAGAGGACTGCAAGCCTGGCAGACGCGGCTGCAGGATACCACTGACAAGGCCGTAGCCGCGGCATCCGAGCAAATACGGGCGCGCGTGGAAGAATCTGCGCAATCCACGGCAGATAAAGCCATCGCGGCGTGGCAAGCTCGACTGCAAGGGGTTGCTGACAACGCCGCTGCCTCCGCGTCAGAACAAATCCAAGACCAGATCAAGGAAGCCCTGCATCTTATGGGGCCAAAACTGCAAGAGATGCAGGATCGTGCCGTTGCCGATGCGGTTGAAACCTTCCGCGGCCGGCTCTCCCAAATTCTTGGCCTGCTCCCTTCTACCGGAAGTAAGTAATTCCGCACCCTCGTTCACTCCCTAAGCCCTGCGCCAAGGTCACCATTCCGCCGGAACTTTTCACTTGCAGATTCGCCTTTTATTCGCCTAGAATGGGGACGCACAATAGCTGTCAGCCGCCGGCCCCAGGGGTGGACAGTAAACCCAACGCGGCGTGGTAAGCCATTGGGACGGGCCATTCGACGATGCAGTTTGTGACCGCGAGCTGACAACCTTATTCCTTCCGGAGATCGAGCCATGGCATTAACGCGCCGGCAAAAACAGGTTCTGGATTTTCTGGTCACGTTCATCAATCGCCAGGGTTACTCGCCCAGCTTTGAGGAGATTGGCGCGGGCATGGAACTATCATCGCTGGCGACGGTCCACAAGCACCTCCAGACGCTGGAGAAAAAAGGGTTCATCCGGCGCGGTTACAACCAAAGCCGCTCCGTGGAAGTGGTGGCCATCCCCGCTTCCGTGCCCTTCTCGAAGACTGCCGTCCGTCCGTTTGGAAGGCCCAAGACGGCTGCCGATAGCGGCGACAATCATGCTGCCGTCATGCCGCTGGCGGCGCTCGCGCCCTCGCAGGTACTGGGAAATATGGAATTTCCACTGCTCGGGCTGATCGCCGCGGGCCAACCCGTGGAAGCTATTGCCAACACCGAAACGTTTTCCTTCGGCGACTTTACCCAGGGCAGGGGAAACCTCTTTGTCCTGCGCGTTAAGGGCGATTCCATGGTTGATGATCATATCTGCAGCGGCGACTATATCCTGGTGGAAGGCGCGCAGACGGCGGACAATGGCGACATCGTGGTGGCGTTGATCGAGGGTACTGATGCCACCCTTAAGCGCTTCTTCCGTGAGCCCAACGGCAAGATTCGCCTGCAACCCGCCAACGCGCAAATGGATCCCATCCTGGTGCCCGCTCGCGACGTTAAGATTCAGGGGCGCGTTGTGGGCGTGCTGCGAAAATACTGAAGCCGGGCGACCTCGTATGAAACTTGGGTGCATAACCGTTAGCCTGTTGCTCATTGGGATCCTCATGATGGGCGCTCCGGCACCCACCTGCGCCGAAGAGATCACTCTGAAAGATGGTCAAAAAATTGTCGGAACCATTGTCGGCTACGAAAAAGACATGTTCCGCGTCGAGACTGCGTATGGCGTCGCGCTGGTTCGCAAAGACAAGATTGCGTCGATCCAGGTTGCCAAGCCCGACGCGGCCAATCCCCAGTCCGCCCCGCGCTCAGCAACAAAGACCATTGATGTAAAGCCTGCCCACATTGCGGCCGCACCGGAAGTGCCGGTTGCGCCCACACCACCCGCGCCCGTGCCCCCCAAGCTGTCCGTGCCCCCGAAGCCGAAACCGCCATCGCCCCCTCCACCACCGCCGCCTCCACCCGTCAGCCACCCAATCGATGTGCCCATGCCCGCACACCTTCAGGAACACATTGACGGCAACACTTACTTCAGCGATTCATTCCAATTCTCCATGTTCAAGCCCCCTGACTGGAAAACCTTCGAGGGCGTGCCGAAAGAAACCGGTTCCGGAATTACGGCCATGGGTACGGACGATGAGCAGACCTTGCTGGTTGTTGACCGCCAGGTGTGGAGCGGGACTCCCAGTTTGACCAGCGACAGCATTGAAGCCAAGCTTCGCCAAACCTACCAGGAGTATCACCGGATTTCCGAGCAACCCGTGACGTGCGATGGTCAGCCTGCCATTCGCCGGACCTTTACAGGCATTGTGGACGGCGCCGAGTGGCACGGCGTGGCGGTCCACGTCATCCACGGAAACACGGTATTTGGAATCATCGGACTCACCTCGGCGGAAACCTTCCAATTCCAAGAGGCCATTTTCAATAAGATCATCAGGACATTTCACTTTCTTACCCCCGCTGCCCCCGGCGCCGCACTTCCCGCCGGCAACCCGTAACTGCCTTTCCGCCTTTGCGTTTTGCTTCCTGCTTTATGCTCATCACTCGCAACTTGTCACTTCCAATTTTAATAACCGCCTTTCTTTTCATAAACATCATGGAAGGAACCATGTAACTCCTTTATTTTCATCAATATCATGGAAAGGCGAAAAGTAGACATTTTTTCTATGTGTGTTTTCAACAACTTATGGCAATTTAGCCCCATTTTTCGCCCCTTTTTTTTCTCATGGCCCTGGTTGTTATGGATTGACTAACTATTTTAGTTTCAACAATATAGATTCTTGTCGAGTTTTCGCAATTTACGGATAACTCCTTTTGTTTCTGATACATCTTGGAAAGCCGCTCCTATCTTTTTGCTCCGGCTCCTGATCTTCAAACTAACTCTTTGTATTTGAATAAGATAAATGCTTGGACATTTTGGCTCTAAACGCTAATCCCTTTTGTTTCTGGTACATCTTGGAAAGCCGGGGCTTTGCTGAGGGTACTATCCGCCGCTCTTGGCGTTTCATCCCCGGTCGAAAACGCGTCCAGCCGTCAGAGCAATGGGGTCGTGAACTCGAAGTTAGATAGCAAGCGTCGACCTTCTGTCTCCGGACCACTGCCTGCCGCCCGACACCTAATACCTGGCACCTCTTCTGACTGCGCGATTTCCCCCCGACACCACTTTCCAACTTGTAGCCTAGCACGTTGACGACCAGCGCCGTAGGGGAGAGTGGCGAATTTGCTTGCAATGGGAAACTAATGTCTGATTTTTCTTTCGGATTTCCTACCGGTAGGAAAGGGTATTGATCGATCGCGGATTCCCGTGCGCGTGGTAGGGGCGGTTGGCGAATTGGAGAACCCGTAGCGCCTTGCCCGCTCTCCGGCCTTGCTGTCGAGCTCCAAAGGGGCGTCCCAGCCCAGTCCAGGCCATCGACCGTGAAAAAATGAACAATCTCACGCAAAGGCGCCAAGACGCTAAGGCCGCAAAGAAAAGGCTCACCACAGACGGCACAGAGACCACAGAGAAGAGCACTCCAGTTGGCACGGGTAGAAACCACGGTTCATTGTTCGTTGACGTGCGGTCTTTCTCCGCTCGATCTCCGTGCTCTCCGTGGCCTCAGTGGTGAAATCCTAATTGGGCGCGGGGCCTGCCGTCTCCGCCCCGATTCTCGATGGCGATATTAGTTGCAAGTATGTTGCAAGTAAGATTGGGCCATAAAAATATAACTCTTTGTATTTAAATAGCAAATTGACATAATGGCCTAAATTCCTTAACATCGAAGATGTAAGTCGTTGCACATTGGAAAGTCCCGTGTTTGACTCTTAACTATGTTCCAGTCGCTGGTAATTACGCTCCGTGAAGGTGTGGAAGCCGCGCTTATTCTGGGTATCGTCCTCGGTTACCTGAAGAAGACGGGACGGCAGGCCTGGAGCCGCTACGTCTGGTGGGGGTTGGTCTTTGCGATAGCGGCCAGCCTTGCCGCGGCTTATGTGGTTCACCGCTTTGAGGTTGTCGAGGACGCCTACGAAGGCTGGCTGATGCTGGTCGGGGCGGCGTTTGTTGCCACCATGGTTTACTGGATGTGGCGAACAGGCAAGCGCCTGAAGCATGAAATTGAATCCAAGCTCGCGGAACTTTCCGCCTCACCCACCCGCAGCGCCGCATCGGGCCTCTTTCTGTTTGTATTTCTCATGGTCTTCCGCGAGGGCGCGGAGACCGTGTTGTTCCTGGCGGCGGTTTCCCTGCGAACCAGCGAGTTGATGAACTTTATGGGAGGCTTACTGGGACTGGGGCTGGCGGTAGCTTTGGGCGTGGCGTTCTTCAAAGGCAGCGTGAAAGTTGACCTGCGGAAATTCTTCACCGTTACCACCATGGTTCTGTTTGTGGTGGCGGCGCAACTGCTTGTTTCCGGCGTTCACGAACTTTCCGAAGCCCAGGTGTTGCCTTCCGGGCCCCGGGAAATGGCGCTGATTGGCCCTATCGTCAACAATGACGCCTTCTTCTTTGTCGTTATCGTGGCCCTGGCGCTGTTCCTGATCATCGTGCAGCGACTCCAGGCGGGTGATCCAAAATCCCCCGAAGCAAGCCATCTATCGGCTCCCGAGCGCCGCAAGCTTTTGGCTGAGCAGCACCGCGACCGCCTTTGGAAGTTGACTGCTACCGCCGCCAGCCTGCTGGTGATTGTGCTGATTTCCGCCCAATTCATCTACTCGCGCACCGCTCACGCCATGAATCCGCCGGAACGCGTAAGCCTTCAGGGTGGCGAGGCGCAGGTTTCCACCGGCCTGCTTGCTGACCATGATTTGCACCGTTTTGTAATCGACGCAGGGGGCACGGAAGTTCGCGTGATCGCCATTTTGGATTCCTCCGACACCGTGCGCGTGGGCCTTGATGCATGTGCGATTTGCGGGCACCCGGGCTACTACCAGGACGGCAAGAACGTGATCTGTCGCAATTGCGGCGCGGTGATCTACATTCCCACCGTTGGCCTGGCGGGCGGATGCAACCCCATTCACATCGACTACCGCGTGGAAGGCGACTCGCTGCGCATCAGCGCCGCGGCGCTGGCCGATGCTGCCAGGTACTTTCACTGAACAAGGCATATTCACTGAGCGTTGCATGATATTTAGAATCGTACTGGAATCTCTCGCCCGGCGGCGTCGGCGCAAACTGTTGAGCGTTTTCGCCGTGGCGCTCGGCATCGCGGTCACAGCGGCAGTCGGCACTCTGGCCCTCGACGTGGGGGACAAAGTCAGCCGCGAATTGCGCTCCTTTGGCGCCAACCTTTCCGTAACCCCGGCGGCGGACGGCCTTCCCGTGGCGGTCGGAGGCATTGATTACCGGCCGGCGGGCGCGGGAGCATTCCTGCCGGAATCAACACTGGTGAGTTTGAAGAAGATCTTTTGGCGCAACAACATTGTGGCCTTTGCGCCGTTTCTCTATGTGCCCGCAACGCTGGAAGGGCAGCCGGTGGTGGTGATCGGAAGTTGGTTTGAGAAAGCCATGCGGGTGGATAAAACCGAGATTTTCACCACCGGTTTGGAAAAGCTGCACCCTACATGGAAGATCGCCGGCCAGTGGCCTGCGGAAAATGACACTTCAGGTGCGCTGGTGGGCCGTCGCCTTGCCGAGCGGCTGAATCTGCAACCTGGCCGGTCGCTTACTCTTTACGCGGGTGCAGAAGGTCATGCACCCATCGCCAGCAAACCCTCTTCACTGGCGGAATTCGTCGTTCGCGGCATCCTGGAAACTGGCGGCCCTGAGGACAGCCAGGTGCTCGCGCCACTTGCATCTGTCCAGCGCTGGGCAGGGCTTGAGGGCAAGGTGCGGCGGATCGAAATCAGTGCGCTTACCAAACCTGAGGATGCCTTCGCCCGCGCCGATGTTTCGCGCCTCAGCTCCGGGGACTTCGACCGCTGGTATTGCACGCCTTACGTCAGCTCGATTGCCTACCAGATCCAGCAGGCGATTCCCGAGGCACAGGCCAGGCCCGTTTACCACGTGACGGAAACCGAAGGCCGCATTCTGGATCGCGTCGGCGTATTGATGGCACTGCTGGTGGCGGCGGCGCTGGTTGCCGCGGGATTGGCGGTGGCTTCCATGATGCTGGCCACGGTTCTGGAGCGCCGCGCGGAAATCGGGCTCTTCAAAGCGCTTGGCGCAACCGACGCTCGCGTGGCCGCAGTTTTCCTGCTGGAGGCCTGTGCCATCGGCGTGCTGGGAGGCGTGGCCGGATACTTCTGTGGAAGTCTATTGGCGTGGCGTCTGGCCCTGGCCGTTTTTGGATCCGCCGTGAGCATTCACTGGGTGATCCTGCCGGTCTGCCTGGGAGCCGCATTGCTGGTAACGCTGGCAGGCTGTGCTTTGCCGTTAGGCCGAGCGCTGAGAATATCCCCGTCGCTGGCACTACGCGATTAACGCTGTTGTGTTTCCATGACCTGATGGTCCGATGAACCGATGAACCGATTCTTGATGACCCGATCCCCCGATCGTCCGATCGCCCGATTCCCCATGTTCTGGCGCTTATGGTGGCGTGCGGTTTCAGTGAAGCGCTCGCAAGCGGCGCTCGCGTTGGGTTCACTGGTGGTGGGGGCTGCGATCACCTCAATGCTCCTGAATCTCCAAGGCGGCGTGCGCCGGAAGATGACGGAGGACTTCCGCTCTTACGGAGCCAACGTGGTCATCGCACCAGCCTCAACGGGAACTGCGGGTGATGGGGAAGGTCCCGGGGTGATGGAGGAATCCGCCATTGCCATCGAGCGCCGGGCCGCGGGTCAAGATAC
>CAYTMD010000272.1:0-8614 GCA_964438685.1 uncultured Acidobacteriota bacterium
AAGATCCTCGGGACTTACGGCGCCGTAATCGGATGGCCCGTTTACATGTCGGTGATGATCATTGCCAGCACGTTTTGGGGCTGGCTTGCGAATGAATGGAAGCATGTGACAGGGCTTCCGGTCGTTCTCTTGCTGGGCGGAATCGCCGTCCAAATTCTGGCCATGGTGCTGCTCGGGAGGTTCCAGTGATGCGCATTGGAGTTTTGGGCGTCCATCAGGAGTGCAATACATTTTCGCCAATCCTCACGACCCTTGACGATTTCCATCTGCGTCTGGGTCAGGACCTTGTCGACCATTGGCGAGGCACGCGCACCGAGATCGGCGGCTTCATCGACATCCTGAAGCGGCCGGACGTGGAAATTGTGCCGATCCTGGCGGGCTGGGCCATTACCAAGGGCCGCATTCTGGAACCCGAATTCGCGCGGATGAAGCAGATGCTTACCGACTCACTGCGCGCGGCCGTGCCCTTGGACGGTATGTTGGTGGCCCTGCACGGCGCCATGTGTGCCGAAGGCGCCGACGACGCCGAGGGTGCGCTGCTGGAAGTCATCCGTGAAATCGTGGGGCCTTCCCTTCCCCTCTGCCTGACCCTTGACCTTCATGCCAACGTCACCGAGCAGATGTGCCGGCTGGCTGACGGCGTGATTGGCTACCGAACTTACCCGCACATCGATTTGTACGAAACCGCGACCACTGCGGGCGAGATGTTATTGCGAATTCTGGCAGGTGAACCGCGCCCGCGCACCGTAATGCAGAAAGTTCCCATGATTGTTCCCGGCGAGAATATGCAGACGGCCTACGGACCGTTTGCGGAAGTCTGGAGTTACGCCAAGTCGCTGCAAACTCCGGATGTCGAGTCTTATTCCATCTTTGGGGTCCAGGCATGGCTGGACATCCAGGAGATGGGCGGCGCGGTTTTGGCTGTGACCCATGGCGACGAGGCCAAGGCCCGCGAGTTCTGCCGGTTGGTGGCAAAACGCTTCTGGGACCTGAGGAAAGAATTTGAAGTCAGTTTCCCGCCCCCGGCTGCGGCAATCAAGGAAGCATTGGAATCAGCAGGGCAGCCCATCGTCCTCTCGGAATCCTCCGACAGCCCCACCGCCGGTTCCCCCGGCGACAGCGCTGACATGCTGCGCGCACTTCTGGCCGGCGCTCCCGGTGCGCCTGCTACTTTGTGGCTGCGGGATGAAGCCGCCGTGGAGCGCGCCGAGCAAGCCGGAGTTGGAGCCTAGGTTAAGGTCTCCCTGGGCGGCGCCTACGATAAGGTCAACCGGCGTCCCATTATTGTGGATGCCGAGGTACTGCGCTTTTCCGACGGAGATTTTGTGATGACCGGCTCGCAATATAGCGGCATGAAAACCTCAATGGGCCGCGCCGCCGTACTGCAGGTGGGCGCCGTCACCGTGCTGGTTTCAAAACTCCCCGCCATTAATATTGATCCGCAACTCTTCCGCAGTCAGGGCATCGAACCGCGGGACAAGAAGATCGTGGTGGTGAAATCCGCCACTGCTTTCCGCGCGGAGTACAAACCCTTCGCCGCCAGGATCATCATGGTTGACACACCCGGCGTCAGCACACCGAACATCCGCGCTATCCCGTTCCAACACGTTTCGCGGCCCGTTTATCCCGTGGATGAACTGGAGTTCAATCCCTAACCCGGCGATGGCTTTTCATTGCCAGTCCTGCGTTGCCTCAGCATCTTTTGGATGGCCTGTGCCAATTCGCCGGGAGAATGTATTTTGAAGACGGTCCCCTGGCGGGCTTTGGTGAGGTATTCAATCGCACCGGAAACCATCTCTCCATTGTTTTCATCAACATACCCGGATGCACCTTCATTTTCGATATAACGACCGGCATAAATATGCCAATTCTGTCCCTATCTTGCACTCCGAGGTTGGCTATCCGGCGACCCGAGCCCGTTCGGAAACTCCTGACACCTGATACCTGGCACCAGACACCTCCACCCCTTGTTTTCATCAATATACCCGGATGCACCTTCATTTTCGATGCTCCGGCCGGCTTGAATCTGCTCATTTTGTCCTCCCGTCCCGCGTCGAAGCGGACAAACTGCTGACGCCTGTCCCCGTTCGCACTTCGCAACCTGAGGGATGGAAATTGATGAGAATGCTCTGCGGGGGGGGAGGAGCGCATGCGGCCACCTTAACTTCTGGGAAGATTGTAGCCTATATACATAGTTTTGTCAAGGCCCAACAGATCCCCTCGAAACAGGCGGGCGGATTGCCCTCGCTTGCAATCGGGCGCGGAAATCTGTTATCTATCCCGCATCAAGGGAGAAAACATCATGAGTCATTCTAAGGATCGACAGTGCGATGAAAAGCACACAAATGCACCACTGCTTCAGCGGGGGCGCAACTTCACAGCCCGGCGGACACTGATCGGGTTCCTAGTGGCCGCGTGGGTTCTGATGGCAGGCTCGGCGCCCAGCGCGTTTGCCCAGGTAAATGAGATCTTCCGGATCAGCAACGGCACCTTTGCCAACCACACCGAGTATCATCGTATTGATTTGAAACCGGGGCAGGAGGTGGTGCTGACGGACCTTGCGGGCCCGGGGAAGATCACCTATTTCTATTACACCGACAACAGCTATAAGCATGGGACAGACGGCACCGGCCCGCTCTATGCCGGCCTGGTATTAAAGGTTTATTGGGACGATGCCGCCGAACCCAGCATTCGCGTTCCCCTCTGGGCCTTCTTCGGAGTTTTCAATCATAAGGTGATTGATTATCAATCCTTGCCCATGCAGATCAATCACTACAACTACATGTGCTACTTGCCCATGCCCTTCTCCCGCCGCGCGCGTATTGTGCTGGCCAATGATGGCGACGAGGAGTACATCCGACCGGTAGCTTACGGCGTTGATTACGAGAGCGACCCCGCATTCGCCACCGAAGCAAGCCGCCTCCATGCCTCGTATAACCGTTCCAATCCTGTTCGCGACGGCATTCACCAACTATTGGATATCACCGGCAAAGGCCAATACATCGGCAACTTCCTCCAGGTGGATACCAAGTGGGAGGGCTGGTGGGGAGAGGGCGACACGGACTTTCGCGTGGACGGCAAACCCTTAACACATACCGCGGGAACCGAAGATGAATACGGCGCGTGCTGGGGATTTGAACATACCTACTCGTACATTTACAGTGGCTATATCCAAATGGATGAAGGCCAAAACCGTATGTATCGATGGTACCTGGCAAATCCCGTACGATTCCAGAAATCGCTGGAAGTGGAAATCCAGAACCAGCGCAACGATGCCGGGAAACAGGTACCCAGCCACGACGATTACACCAGCGTGGCGTTCTGGTATCAGGAAGGCGCTCATGCTGCCCCGCCCCTGCCGGCCTACGCAGAGAGAATTGCACCAATCCGAAGCGAGGCGTATCCGCGGGCACCGCTGAAGTAGATCGGGCCATCCGGCGATCTGGCTATTTGTGACTGCCCTGGCACCTTGGGTGCCGGGGTAGTTACCCGCATTGGGACCCTCACCCACAAGCTCCCAAGCCCGGCCCTCCCAAGCCGTCATTGGAATCGTATCTAGTCCACGCTAGACCACTACTCAACACACCAAATCACTGGCATCCACCCATACAAACGATAAAAACTTTGTGCTTGACTAGACCACGCAAGGCGAATACCATAACCGCGTTATACCAAACATCAGGGCCAAGGGAAACTTACAATTTGTCGGTATATATCGAGGTTGGACGTAGCCCCTTGCGAGGCAGCGTTGCCACCCCGTGCAGCCCGTCCCCAAGTCTTCGCAACACTTTAGGGCACAGAATCTGTGCCTATTGAAAGTGGCGTCGGAAAATGGGCGCGTACATTCCAGAATCAGGAGGATCGACGTGCAAAACACAGACCATCTCCGGAGAGCTTTGTGGGCGCTCACGGCGTTCGTACTTCTGTTGTGTACGACGGCGCATGGGCAAATTATCACCAGCACCATCCTCGGCCATGTCAGCGACAGTTCCGGCGCGGTAGTCCCGGGGGCAGAAGTGGCCGTCACCAATCAGGGAACTACCATAACCACCAAGACCCTAACCGATTCCGTTGGCTTGTACTCAGTGTCGGGCCTTACGGCAGGTGTTTACACGGTTGCCGTAGCGCAAAGGGGGTTCGAGACTTCTCAGGTGACGGGGGTCCAACTGCTGAGCGCACAAACCCAGCGCGTGGACGTAACGCTCAATGTCGGCGCGGCTCGCCAGGTGATTACAGTAACCAGCGAGAAGGTCACACTGGTACACACGGACTCGATCACCGTGGGCACCATGTTCTCCAACCAGCAACTCTCCGAATTACCTCTCTACAACGACACCATCGATTCCCTGGATAAGTTGGTTCCGGGTTACATGTTTGCCCAGAGCGTATCGAATCCCCGCATCAATGGCGGCCAATATTGGGGGTCCACCAACTTTACCCTCAACGGCGCGGAGATCAACGATCAGGCGAACGGCGGGTCGGCGTACGCTTATCAGGGATATGCCATCACCTACCCTCAGCCCGAGTCCTTCCAGGAATATAAGGTGGATTCCATCAACGGCAATGCCGAATATGCGCGGTCGGCCACCGTCACCATGGTCACGAAGGCCGGTTCCAACCAATTCCACGGTGATCTAAACGAAATCAATGCCAACGTCGCCTTCAATGCCAACGCCTTCACCAACAACGCCACCGGCATCCCCCGTCCCGGATATGTTCGCAACCAGATGGGGGTCAATATAGGCGGGCCCATCAAGCACGATCGTGCGTTTTTCTTCCTCAACTACTCCGAGTATATCGATCGCAGCTATACGCCGGAGAACCTGGTGCAGCCTTCGCTGGCCATGCATCAGGGAAACTTTGGCGCGCTCTGCACAAGTGGCACGTACAATACAGGCGGGATTTGTACCAGCGGAGTCCAGTTGTACAATCCCCTTACCGGAGCGCCTTTCGCCAACAACGTGATCCCCACCACCAGTTTCGCCCCACAGGCCAGCGCCTTGCTGGGTTATCTCCCTTCGCCCAATATTGTCACCTCGGGGCTGCCCAACGGAGTGGTTGACAATATCAGCGTGAACCGCACCGCTCACGACATTGGGACCACCAATGACCGCTTCGATGTGAAGCTCACCGAAAAGGATCTGCTGTATGGCACGTTCCTGCGAAGCAACGCCACGGTTTATCTGGTGGCGGCCGCCTCTCCACAAAACTACGGCCAGATTATTTATCCCCCCAACAACACCGGCTACACGTTGTCGGAAAACCACACGTTTGGCCCCACCATGCTCAATGAGTTCCGCATCGGATGGTTCGACCGTGAAGTAGTCGAGCATGGGCAGAACCTGGGATTCAATCCTCAATCGCTCTTCCCGGGACTTCAGAACGGCGGCAATCGCGGCCTATCCACGATGAGTATGACGGGCTACACGGGAATGTTCAGTGACGTCGGCAATCTGCCGCACAGTCACAACCCGCTGATCCAGTTCACGGATAATTTCACCAAAGTACACGGCCGGCACACTTTCAAGTTTGGCGCTGACGAAATGGGCTCGAAGATATACGGGAAAGCGAGCCCCGGTTCACTGGGAAGCTTCTCCTTCAACGGCCAGTGGACCGCCGGCAAAGGCTGGTCAGGCGCTGGCGTTACTCCCTCCGGCGGAAACGCTTTTGCCGACTTCCTTCTGGGCGATCCCTCCTCCGACACCCTGGCCCCCCCGGGCGCCTTTGGCCGAATGCTCTATGACCGAACCTATTCGTTCTACGGGGAAGACACGTGGCAAGCCACCTCTCACCTGACCATTTATTACGGGCTTCGCTACGAGTTGCAGAAGCCGTGGTGGTTCCAAAGCGCGGGTGGAGTGGGTCTGTCAACCTACTACAACCTTGCCACGAACCAATTGGCCCTTCCGGAGAATTCCAGCACGGTGTTCTTTCCTCCCGTCGATGCCAGCCTGACCCAGTACAACGCCTACCTGCCTTATCTCACCACCACGCAGGCGTTGGGCCTTCCCATCAAGTGGGCGCTGACTGACACCAACAACTTTGCCCCCCGCTTCGGCTTCGCCTATCGTCCCTTTCACAGCAACAACACGGTCATCCGCGCCGGATACGGCGTCTACTATGACCAGGTACCCGGGTTCGTTGCCTGGTACAATCCCACCACCAACACCCCTTGGCTATCGGGAACTTTCGGCCCCGGTCTGACCTATAACAGCGCGCTGCCTGGCAAACCACCGGCAACGGGATACCAGCCCGATCTTCCCTTCTCCAACCCCTTCCCCGCCACCCTGGGGGCAAGTGCTGCGGCCGCCGCTCACCCAACGATTAGCTCCACACCACGGAACTTCCCCGTCACCGCCACCCAGCAGTGGAACCTGACACTGGAACACCAATTCCGGGGGCAATGGCTCGGTCGCATCACCTACTTTGGCGACCAGGCACATCACATCCCCTGGTACCAGGGCAACATCGATATTCCCGCTACCATGACGCCCGGTGTCGCGCTCCAGAGCCAGCTGCCCGAACAACCGTGGGCGGCCATCAACGCCACGCGTCCCGGCGCCAAATCAAATATGAACCAGCTTCAGGTTGAAATGATCCATCGCGTGGGTGGGGGCCTTACCGTCCAATCGTATTACACCTATGAGCACAGCCTGGATAACGTTGACTCTACCGGCGCCTCCTCTCCGGCCAACTGGCACACTCCGAACGCCGACTATGGCAACACGCAGTTTGTGCGGCGTAACATGTTCAACATCGGCTACATGTACCAACTTCCCTTTGGCCAGGGTAAGCACTTCCTGTCCGGCTCCCGGGGCGTCGTCAACGCGCTGGTGGGTGGTTGGGAGTGGTCCGGTGACACCACCTATGGGAGCGGAGTTCCCTACTCCGTCACCTTCGCCGTTCCTTCCGGTGAAGTCGGATGGTTTGGCCAGAACACCTCCCCGTCCGTATTCAATCATGCGAATCTGATTTCAGGGAATGACGTGTATGCGGGCCAGAACAAGAGTTCGCACAATGTCCTCGCGGGCGTCCCCTGGTTTAACACGAGCGCCTTTGCCGCTCCCACTCCCTACACCTGGGGTGACTCCCCCCGCAACGGCTATTTCGGCCCAGGCTGGGGAAACTGGGACATGGCCCTCCTGAAGAACTTCAAAATCCCCCGCCGGGAAGGTTTGACACTGCAACTGCGCCTGGAGGCCATGAACGTCTTCAACCACTACAACCTTGGCAGTCCCGGAACGCAGAGCAGCTCATACCTTTACTCACAACTCGCTGACACGCGTGATGGCGGGCCCGCGAATCCCACACAGGGGCTCATCACCGGTTGCTATCCGAACTGCCCGGTTGGACCCTACAGCCAGGGCGATCGCTACCTCCAGGTGGGAGCGAAGTTACTCTTCTAAACATGAAGGGCGGGAGAAATTTGCTTGACAACTAACGATGAGGCATCACGAGGCATTGGTAACTATCAGGCATACCTCCTCTCAACAGGGGGGATGCCCTAGCTTAGGGACACAATGTCGCTTCCCCCTCCACCGGGGAAGTTCGCCGACCCTGAAGCGTGCAGCTCCATCACCGCAAAGAAGGCGGCAATGCGCTGCACGCTTCGTGTTTTTCTAAATCCATGGGCAGCCTCTGCAATCAACGCTTGACCACGCGGCCCCAACACTTTATCTTCGTACCTCTGCCAACTTGAGGAAGCCATTGCTCGCCACCCGATTGATTTTCTGCAGGAACCGAAAGTGTCTCTTCACTCCGGAACGAGCGGTCGGAAGTCGCAGCATGAATCACCAGAACCCCCATCGAGGAGCGCACTCTTATGAAAATGAATCGTAGAGATTTTTTCCCTACTGCCTATCTCGCGGCCTTGGCAGGCACAAAATTGGCAGCGGGCAAGCCGTCTCCGGCGGAGGGGACTGCGCGTTTCCACTTTGATACGAAAACCCACCGCTACTCCGTCACCGGTCCGGTAGGAGTCAAAGAAGCCCGCCTGGGAGTGGAGATTGACGGCGTCACGCATTGGGCTGACGCGGCCGCGCATGTGGATTGGACCGGCGCCGAAACCGGCGAGGCGAAGATCGAGTTCACTTCCCCGCCCGTAACATGGCGAGTTCGGTTTGATTGGGAAAGTGATGGCCACGCGCTAGTGGTCAGCTCCACCTTGGAGAATCGCGGCAAGCGGCCGCTGAAGTTGGGCCGTTGCCGGCTTATTGACACCACGGACCACGCCAGCCAGGTTCTGTTCGGCGACCATGCGGAGAAAGCCGCGGCGCTGGTCACGAATGGCACGGGCAACCCTCCGTGGCGTTCGCATGGTCTGGCGCCATCCACCCAACGTCAGTCCGAGCGTTCCGACACCTTTTCCACCGAAGGCGTGAATACTGTCCATGGAAAGCTCGCGCTGGTCCCGGGCCAAGTCGTCAGCGCCAAAGGTCCGTTCATCAGCAAAACCCTGACGCAGTGGTTCACCCCCGCAGGCGGTCCGGCCCTGCAATTTGGATTTCTAACATTCGACCGCGCTGAAACCGTCACCGAGTCAGGTTGAGACGAAGCGCGCCATGTGCCGGTGGTGAGTGCCTGGACGGATTTTCAGGGAACCGAACTTCAACCC
>CAYTMD010000273.1:0-8566 GCA_964438685.1 uncultured Acidobacteriota bacterium
AAAGAAGCCATCGTTACGGTGAACTTACATCCCTACACTATGGCGTCAACCGAAGGAGACGACTCCCCCACTAATTCTAATCGCGATTTCTTTCGCCCCTACGGGGCTCGGGCGCGGTGGCGTACCAATTTACCCACGGCTTGCGCCATGGGCTACGGTCTTTCGCCCGCTACGCGGGCTTGCACATTTCCGGAAACGACACTTATTCTCTCGCCTATACACCCGGCATCTTCATTACAGCAGTTTCTCAATCCAGCGCCGGATGTGGGGAAGCGACTTGCGGGGAAACCTGTGGGTGGAATCGTAGAATCGGAAGTCGAGCGAGGCGGCTCGCTGTCCCAATTGTTGGCGGATCTCCAGGTTCTTATCCTGTGAGTAAAATTGATCCTGCCGGGCGGCAATGTGCAACAAGTGAGTCGCCGAGGGCTTGTAGTGTGGGTTCGACATCCAATCACCCGGAGCGCCACCGCATACCGCCACAGCGCCGCGAATTGCCTTAGGGTGGGTAAAAATGTAACGGTAGTTTGCCGAGCAGGTCTGCGAAAAAGCGAGCAGGAAAACCTGTCGAGGATCGGCGCGGTATTTCCGCACCGCAATCTGAATGATCGCTTCCAGGTCATGGTGGTGGAGGTTGATGGAATCCCCCATCTTGTATGTTGTGCCCCACCCAAATCCCACGCGAAAGTTCTTGGGATTCCTGCCGAAGCGGCGAAAGAACTGGTAGGGGCCTTGAAGGGAAATCACCACCATTTTGCCATCCCCAATGTGTTTCGCCACCCGCATCATGGAGTCTTTATTACCTTGATAACCATGCATGGCGACCAATAAGGGCCAACGCTTCTGCCGGGCGTGATCGGGCGGCAGTTCAACCTCATAGTAGCGGCGTAGGGGGCTGCGAAAGAATTGTTCCATAGGTTTAGTAAGGACTCATCATTCTGAATATGATTAAATTTGTTTCACCACATGTGTTTGCTGACGGCATGAAGAGTCAATTTTAGCACACCGACTTACGGGCCTATCCTTTTGCTGCCTTCCCTCCTGATTCCTCTGAACGTGTCCCACATCTTCTGCTGAACACCGGGGGGGGAATTGACATCTCCCCGAAGGGGAGAGATGTGAATAGCCGTGGGTGAAACCCACGGTCGGCGCATTTTGAATCTCTCGGCCCTGACGGGGCCGGATGATGGGTTCGACCCCTTCAGGGTCGGACAAAATCTGGGGCTCACGGTCCGTGGGCGGCGGTCACAGAAAGCGTGACCTTGCCCACGGCTATTCAATTTCAACCCTTTCAGGGTTTAGAACTGACGCGTTCCCCCCGGTGTTCAGCCAAAGATACGGGTAAAGATCAACTCAGATGAGGAGGGGCGTCCGTCAGCCGACGGACGGGGTGGTTACCCGCTCCATCTGGTTTTCCCGCAGCCTGTAAAGCCTCGCCCACCCGAGGGGCATCAGCAATATTCCTTATTAACGCAGGCAGGCGCCGGTGAAGTTTACCCGGACTGTGCCGATAGGAATGTCGGAGGACATTCCTATGACGGTACTGCACCGGGTTGGCCGGTGTGCGACCCTGCTGGTGTGGGCATTGGCATTTCTGCCGCACCCGGCTCAAGCCCGATCGCAAAATGCCCTGCTGCCCGATGGCGTTTGCGGCGATGGCCAATCCATGTTGGAAGCCACCCAGGCGGGTAACGTTATGGTCCGGCAGGCTCTTGCCGCGGGCATGCCGTGGGGGGAGAAATCCCTCAATGAATACGTAAATAGTTTGGGCCAGAACCTGGCGCGCAGCAGCGGAAGTCAGCAGATTTTTGCCTTCTATGTTCTCTACGATCCCCGAGTCAATGCGCGATCGTTTCCCGGCGGAAACATCGTGATCAATTCCGGAGCGATCAGTCTGGCGGAAAGCGAGGCTGAGCTGGCTTCGGTCTTGTCTCATGAAATAGCCCATGAGAACTCCTGCGATTGGCGGAGCACGCCTTGGAAGGGCAATCTCATTGGACTGATTCCCCTGGTTCCCGCGGCGGTATTGGCGGGGCCGGCAGGAATTGCGCTGGCGTCGGGGAGCGGTTGGGTGGCGACGGTGGCGCGCGCCCACTTTAGCCGCACGGAGGAACAGCGGGCCGACCGGCTGGCGGCTCAGTATCTTGTCCGTGCCGGCTACGACCCCCATGCAGCGGTGAGATTCTTTCAGCACCTTCAGGATGAAGAACAACGCAGTGGCGGGGAACCCGGCGGCTTGCTGGCCACACACCCGCGCGCCATGGACCGGCGAAAGAAGCTGGAGAAAATCATCCCGAATCTTCCCCCACCGGAATTTGCCCTGCACGACGACAAGGAATTTTTCCAGATGCGCCGCGCGGTTCGGGATTACGACGCCATCTACTTGCGGATATTAGGCGTGCGCGTGCCCGGACACGATGCGCCTCCCCCCGAGCTTTCACGCCGGCCGCAATAAGCTCCATTATCCAGGGGTTTGGAGTTTTAGCCCGCCTCGCCTACAATAGTTTGGTTCCGGGTGTTCCATGTTAGCCTTGCTTAAAGCCTCATTGATTATCGGTTTGGTGGCATTCAACGCCTTTTTCGTTGCCACGGAATACGCCCTGCTTAGTGTCCGCCGCACCCGCCTTGAGGAGCTCTCCAACGAAGGTGTTCCCCAGGCGAAACTGGTGCTTTCCCTGCTGTCGGATATGGTGGCGCTGTTCTCCGGGACGCAATTGGGCGTCACCGTCATCAGCTTGCTGATGGGCTGGATGGGCGAAACCATCATGGCCGATGCCATCGAGCATTCACTGGATGGCTATCTTGGACATTTGGCGCGCGCGGCCGTAGCTCACTCCATTTCTGTTGGCATGGCTTTTCTAGTCATCACCATGTTGCTCATGGTGTTGGGTGAGCTTGTCCCCAAGGCCATGGCCTACCACAACGCGGAGAGATTTGCCTTAAACGTGGCGCGGCCCATGTTTGTTTTCCTCAAGTTGAGCCGGTACCCGGTGCGCTTGCTTGACACCATGGCCAACGGGGTGCTTCGCTCGCTGCACGATACTCCGGCCCGCAGTCAGGGCCCGGTGCATACGGCCGAAGAAGTGAAACTGATCGTATCGGGAATTCGCAAGCGTGGGTTGTTGGACGAAGACCAGGAGGAGATGATTCACAGCGTATTCGACCTGGACCGCGTCCGTGTGCGCGAAATCATGGTGGCCTGGAATCGCATTACTTGTTTGCCGGTGGCGACGGATCTGCCCACGCTGCTTGACCGCGTGGTGAAGGACCAACACTCCCGCATCCCCATTTATGATGGCCTTCCTGACCAGATTGTTGGCGTCCTCTACAGCAAGGATTTGCTGGCGTTGCTGGCGGACCGGGCGCGCATGGGGGTTCCGGCGAATGCGGGCTTCGATCTGCGCACCATACTTCACCAGCCGATGATTGTTCCCGAAGGAATGTCCTTAACCCAGATGCTGAAGGAAGCTCGGCGCCGGCACTCGCAAATGGCGCTGGTGGTGGACGAGTTCGGAACCTTCGTGGGCCTGGTGACTATTGAGGACGTTCTGGAACAGATTGTGGGTGAGATTCAGGACGAGTATGACCGCGAAGAATCGGCCGTCCGCAAGGTGGGGGAAAACGTTCTGGTCGTGGATGCCTCGATGAGCCTTCGCGATTTGGCCAGCGAACGCGAAATCATCCTGCCCCGCGGAGAGGGGTACGAAACGCTGGCGGGATTTGTGTTGGCGCGGCTGGGGTTTATTCCCAAAGGCGGTGAGAGCTTTATTTATGAATTCCGCCGCTACACCGTCCTGGAGGTGGAAGGCCGCAGGATAGTAAAGATTCGGATTGAAACTTTTCCGCAGAAAGCCCTGGAATCTGTAGCTAAAAGTCAGGGGGCAGGAGATAGTCGCCCCAATCCTGGTTCCTAACTCCCGGCTCCTGAATTCTGGCCCCCCAGTCTTACCCCCACATCCGCGCCCCGGTTCACGCTCAGGATTCTCGCTGCCGATCCACGGTTGGTGCAAATCTCAATAAAGCCGGAACTGCCCACGATAGCAAACAACTCCGACGGCTTGCCCATGGAATAGGCCAGGTTCAGGCGGGTAATCTCCTGCTGATTGATAATGATCTGGAATGCCGGCGGATTTTCGGCGAACAGTTGGGGAAGGTCCTCGGGCCGCAGATTGGTGATGATGTTCCCAAATTTGTCGACCTTCAGGACCACCCCTTTGATAAGGTTTTCAGCTATCTGTTTGGGTTTGGGTGAGCTGAATTTGGTGTAGTCGGTGATGATTTCCCCGAATTTATCCACTTCCACCAATTTGCTCAGCCAGCCGACGACCGGGGCAAAGATGTCACGCCCCTGAAACGTGGCACTGACCGGATTGAGGAAGTAATGGTCTGACGTGATGTGACGGACCTCAACATTTTCTTCCTTCTCATAGATCAGCGAAAGCACGCCGTTATCAGGAGCTACGAACTTGTAATTCATGCTCCGCGCCAGCAAGGGGCGGCGTGATGTTCCCACTCCCGGGTCGACAATCACCATGTGAATCGTATCGGAAGGAAAGAAGCGGTAGCATTGGGCCAGGGTGAAGGCAGCGTCAAAAATATCGTAGGAGGCCACCTTGTGGGTGATGTCCACAATCTCGACGTCGGGATTGATGTTGAAGATGACGCCCTTCATCGTACCGACAAAGTGGTCGCCAGAATCAAAATCTGTAATTAAGGTAATAATGGGCTTGCGAGACAAGTTTGTCTCCTGTTCTTTGCCTGATGTAGAGGCGGCTTTACGCCGCCATTTGACGCGGTAAACTCACCGCTACACTATCACTCCAAACTAGCTTAAGGCAAATTACGGAAACGCGCGAGTGTTGTCAAGAATGCTCGCGAATCGGCGGTGCTTCGTTGCTTTTGAGGCTCCGGCAATCAGGTCGGGCGCTGGATGCGGGTTAATTGCGTGAAGTCGCAGTTGGAGTCCAATTCCAGCGCACGCAGCCAGGCGCGGACCGCGTTGTCCACCTCTCCGAGCTCCAGGAAGCTGAATCCCAATGCCTGATGGACGAAGGCATCTCCGGCGCGGAAGGCCAGCGCCTCTTCATAAGCCGCCTGGGCACCAACCCAGTTCTTAAATCGCATGCAATGATATCCGCGCACGCAGGCTGCGGCCCATGGCTGAAGTTCGGGGGTAATCTCCAGGGGGAGCGGGCTTTCCTGTTGCAAATCCAGCAGGCGGCGCGCACATTCCTGCAAGTTATCGCGAGCCGGAGAATTCTCAAATATGGCGACAGACAGAATCAATTCGCGAAGCGACCGGTTCAAGTCCTGCGGCGTGGGGTCGGAAGAGTACAGCAGGCTTAAGCCCGTGCGGTAATGCTCACGGCTCTCCAGCAGTGACTCCACCTTTATCAGGAACTCTTCCGCCTTGGGGTGGTGCGGATCAATTTCCAGCGCGCGGCGATAACAACCGGCCGCTCGTTCCAACTGGCCCGTGCTGCCACACGCATTGCCGAGAAGATAATGCGCTTGGGCATCAGTGGGCGCGGCCTGCACGGCGCGGGAAAGCGCTTCCATGGCATCGGAGGGGCGCTGGGTCTCAAGGTAGCACACCCCGAGCTGGCTCCAGGCATGGGCGTTGTCCGAGTCTTCCACTACCAGTTCTTCCAGCAGGCTGATGGCGACAGGAAAATCCGCCTGCTCAACCGCCTCGATGGCTCGCGCCAGCCGGTCTTTGGGCTCAGTATTCATCACTATCGTTTCCACCTACTCTGCAACACGAAAATCGAATATCGAAACTGGAAAATCGAAAGTCGAAAATCGGTGCGATCCCCGAGCTTCGAGTTTCGTCCATCTTCTCCGTTCTCGATGCGCAAACCTTGAAAGTGGAAATTTGCAGCTCGCATTTCAGAGCGGCTTTCGATTTTCCAGTTTCGATTTTCGAGTTTCGAATTTCCAGTTTCGTCTTTTCTCCCCGCCTCGCTATTGGCCAAAAATGGCGCGGAATTGTTCCAGATTCAACGGGTGTGTTCGCGCCGTGCTGAGATTGTCAGCAACATGCTCCCGCTTGCTCATTCCCACCAGTGCGCAAGCAATGCCGGGTGTGGAGCGCACAAACTGGATCGCCCGTTGCGCGTCCTTTTCCAGCCCGGGAAACCACCCGTGGGTTTCTTCCGGCAGGTCGCTTGTCAATTTCTGTTGCAGCAGGCTGGCGCTGGCGAAAACCATCATGCCGTGCTCACGTGCCACCTGCAGAACCGGCACGGCCTTGCCATCAACCCGCTGCGTCCGGGCGGACAGGGCTTCCGGCATGGCAAGGTTGTAAGGTAATTGGATGGCGCGGAAATGATGATCCTTACCGCCCACCTGTTCCGCCACTCGCAAAAGGTCTGGGAGCGAAAGGGCCTCGCGGGATTCCTGCCCTACGCGATAGGCATTCCACGTGGCCGTACCATAAATCTTGATTTTGCCTTCACCCACGGCTTTTTCCAGCGCAGAAAAGGCCGCGTGCAGCCGCCGGTCAAACTCTTCGCGCGACACGGTGGAAGATTGCGTTTCAGGGTTATGCAAATAATAAATATCCAGAGTGTCGAGGCCGAGGTTCCGCCGGCTGACATCGATCTGATTTTCCAGATACTTCGGCGACATCACGTGGCAACCCGCCGCCACATCGTCCGGACGCAAAAGGCCGGTATCGATAAGAGTTCGTTGGAAGTAGTCGGAAGGGTCGTCGGGCTCGTTTCCGTCAAAGGTCAGGAAGCCGCCTTTGGTGGCAATCACAATCTCGTCGCGTTGGACGGCGCCGCCGGAAATCGCCACGGCAAGAGCCTGGGCAATGGCGCGCTCGCTGCGCTGGTGGCGGTAATTCACTGCTGTATCAATGACGTTGATCCCGAGTTCCAGTGCGTCAGCTACCGCATCGCGATAGAGCGCATCGCAGGCGGCAGTGGGTTCGCCAAGATAGGTGCCGATCCCGATGGAGGAAAGCCACAGCCCCTGGATCTCGCGAAAATGGCCAGGGAATTTCGCATCGAAGCGGCGGCGAAAGCGGTCCGTCCCTTCGTGGGTGGCGTGGCCTGAAATCAGCATGGGTTGGAATCCCCCGCAATCAGCATCACTGTAACACGAAAATCGAAAGCCGAAATTCGAAACACGGAATTTGAATCCCGAAACTCGAAATTCGCCGCAATTTCGAGTTTTGATTTTCGAGTTTCGATGCTCGGCCTTGGTCAGTCCATCTGCGCTTTGACCAAAAAGAGGGGGATGGCGCTCTCGTGCCGGACTTTGGTGATGGTGGCGCCATGGATGAGATCAGCGATTAACCGGTGTCCATGCGTGGTCATGGCGATCAGATCGCACTTCTCGGCTTCAGCGGTTTTAAGGATGGCGCGGGCAGGTTCGCCGCTGTCATGGCGCGCCGTGACGCGAAAGTTCTCGCCTCTAAGTTCCGCGCTAACGTTCTCCAGGTATTCCCGGTCTTCTTTTATTTCCTGGGAATCGGAAAGATTCAGGTTTTCCTGCCATTGTGCCGCCCACCCGGTGGAAACGTGCAACAGAACAATCTCGGCGCCGGTCAAATGCGCCAGTTCCTTGATACGCGGAAGCAGGAATGAGTCGGCCTTGCTGTGGTCGAGGGCAACAAGGATTTTCTTGAACATAAAACCTCTTAGAATCGGGTCATCTGGCCATCGGGTGATCGGGTGAGCAAAAAGCCCGCGGTAACTGCGGTTGTTCTTTGTTCACCCGATCACCGGATCACGAGATCTCCCGATTAATGCATCCAGTCTCGAATTGTAACCACCAAAAGATACGCGTTCAGTATCGCGATGATCCCGGCCGTAATCCATGCCAGGATTTTCAACCATCGCGGGTTGGCGAATTCTCCCATCATGCGCCGATCGTTCGTAAACATCACCAGGGGAACCACGGCGAAAGAGAGCTGCAGGCTCAGGATGACCTGGCTGAAAATCAGGAGCTTGGCCGTCCCCGCCTGGCCGAAGAAAATAACGGCGATCACCGCGGGGATGATGGCCAGAAGTCGCGTCATCAGCCGGCGCAACCAGGGAACGAGCCGCAGGTTGAGGAATCCCTCCATAACAATCTGGCCCGCCAGGGTTCCGGTAAGAGTGGAATTCTGCCCGGAACAGAGCAAGGCTACGGCAAAAAGGATGGCGGCCAAGTGTGTTCCCAGCAGGGGAGTCAGCGTGTGATACGCCTCCTGGATCTCCGCCACTTGCTTATAGCCGGCGCGGAAGAACGTTCCCGCGGCCATAATCAGAATGGCCGCATTAATCAGGAAGGCAAAGTTCAGGGCCAAAAAAGAATCCAGGAAGTTGTAGCGCATGGCCGTCTTCATGCCTTCCGGGGTGCGGTCAATGGCGCGTGTCTGTACCAGGGAGGAATGCAGGTAAAGATTGTGCGGCATTACGGTGGCCCCCAGAATGCCAATCGCAATGTAGAGCATTTCCGGGTTGGTAAGGATTTGCGGCGTAGGGATAAATCCCTTGGCAATCGCCACAACGTCGGGCCGCACGATGATGAGTTCCAACGGGTAGCAACCCCCAATGACCCCGATCAGCATGACTAC
>CAYTMD010000274.1:0-8557 GCA_964438685.1 uncultured Acidobacteriota bacterium
CCAGCCCCCCTCGCCCGAATGGACGAAAGACCTGATCATTTACGAGATCGCGACCAAGGGCTACACTTCACCGAGCGGCCCGGAGAGCGGCACCTTCAACAGTCTCAAGGCCAAGCTGCCCTATCTTCAAGAGCTTGGCATCACCGCCATCTGGCTGGGTGGACAGTCCCTGGCCGACGCCCACCATTTCTACAACATCTGGACGCAATACGCGAACATCGAACCGGATAAAATCGATCCCACCCTGGGCACGCCCGAGGAATTCAGATCACTCATCGCCGAAGCTCACCGGCGCGGCATCCGGCTCTTCGTGGACGTTCATGTGCACGGCATCCTGAGCGTCAGTCCTTTGATCAAGCAGCACCCGCACTGGTTCCGCGGGGGCAGTTGGCGAATGACCGACTACGACTATTTCGGTGGGCACACGGACTTTGATGACTGGTGGGTGAAGGTCTGGACAGACTACGTTACCAAGTACGGCGTGGATGGTTTCCGCCTGGATGTGTCCATGTTCCGGCCGGATCTTTGGGCCAGAATTCGGCAAAACGCGGCGGCCGCCGGCCATCCCATTGTCATCTGGGAAGAGGAGGACGCGGTCATTCCAGGCGTCAGCGACTTCACCCAGCACGACCATCTCTTGCGGCCCGTCCAGCCTGATACCTGGAACGATTACCTGGTGCGCGACGTGCCCGGCTTCTATGATCGCAAACTCGGCAGGGCGGGGGACTATCGGGTTGAAATCCAATATGCCGATGATGGCAGCAGGGTCGTGGGCAGTGTTAGCGGCAAGGGACCTTTGCGTGTCCGCCTGGACGGCCTGACCGACGACAAAATCTGTCGCCGCCTTAACGACCTGCATGCCGACGGAATTCCCGATGTCCAGCTCACGGTCGAAAACGTGGCCTCGCGGCCCATTGAAGACATCATTGTCAGCGACGATATGGGCGCGATATGGCAGTACCGCTGGGGAACCAACCCGAATTCACCCGAGTACAAGAAGCGGCAACTGGCGGTGGAAGGTGAACCTCCAACCCTTAGTATCTATCTGGCCACGCTCGCCCCCGGGTGGCCTTCCCTCCAATTCAGTTGTCACGATGAGGGGTGGGAGGGATGGCCGGCGGACAAAAGCCCTTACGTGGCCCAGGGCAGCCGCTCCCTGTTCGGTTACTCATGCCTCTTCACGCCGATGATTCCCATCTTCTTTGCGGGAGAGGAATTTGATGCCACTTTCCGGCCCATTCCCTGGCTCTCCCCGCACCTTTTCGGCGGCCAGGATCCCGGCAAAGGCCGCTGGCTCTACGGGAATATGCTCGACTGGGATGATCTTAAAAAGCCCCAGCACGCAGCCATGCTCGACGACGTCAAGAAGATGATTGCTGTCCGCAAGCGGGAAGCGGATATCCTGACTGTCCCACCGGGCGATAAGGAACCAAACCTCAGGGCCGTGCCTTACGAGGCTGATATCCCTGTTCCGGTGCCGTACATCCGGTGGAACGGCCGCGGTGCAATCCTTGTCGCTGCCAACCGGGACACGAACCGCGACGCCAGCATCAAGCTGCATTTCCTCCTAAACCAAATCGGCATGGCGGGACACGCAAGTTACAAAGTCACAGAGCTTTGGCCCGGAAGCGAAATCAAGATGCATACGGAAGGGGACTTGGCTGCCTTCACGTGCACGATCAGGCGTGATAAGACGCCCGGCGGAGGCCTCCGCGTGTTTAAGGTCGAACCTAATATTTAGGGGGGAATCCCGCGCAGAAAGGGTGTGAAACGACTAACTGGGTAGAACCCGGAAACGCGATGGCCTTGTAGGGGCGGTTCGCGAACCGCCCCTGCACAGATTTCGGTTCCGGCCCGCGGCTACTTGTAGGTATATCGGATGTCCACCCGCATTTGGATGGGGACCGCGTCGATCGAGTATGACAAATGCTCATAGGGCAGATCATCCAAGATCATTGGCGGAAGATTCAGCGACGGGCGGCCGGTGCTGGAGACAGACGCATAGGCTGTTCCGGTAATGCGTACGTTCATATGCTTGGCAATTTCCTCCGCCTGGGGCCGGACCTTTTCAAAGGCCTGGGCGGTCGCTTCCTTTTCGTAGGGGGTGGCATCTTTAAGGGCGAAGACGACTATTGAGGATGCGCCTGGGTAAGATGAAGGTAGGTTGTTGGGCGACGCTCCGACTTTGCTCAACCCGTCGAGCAGCAAGCTGACCTTTTTGTTGAACTGTGCCGCGTCATTGAGCTCGGGACCCTGGATGTAAACGCAAAAATTGTCATACACATCGAACCCCGGAGGCTGTTGCCCTGGGGGGTAGTAGGCGCGGCCGCCGGCCAGGCTAAAACGGTTGCCGCTGAACTTGACCATGTCATCGTTGTAACCTAGTTCCGTCAACTTGGCTTTGACGGCCTCGATTTTCCTGTTGTTCTGTTCAACAGCGTCGGCGGTGAGAGACGAGGTGGAACGAATGGTCATGAAGACAATCGCCACGTCGGGCTTGGCCGAGACTTTCCCGGTGGCGCTGGCGTTGATGCTCGGCGTGGGGGTAACGCCCCGCTCTCGTGCGCTCGCGCTCAGCGTTCCGGCGCAAGTGAGCACGAACAGGACTAAAATCCACATTCTTTTCATGCGCAGACCTCCTGAGTGAGATTTGGAAAACAAAGGGTAAGGCGGAGCCGATGCGCGTCAAGCGGAATCACTCCGCGGTTTTCGGCATTTCGACTGAACCAGCACGGCGCTTTCGATTACTGCGGACTTCCGGGGCGGCCGGCACCAGGCCCACCCCCCTAATCTTGAATAGAACGAATTTGTGCGCGATTCTTGCAACCAATTTGATTCCGCGCCGCAGGGGAAGTGGGGGGCGGCGGTCTCCGAGGCTGGGATTATACTCCCCCCTACCGCGCCGGTCGCTGTGACCTTGGTTGCACGAATGAAAACGCAGGTTGCTTGTGACCTCAACCGGTATTGAACCGCCTGGCTGGCGGCGCTACGGTCAAATTGGGACAGCAAGCAGCCATCGGTCAATGCCGTTCTGACCTTGGCTGCGAGCTGAATCCAAAATCGAAAATCCCAAATCGTTCCATCGACAATCGTCAATCATCAATCGACAATTCCGGTATACTGTTTCCGCCTCACGATGATGACCGCGTCGTCCGCGCTGGAAATCTTCTGATTGATCCACTCTTCCCTCGCAGGAGAGCACTGAATGACCGAATCAACACGCCGTAAGTTTCTTCAGGATATAAGTGTCGGGCTGGGGACGGCCGCCGTCGCCGGAACCTCGCCGACATTAGCCAGTGCGTCAATTCCAGCGCCCATGGAAGCATTGACCATGCCATCCAGTGCATCGAGCGAAAGCCCCACCACGGCAATTGACTTCCGCTACTCGCCGCTTTCCTACCAGACCGCCTACTGCTATCCGGACGATCATTTCAAGAGCCTGATTGGCCAGCGCGGCGAACTTCGCTACGGCCATCCGGGCGCCACAGGCGGCGGGATCACATACTTTCCGGAAGTGGTGGAATTCTCCTTTGAGGGGATGGAAGACAATCAGGTGGGGGGACAGCGGCTGGAAGCGCCCGGCATCCCGATCATCCATACGCGTCTCGACCGCCCCGAAGTGTTTATGCACATCACGACTTTTGCCACCCAGCGCGCGGGCGAAGGCCGCGTGGACAACGTGATCCTGGAAGTCGAGCCGCGCACGGCGCACAAGGTGGCGGCGGTTCCGCTAGTCATTTTGCGAACCAAGCGCGAGGCCAAATTCCAAACCATTCCGGAAGGCGCCGTGGTGCGCTTGGACAATGAGCAATCGTCTCCGTTCATGCTGAGTGATAAGCCCTTTGTACGGCCGCGGGTGGGCGGCGTGGAGATTGCCTATCGAATGCACGCCGCGGTCATGACCGAGGGGCAGCCGTTCCGCGCCTTCCTGCGCTTTCCCCAGGAAGGGCAGGGCGTGGAGAAGTTGAAGGACGGCCTGGCGCACCCCACGCAATTACTGGCGGAGGCTCGTGAGTACTGGCAGAACTGGAAACCCTTTGACGGAAAGGTTTCAATCACATTTCCCGGCCCGCAAGGCGAGTTCCTGGTGGCCTGCGCGCGGAATATTCAGCAGGCACGCGAAGTGAAAAACGGAAAGCTGACGTTTCAAGTGGGGCCCACTGTTTACCGCGGCCTGTGGGTGGTGGATGGCAACTTCCTTCTGGAAGCCGCGCGCTACCTGGGTTACGACGCGGACGCACAGCAGGGTTTGGAAGCCACGTGGCAGCACCAGGAGGCGGATGGTGGGTTGTTCGCGGCCGGCGGGCGCGGCATGTGGAAGGACACCGGCATCGGCATGTTTACGCTGGTCCGCCAGGCCGAGCTTAGCCAGGACTGGAGCTATTTCCGTTCCATGCAGCCGCAGGTGGCGCGCGCGGTAAAATTTCTTGAAGCCCGGCGCGATGATGCCAGGACCGACGGCAGCGTCAATGGCCGCTATGGAATATTGGCCCCGGGGTTTGGTGATGGCGGCTTGAACGGCATTCACTCCGAATTCACCAACATCGTCTGGGTTCTGGCAGGACTCAAAGCCGTTATCGACGCCACGGACCGGCTGGGCATTTCCGATCCAGGCGGCGCCAAGAAACTTCATGCCGAATTACGCTCAGCCTTTTTTGCCGCGGCAAAGCAGGAAATGCGCCGCCATCCCGATGGGTTCGATTATCTTCCCATGCTGGTGAAGGATGATCCGCTGTGGACGCTTCCCGATGAATGGGACCGCTTCCAGCCGCAGATTGCGCAATGGGCGCTGTCGCATGCCATCTATCCGGGCTTGGTGTTTGAAAAGAACGATCCGATTGTGCAGGGCCACATTCGCTTGATGCAAGCCTGCACGCAGGAAGATATTCCCGCCGAAACCGGTTGGATACCGCACAAGGGAGTTTGGAATTACAACGCGGGTTTTGTGGCCCACGTTTACCTATGGGCGGGCCTCACGGATTGGGCGCGCTCGACTTTTACGGGGTACCTTAACCACGCGTCGCCGCTCTATTGCTGGCGCGAAGAGCAGCCGCTGCGCGGAAGTCTGACGGCGGACTACGTTGGCGACATGCCCCACAACTGGGCAAGCGCCGAGTGCGTGCTTTACCTGCGCAACACGCTGGCGCTGGAGGATGGCCAAGCCCTGCGCTTGCTCGCCGGAGTCGGCGACTTTGAGTTGGCGGGCGGGGAACCGCTGGGCGTGGTCCAATCCCCCACGCGTTTTGGCCGTATCGATCTGAGCCTTGAACCGCTGGATCGGCACGCGGGCTGGCGCATGAAGTTCCAGCGAGGCACGGGACCGGCTCCGGCTGAAATCCACATACCGGCAACATTGGGAAGCGGCTGGAAGTTCGCCACGATCACAGGGGCAACGGCCCATCCGCAAGGCGATGTCCTGCTGGTAACACCCGGGGCGGCGTCTTGGGAGGTCGTGTGGAAAGATTGTGGCTGCCAGATTCCGCTGCCGTCGTAGCGCCGGCTTCCAGCCGGCATTGAGCCGCCAGGATGGCGGCGCTACGTTCGCCCTGACTTGTTGGTGAACTTGATACGCAGGGTGTGGTAGGGTGAAGGGCTCACAATTTTGCAAGGAGGCGTTAGATTCCTACTTTATGACTAAGGTTAAGAGCGATCCGGAGGTTGTGCCGTTCATTGATCCCAAATACTGCTGTTATCGCCTTCGGGCTGCCCAGTCAAAGATCCACCGCTGGGGCGTTTATGCCGACCAGCGAATTCCGGCAAATCGCAAGGTGATGGAGTATCGAGGCGAAAAGATCGGACCTCGTGAAGCGAAGCGGCGCGGCCTGACCCCGTACTTGTTTGTCCTCGACGATCATTGGACGCTGGATGGAGGCGTGGGCGGCTCCGGTGCGGAGTTGGTCAACCACTCCTGTCAGCCTAATCTGGTATCACGCATTATGAAGGGTCATATTATCTATATGAGTCTGCGGGGCATTCGCAAAGGCGAGGAATTGACCGTCGATTATAACTACGACGACACGGATGAAACCATGCAGTGCCGGTGCGGACAAGAGAATTGCCGCGGCGTCATCAATCGCAAGGAATGAGGCAGCAAACGGAATACTGTAGACGATAGACAGTAGACGGGGAGGGCGGTCCAGGCCCGATATCCGGTGTGCTCCCACGCAGCCAATTTATTTCGTGCAGTCTATCGTCCAGATTCCTGTCTACCGTTTACGGTCTGCCGTCTACCGTCTTCTGTTAGCCCGCCACCACGGCGTAGAGCCGTATTCCCTCAAGATTCACGGTCACTTTTCGGCGTTTACCCCCGGCGGACTGAATCGAGACGGCGCGGGAGCCGTTCAAGTCCGGACTCTCCAGGGTTGCATGATCCAGGGAGGGAAGTCCGGTGCAATCCACTTCCAGGACCAACGGCTCGCGAGCCGGTTCGGTGATGATCCGCTGAAGAATCTTCTGGCCGTGGCGTTCCTCCAGCGTGGGGTGGGGCACACCCTGCAAATCGGAGTTCAACAAATGGAGGCATAAGCGCTGACCGTGTACGCGCAAGCGGGCTGACCATCCCTTGGGTCCGCTGATTTTCCGCAGGCGCGGCGCAAGCTGTTCTTTACGAATCAGTTCTGCCAGGATCTCCGGCCCCAAATCAGGATCAATGACCAAAACCCGGTCCTGCACGGTTTTGTCTTCCTTAAGCATTTCGAGCAGAGACTTCGTGCGCGGCTCTGCATGTTCATCGTGATCCCCCAGCGGCGGGACAATCCACAGCCGTCCGCCGTGGGTGGCGAAGTCCTTAATGACCTGGCAAATACGATCACTTACGTGGGAGCAACCGTCGAGCACCAGCGGCAATTCAGTGGACAGCCTTGGAGTTGCGGCCTCCAAATCGCGCGTTGTCAGGAACTCGTAGCCCAGATTATTCTTGGTCAGGAATTCCGACCAGCGGCGAACGCGATCCCAGCTATCGCGTCCCTTCGCATCGCGCCAACCGTTATCGCGGGAGGCACCGATAAAGGCCAGTTGAACGTCCAGAACGTCGCGCCCGGGAGCTTCCAGCGTGTGGGTCATATCCCATTGGTTGTAGGGAAGGATTAATTCGGCCTCTTCCTTCGCTCCCGGCGGGTCCACCGGCATGCGGCCCCATAAAGTGGTGGCCCAGTTGCCGACACCCCAGAAATGGGCGATGGCCCATCCCAGGTAGGCGCCGTCGGGAAAAGTAAAGTAGCTGATGGTGATGGCGGGAGCGCCCGCTTCCGATCTCGATCTGGCAATGCCCTTGTGCAGCATCGCTTCCGGTTCGATCCCCTGCCACTGGACCGATTTGGGTGAAAGCCCAACGTTTTCCATCGTGATCCAGTCCACGACGTTAACCCACTCTTCCGCCGACAAGCCCATGCCGTTCAATCTCGCGGGGCCGCTGCTGCTACAGCAAGTCATCAGAATTTTGTCCGGCCCAATGACTTCGCGAACCACTTTCAGGTGGTCGGCGTTGGATTGGTAACGCAGGCGGACCCAATCGCGGAACGCCGGATTACTGTAGTTTCCCCAATCGTACGGATGGCGGGAGGTGTCGCCCCAGAAATCACGGTCTGACAACGGCGGAAGTTCGCGCCCAAATTGCCGGTGGAATTTCTCCCGGCAGTACTGGCAGCCGCAGGTGGAAAACGATCCATAAAAGCCCATGTCGTCCTGATGGATGCCGTCCAAGGGGACTTCTTTGAAAAGGCGCCGCAGGTAGGCCTTATGCATATCCATGAAGTTCGGATTGTTGTGGCAAAGGCATTCACCGGCATAGAAATCGATATAGGTCGGCTCGCCCGAACCGATCAGGGTTTCACGTAGATCATTAAAGCGATATCCCGCATAGCCGGCGTCCTTGGCTGCCACCGGGTCGGGATAGAGATTCACACAGTGCCGCTCGTGCGTATGGTATCCAAGGACGTCGGCGGGCGTGTGGGGGCGGGCAACAAGGTTGCAGGAGAAATGATCCATGAACTGAATATTGCGTTGGTGAAGAGAATTGGCGACATCCGCGAAATACCCGTGAAGATTGGCGAAGTTCGGGGCAAAATCAAAGCGGTAATGAAATCCGAAGTTGATGGCAACGTCAATCTTTGCTGCGGCCATGGCATCGGCCCGGCGCTGAATCTTCTCGCGGATGGCGCGCGACGGCCATTCCAGGTCGCCAATAGTGGACCACCAACTGATGACGCGGCGCGGATAAGGGTTTGGGTCGCGTGCCGTTGGCATTGTGTTCCGTGCCGCTTCCAGCGCGACGGGGGAAAGCACCGCTTCGCAATTGGCGCCGATTACCGCGGCGGCAGCAGTCTTCATGAAGCCACGACGGGTGGATCTCTCAATGCTTTTTGGGTTTTGGATTTCGGTCATTAAGGCGCCTCGTATGAACTGATTAAGGTGCTGCCGATTCAGTCCTTCGGGATCGCCTCGCTACGTGGGGGCAACCCTTGTGTTGCTCTAAACCGTCCTCGGCTTCCAGCTATATGGTTTTGACTTCGTAGCGGAATGTTCGAAAACGTGCAAGCCGGGCAAAGTCACGTTGGTT
>CAYTMD010000275.1:0-8519 GCA_964438685.1 uncultured Acidobacteriota bacterium
GCCGCTGAGCATGAACCTGGAACCGCCCAAGACCATGATGATCATCAGCGGGCCCAATACCGGCGGCAAGACTGTAGCGCTGAAAGCCATCGGCATCGTGGTACTGATGGCGCAGGCGGGAATTCCCGTGCCCGCGAGCGAAGTCAGGCTGCCGCTGTTCGGGCGCGTGCTGGCGGACATCGGCGACCAGCAGTCCATTGAAGCAAACCTCAGCACCTTTTCCGCCCACGTGACCAACATTGAATCCATGGCGGAAGTGGTGGGGCCCAACGATCTGGTGCTGCTGGATGAGATTGGCGCCAGCACCGAGCCCAATGAAGGCGCGGCACTGGCCGTGGCCATCCTGGAACACTTCCGCCTGCGCGGCGCCATGACCATGGTGACCACCCATCACTCGCGCCTGAAGGCTTACGCTGCGGAAACCATGGAAGCCGTAAACGCCGCCATGGAATTCGACGAAGCGACACTGCAACCCACCTATCGCCTGCTGGTCGGCTTGCCCGGGAAGTCGAGCGCACTGGATACGGCCGCCCGCCTGGGCCTGGAACCCAGCATCGTGGCGAAGGCGCGGTCATTGCTCCATCCCGCCGACGCCGAGGCCGCGGCTTTGGTGGCCGGTCTGCACCAGCAACGCGCCGAGATGGAACGCAAGCTGGAGGAGATGGAAGCCCAGAAGCAGGAACTGGTCAAGCACCGCGAA
Source organism: uncultured Acidobacteriota bacterium (assembly GCA_964438685.1). Taxonomy (GTDB): domain Bacteria; phylum Acidobacteriota; class Terriglobia; order UBA7540; family UBA7540; genus Bog-366. The sequence goes on from CAYTMD010000275.1 coordinate 701, forward strand.
CAACTGGAGCACCAATTCCAGCAGGAGCGGCGCGCCAAATTGCGCGAGCTTGATTCCCGCCTGGACGACACCTTGCGGCAGTACGCGAAGACGTGGGAACAATCCCTGGAAGAGTTGCGCAAGCAAGCCGCTTCCGCCAAGGTGGTAACGCGCGGCGAACGGAAAGCCACCGTCCTGGTGCGGGAGGCGCGGGAGGAATGGAACACCCAGGTTCTGGAAGCGCTGGGTGAGGACGCGCCGACGCCGCAGGAACCTACGGTGATCCGAGTATTGGCAGTCGGCGACCGTGTGCAGGTGCAAAATGTTTCAACACCCGGAACGGTCACGGCCCTGCTTGAGGACGATCAACTGGAAGTGGCCGTTGGACACCTGAAAATGCGCGTCAACAAGGAAGAGGTCAAGTATTTGATGCCCGGAGGAACAACCGTTCGAGTGGCGAAGGTAGTCAAATCGCATCAGGAAGAGGAAGTTCCGGAGGAGTTCAACGTCATCGGAAATACGGCGGAAGAGGCCGGGGAGCGCGTGGACAAATTCCTTGACCAGGCGTTTCTGGGTGGACGCTCGCGGGTGCGTATTATTCACGGCCACGGCAAGGGCATTCTACGCAGGACCCTGCACGAGATGTTTAAGAACCATCCCCAGGTTGAGAAATTCTACTCAGCTCCACCGCAAGAAGGCGGCGGAGGAGCCACCATCGTCGAACTGAAAACCTGACGGATGGCAGGGAAACCGCCTCGGGCTGTTTGCCTGCAAATCCCTTTTCGCGGCCACTCCCATGAATACGCTCAGTTTCGTGCGTCTTCACACAGCGAGTGTGGGTGGAACCACGGTTTAATTGGGAAAGGCCTAAAGGGAGGGAAGGATCTTCAGGCGTTCTTGGGTTGCTTGGAATTGCGCCTGTGGCTACCTTTGCGAAGGCATTTGCGGACAACCGGAACAAGTTCTTCTGACTTAATGGGTTTATTAAGATACTCTGTGGCCCCTGCATTCATAGCTTCCAAATAGGTATCCACCTCACCATACGCGGTAAGAATAATGACAGGAATGGAGTTCCCTGATCCACGAATGGTCTGAAGCAGGTTTAGACCATCGCAGTCAGGCATCCTTAAATCGCATATGATCAGGTCAAAATTGCCGGGGCGCAGAAGCCCGATAGCTTCGCAGGGGTTTGATGTCGCCGTAACAGAAAATTGCTCGCCGGACAAGATCCGCTGAAGAACGCGCAGGAAGTGCGGGTCGTCATCGATAATCAGAATGCGGCCGCTGATTTTCTCCACAGCGGGTTCCCCCGCTCCATGACTTGCTTCCCGCCCGGATTGTTCGACTGCGTCCCACATGAAAAACACCCGTGCAGCGTGGTTTGCTTCATATCCACACCTGCCCTAGCCATGAAGCACGTAAGGCACCAATTTTGAGAAGACATGGTACAGGGATACCACGATGTTAAGGGTTGGACAATCTGTCACCGGCGGTAACCGCACCCTTTAGGCATTAAGTCTGGGTGCGGGACGATAAGGTGATTTGCGAGGGGGGGCCCTCCTCGGTAACCGAGGCATGAGCCGTACTAACCAATATAAAAAAATATTAGGCCGCTCTTGTGGTGGCGCCGGCCCCGTCCTTCTTGCCTAAGCGACGACGGATGGTCCGCGGGTTGATTTGCAGCAGTTGCGCAGCGCGCAGACGATTGCTACGCGTATACTGCAAAACCGTTCGGATTACCGTATCGTGAATTTCCCGCATTGTGGTTCCAATCGAGAAAGTCAACGTGAAGGTGGGTTGCATTTCCATGGGAGTAACCTCCTTGAAGGGAGTCACCGGCCTTGGGCCAGCAACGAACTCCTTTACGTCGACTGGACCACGAACAGTAGTAAAAGGTTTCATCTTTATCTCCTTGCGATATGAGATGGGCTCTCACATCTGCCCTTTTGTCAGCATTTTTAGTTCCTTTTCGTCCACCTTATTCTTGTTCAAAGTAAGAGGGCAATTTGCACCCCTTGAAGCAAAAGCGGACAAATTGAGTATCCCCACCCAATTCCATGTGGCTTTTGCCCCTAATTTTGATCTAAACGCCGTCGGTTGGCCTTAGAGGAGGAAAGGCCCGGACAATTTCCCGCCCATTATCAGGAGATTATGGACTACGGACATTTTCTCCGGGCTGGCATCCGAGATGCCAAATAGTGGGTTCTTAAGGGCAACACGACTTGGGGATGCTTACAAACAGGAGCGCTTAATGGCAAGTCGCCAATCAAGTTTCGACAAATTCCTGCAATTCTTCAGCTCGCTGAAATGCGGGCTGCTGTTACTCGGCTTGTTAGGCATGGCGATGATTGCAGGCACCCTAATTCTCCAAAGGCCGATGGCGCAGGAGGGGCAAATCGAGCAGGTCTACGCCCCCCAGATCGTCCGGCTCTTGAATGCGATAGGGCTGTTTGACGTCTTCCACACGTGGTGGTTCATCCTTCTGTTAGGTCTTTTGGGAGCCAATATCACCTTGGCCTCCATTGAGCGCTTCCCCCAGGTGTGGCGACTGTTCGTGCGGCCACATTTTCTGGCGGATGCCGCCTTCGTTCGGGCCCTCCCTTTCCAGCGCGAGATCCCCTTGGGGTCGCACACCTCCGAGGAAGGAATGGCCCTGGCTGCCCAGACCCTCCGAAACTTGGGCTACCCACCGTGGCCGTCGGTGCTCGCCAAGGGCACGCTTTACGTGGAAAAGCACCGGTTGGCGCGCCTTGCTCCTTACGTAGTCCATGCAAGCCTTTTGATTATCTTTGCCGGAGCGATTCTGGATGGCACTCATGGTTATAGAGGATATGTCAGCCTCAAGCCGGGGATGAGCACCGACGTTGTCGAACCCCTGACCATGCCGGGAGCCCGCCGCCACCTCGATTTCAGCCTACGTTGCGATGCGGCAGGTATGGACCCCTACCCTGACGGCTCCCCGCGTCAATACTGGAGCCAACTCACGGTCTTGGAAAACGGCCGCGAGGTGGAGCACAAGAAGATTTATGTGAACGACCCTCTCACCTACAAGGGAATACGGTTCTTCCAGGCGAACTACAGTTCCACCGGATCACCCCGCAAACTAGTGATGGAGGCGAATTGGCTGGAAAATGGCGTGCAAGAGCACCAGGTGCTCACCCTGGCTCCCGGAGTTCCGGCCCCGCTGAATACGCAGGGCGCCACGGTTGAGTTGGCGGATTTCATTCCAGATTACGTTCTGGATGGCAATCAGATCACCTCACAGTCGGACGACCCTCGGAACCCTGCCATTCAACTGCAGGTTACGCGGCCCGGCAGCACGGATACCCATGCCTGGATACTGGCCAAGTCGCCGGAATTGAATCCGCCGAACGACACTGGAATCAACATCCGGTTTGTGAGCGTGGAGATGGAGGCCATGACCGGGTTGCAGGTCGCCCGCGAACCCGGGCAGTGGCTAATCTGGACAGGATGCCTGCTTCTGACCCTTGGGTTGATGATGGCGTTATACTTCTCGCACATCCGCGTCTGGGGCGTAGCGGCAGTCGACCGCAAGGGGCAACCGGTCCTCCTTTTGGGTGGGCAGCCGAGCAAGTATCGCGAAAATTTTGAGCGTAAATTTCACGAATTGACGGATAAAGTCGCAGGCGCTCTGATGCAGGTTCCCGAAGAGCCAGGGGAAGATGCCTCCGCTGCGTAAGCATTCAGGCTCTGGAAAACCGAGACGGCGGGACCCACAGGCAAATACGATTAACGTGAAAAGGAGAAGCGGTTCATGGCAAAAGCAATAACCCATACCCCGGAGCGTAGCCAGACCAACATCGCAAACTGGATTTTGCTGATCGTCAGCGTCGCGATGTTTACGGTGCTGGCAATCTCTGTCCCCCACCTGATCGGCGAACAGGGATGGTTCCACGGGGCGCAAGCGGGCGAAAAATTCCTGTATGTGGCCCTTATAGCTTATCTCGGCGCGTCGGTGTTATACGGCTCGTCCGTTGCTTTGCGGCGGGTGGAATTATTTGATGGCGCCGTGTTGCTCTCCCGCAGCGGCTTCCTGTTGCACACCTTGGCCATCCTGATCCGCTGGTCGAGCTCGGGACATGCGCCGCTTTCCGATATCTATGAAATGGTGCTGGTGTTCTCCTGGGCCGTCGTCGCCGCCCACACGGTGGCGGAGTGGAAACTCAAGCTGACATTTCTGGGAGCCATAACCCTTCCCATTGCCGCCTTGGCGCTGATTCTGATGCAAGTCTTGCCGGGGGAAATCCGCCCGCTGGTACCAGCATTGCAATCCACCTGGCTGCAGATTCACGTGACCTTGGCCATGCTGAGCTACGCGGGATTTACGATTTCGTTCGCCGTGGCGCTGCTCTACCTGGTCAAGGACGGGGTTACGTCCCGGAGTTTCCTGAGTTGGTGCGCAGCGTTGGCGGTAGGGGTGTACGGAACGATTGTGGCCACCTGCGTCAACGGCAGCATGGCATTGACCATGGCCGCATGGGATCCTGTATCTCATGAGAAAGTAATGTTGGCGCCTCGCAAGGCCTTAATGGTCCCGCTGGAAGCGCTGGGCTGGCCTTTCGTAATCGCCTTGGTACTCGCCATCGCCACCCTGGCGCTGAACCTGATGGCCACGTATTCCGAGCGGCCGGAAAATTGGGATAAGACCGCGCGCTGGGCTTTCCTGGCGGCAGTGGCAATTCAGATACTGGCCATAGTGCTCCTGCTGGTCAGCGTGAACGGTGGTTCGCATTACCTCGCGCAATATTCCCAGAGCTTTCGAGTGCGCCTGGTGGATAGTCCGTTCCTGCTGGCGGGCGTGGCCACCGTGTTGTTCGCTTCCATCGCCTGGAAAGTGCTGGACTGGAAATATGATTCCATTGCCGGCTACCTGCCCAGCCGGGACTCCCTGGACGATTTGATCTACAAAACCGTGGCGATCTCCTTTCCCCTGCTGACATTCATGATTATCGCCGGGGCTTACTGGGCCAATCGCACCTGGGGCTCGTATTGGAGTTGGGACCCGAAGGAAGATTGGGCCTTGATTACCTGGGTGACCTACGCGGGATACCTCCACATGCGCCTTACCCGCGGATGGCGTGGAAGGCGTTCGGCATACTTCGCCATCATCGGCTTCGGCATTGTCATGTTTACGTTCTTCGGGGTCACGTATTTGCTGCCCGGATTGCACGCGTACGCGTGAACAAGGTCGCTCAAAGGAAATGGATTTTCGCGCTTGGGGTAAGTAGAATGTGTTTTTTGCCGCTGCTTAAGCATTTCTGAACGGCGAGCATGACCTCATAGCGGGACGTCATTTCATTAGTCCCGAACAACCGCTCATCACGACTCATTGTGGTGAGCGGTTTTGTTTTGGACTGCGATGCCAGCCATCCCGTGCCCAGGCGTGTGCGGCATGACAAATCCCACCACAATACCTTCGCGCAAATGAGGCAGAAAGCCTCAGCCACCGTCTTCTGCGTTGCGATTTCTATTTGTTCCCGACTGTCAGATCCAAGCTCACGACCAGGATTACAGAATGACAATTCGTCATGACTTTTCTGCGCTGCCAGGGAAAACCGCTAAGAGGCTTATTTTTTACTATGTTCTCAGCTTTGCGGGGTGAAAAGCTGCTCTTTCGACCCTTTGTGTTCAATAAGTTATCAACTTTGCGAGGTGGCGCGAGCACAGACAGGTACGGACATGAAGTCGCCCTATAATTCGGGAGAGTTGGCAGGCGGAAACCATCACTTTAAACCCCTTGTTGCGCCGGGCGCATTGCCATGCCTACCCAGCGGACGCCGTAACCAGGCCGACGATTACTTCAGATTGTAGCCTATTATAGTTTCTTTGTCAAGAAACAATAATGCCTGATGACCTGCCTGGCCGGTGGCGGGCGCCGACCGTTAGGCCGCCACATGCCGGGCTTTAGAGGCTGCGGAAAAACCCATTGGGGATGCGGTTGTCAGCACTGACCCGGATCAGCACCGCCCCGTCGCTCAGCACGCAAGGAAGAAGTCCCTCAGAAATCGATGGCGAATATTCTTGCATGGCTAGGGCAGCGAAAAGGTTTAGGATGAAAGGTGTAGGATGCGGAGAGGCCCGAGCCGGGTCGGAGCGGGGTTTGGCCCTGGATGTTCGGCCCTAAGGGGACGGCGCTGCAAGGTTTGGCACTCACTTTGAACAGGAGGGGAAAGATGGACTTGCAATATCCGATTGGAAAATTCGCGTGGACGCACAGTGGCGAAGGCTTGGTGGCCAGTGAAGAAGACCGGCAAGAATGGCTGGCCGATATTGAAGATATGCCTTCGCGGCTGTGGGCGGCAGTGACGGGGCTGACAGAACCACAGCTCGACACGCCCTACCGGCCCGGTGGCTGGACAGTCCGCCAAGTCGTCCATCACCTCGCCGACAGCCATCTGAACTCCTACGTGCGCTTCCGCCTGGCACTTACGGAAGACGAACCCACCATTAAGCCCTACAACGAGAAACTTTGGGCGCAATTGAGCGATGCGCAGACAGCTCCCGCCGACTTATCCTTAACCCTCGTCGAGGCGCTGCACCAGCGTTGGGTATTGCTGCTGCGCTCGCTGAAGCCGGAGGACTTTGCCCGCACGGTGAAGCATCCGGAATTGGGAAAAGTGACGCTGGAGAAATATCTGGCCCTTTACGCCTGGCACGGCAAGCATCATGTGGCCCACATCACCGCCCTGCGCCAACGCTCGGGCTGGAAACCCGCCAGCGCGTAAGGATCTGTGTGGTGGTAACGGGTTCGCTTGGTGAGAAGAAAGGACGCCAACGAATGAAGAGCTCGTGTGTAGGGTTGGTTCTCTGTGCTTCAGTTTTGGCTTTATCGCAACAGCACAAGCCGACTCCTCCGCAAGATGCGGGCGTCATGCTGGCGGCAGTATCACGTGACGACTCCATGCTCGTAGGAGGGATAAGCTCCGGCCGATGGACTGGTAAAGGGTCCGTCTATGTAGAACCTTTGGCCCGTCTTACGCAATCGGGAGAGTGGCAAAGTATTCCATGTGACGAGAACCAACAAAATGCCTGCCGGAAGTTTGAGCGAGAATACCTGAAGAAGCCCCACGATTACTTCGTGGTCAGTGCCGATGGAAAGGGCGCTACAGTTCGTGCTGCGCCGACCTCATTGGGTGACTGCTTCGAGTATTCCGGAACAGGAAGCTACTCCGGCGCAAACATCACAAGGTCAGCAATCGCATCCAGCTCCACGGATTTCTTCGGCGATAGCCCGTCCCCCCAGCCTCTTCGCAACGCGGAAGCCAAGCCAATCCTAAGTGCACTCGCCGCCCTTGTCCCATGGAGACTGGATTCCAGATTGTATCTTCGGCTCTTCTCCTTGCGGCTCGAAGGTCGTGACTTGATTTTGGTACAAAGATCCTTTTCTGACTACGCAACCAAACCAGAAGTAAACGAGCTCAAGCTCATCTTTGCTATCGGCACAATGGAACGGGGCCGCTTCCACGTCCTTCACTGGAAACAGAATATAGAGGATGAGGACGAGCGTGTGCTGGGAACGATCCACCTTAAGAGTGGCCGCGACTTTCTCATTAGTACGGTGTGCAACCCCGAAGCACAATGGTTCCGAGTCTATGGCATTCGAGATGGCGAGCTTGTGATCGTTTACTCAGGAGGTGGATCAAGTTGCTGATTCGCCGCGCGGGAACTGGGCGGGCTCAGGCCGGGGCATATCGCTTGATCGCGATGCCTCGCGCGTGCTCTCGCGTTTTCGCCACGTCATAGGCAAGCTGCATACGGAGAAGGTGGTTCATGTCCGGGCCGAACGCCTTTTCGATGCGCAGGGCCATTTCCGGCGTCA
>CAYTMD010000276.1:0-8512 GCA_964438685.1 uncultured Acidobacteriota bacterium
GCTCGGCGCGCTGGCGGGACACTGGCTGCGGACGGCCTATTCCCAAAAACGCAAGGTGCTGGGTCTGGTTTTGGCCGGAGTGGTTAGCCTCGGCGCGGGACTGCTCTGGAGTCTGGCATTTCCTATTGTCAAAAACCTCTGGTCCAGTTCCTTCGTGCTTTTCGCCGGCGGGTGGAGCCTGCTGCTTCTGGCACTCTTCTATTTAATCATCGACGTGCTGGGTTACCGGAAATGGGCATTCTTCTTTACCGTCATTGGGGCCAACTCCATCACCATCTACCTTACGCGGCACTTCTTTAATTTTAAAGAAGTCGGGCTGATTTTCACGCACGGGTTCATTAATTACCTGGGCGGCTGGAAGCCCTTCGCCATCGAATTGGGCTCCGTGGTGGCGGGTTGGATGTTCCTCTACTACCTTTATAAGCAGAAGATATTCCTGCGAGTTTAGCGCCGCACTCGCACAATTTCGACCTTAAATTGTACCTTTGCACGCCCGCGAACCCTGCAAGCAAGAGGTTTGGTTCCGGTCTTGCCATATTTCGAAAAACGAGAAGGAATGAGTCAAATTGCGCTTTGCGAATACGCAATCGGCGAGCGCGTGATGAGCAGTTGACTCCTAGAATTCCAGGAAAGACGCACGACATATTATCATTTTATTTCGGTGCGCCTACGATTTATAATATATAGAAAACTATATATGTTTGATATTTCATAGTCTTTCCTGCTTAAGTATACTTGCTGCTTCTAATGAATTCAATTACTTGTGGCCTCAGAAAGGTGGCGGGAACAGCGGCATCATAATTGCTTATCTAGCTATGTAAGCAGCCGTCCCAGTTCTTGGGTGGGAGCGTCGGCTGCGGGAGTATTTCCAGCGCTCTGTAGCCAGGGCGAAACTACGAAGATAAGCCGTGAGGAGGAACTATGAGAAAGACCCCTTTGTTTCGATTCCGCAGAGATTTGGTAAGCGTTTGGCTCGGAGCGGCGCTTCTACTGTCTGTTCTTGCTCCGGTTACCCTGCGTGGTCAAACTGGTTACAGTATGATCCTGGGCAGGGTGACGGACCACTCTGGCGCGGTTGTGCCCGGGGCGACAGTCACGTTGCGCAACGAGGCCACGAACGTCTCAAATGCAACGCAAGCTAACGGGGCCGGAGAATATGTGTTCCCTAACTTGATCCCGGGCACATATGAACTGACGGCAACCCAGAAAGGCTTCGACCTGTTTACCGTTAGTTCTATCGAACTGTCCGTCAGCCAGACTGTCCGCCAGGATGCCCAACTATCCGTGGGCGCCGCTATCACCAAGGTTGTTGTCAAGGCGAGCGTGCCGCTTGTGCAAACCGACACTTCCTCGGTGGAAAGCGTCATCGACTCGAAACAGATTGAATCCATGCCGCTGGACGGCCGGACGAACGTTTTTGGTTTGCTGGCGCTTGCTCCCGGCGTGCAGGGTGGGGCTTGGGGAATGTACACCCCAAAATTCGGCGGCAACACGGTGGAAGGCAGTTATAACGTGAGAATCGACGGTACAGACGCGTCGGAAAGCGAGAACGAGTACATCGGGATTGGGGATCCATCGCTCGACGCGATTGCCGAGTTCAAGGTCATCGATAGCATGGGTTCGGCAAAGTACGGAAATGGCGCCGCCTCCGTGATCATGGTCACGAAGTCCGGCACCAACCAACTCCACGGCACCGCGTTCGAGTACAATCGGGTCAAGGAACTCGCCGCCCAGAACTTCTTCGCCACGACCTCACCCAAGTCCCCGTACATCCGGAATGAATTTGGTGGAACGTTGGGCGGCCCCGTCAAGAAAGATAAGCTGTTCTTCTTCGGTAGTTTTGAGGGCTACACCTTTCGAACCTCAAGCACCAGTGAAACCGCCCAGCCAACCGCGGCGCTTCTCCAGGGGAATTTCACCGGACTGGGAACGATCGTCGATCCCACGACAGGCGAGGCATTCAACGGGAACCAGATTCCCTCGACCCGGATCAGCACCGCGTCGCAGTTTTTCAACAAATACTTTGACGCGCCCAACCTGCCCTCCACCGCGCCGGGAGGTTTGGGGATTAACTACGTCGTGACCCTGGCGCAAAAACAAGACGAAATGCGGTACGAAGGACGGGGCGATTACACGATCAACAACAAGAACCAACTGTCGGGGATGTGGTTTGATGCGCGCTATGTCCCCCGGGATTACCCTGGAAGCAGCCCTAAATATGGCGCCTTCCTCAACCCCGCCACTTACCAGAACGTCGCCGTCAACTGGACCAGCACCCTTAAGCCCACCATGACGAACCTGGCCAGCTTTGGATTCCATCGCGTTTGGGACGAGGGTGTCTACCAGGACGCCGGACAGGTGGATATGCATTCGCTGTTTTCGCAAATGCCGCAACCGCCGGCTCCGTTGGGTGGACTTCCCAATCTTTCCATCGCTGGCTTCCAGGGCCTCTATGAGGGGGGAGGCGGTGGAGACAACGAGCAGACTTATGAATTCACCGACACTTTAACCTGGGTGAAGGGGAAGCACCTCGTCGAGGCTGGTGCTTCTTATATGCACTGGAAATTCACCAACTACGGGCTTGATGACAACGGCTCTTTTACCTTTAACGGGTATTACACCAGCGCCGGCAATGCCAATGCAGCGAACTACAACGCATTTGCCGACTACCTGCTCGGCGATCTGACCCAATCGAACTATGCTGTTCTCCCCGTGTCAGCGACTCCCGTCAATGACCGGGTGGGGTTCTTTATTACCGACGACTGGAAGCCCACGTCTAAGTTAACCTTGAATATGGGACTGCGTTATGACGTTTACACGCTCTATCAGAATTCGCCGGGGGACATGTCCAACTTCGATCCCAAGCTGGACGCCTTGGTTGTGATCAAGGGGACAGGCCGGCCGGATTTGTTTTCCGGGGTACCCCTGGTTACAGGATCAAGCATCGGTCTCAGCCCATCAAACTACATCGGAACCGATCATAAGCTGGTTTCTCCGCGTTTCGGGTTCGCCTACCGTCCGCTGGGAAGCAGTCGCCTGGTTTTGCGGGGTGGGTACGGCCTTTATTACACGTCCATACCCTGGGTCTGGGGTTCGTACCAGCTTGTGCGCAACGCACCGTTCACGGCTGAGTTAAACTATAATGCGCAGGCAGGGTTAACGCCAACGCTCACCTTTGCTAATCCATTTCCGACGGGTCAGGGAAGCAACTTGGCCGCGGTCGACCCCAGCGCGAATGCTTTGCCGTCGAACTACCGGTATCCCGCGACTCATCAATGGAACTTTACCGCCGAATCGCAGATTACGCCCAATAGCTCCGTGCGCATCAGCTACCTGGGAAGCGAGTCGGAACACATGACGCAGCAGTTCAATCTGAACGATCCCTTTCCGGCTCCGGTTCCGGCGGGGAGTTCGTATCAGGGCATGCGGCCTTACCAGCCTTTCAGCTCCATCACCCTTTGGGCGAATGACCTGACAGCAAACACGCAGCAACTTCAGATCTCGGCGCGCCGGCACTTTGCGTCCGGGCTTCAGTTCGAGGGCGAGTTTAGCTGGACCAAGATGCTCGACAACGGGTCATACCCCGAGGGGCCGTGGGTCACGGACAATCGTAATATCCGTCTCGATCGCGGTCCTGACGCTTACGTCCGTCCCCTGTATTTTGTAGGAAACTACACATATCAATTGCCGTTTGGCAAGGGTAAACAGTTTCTCGGGTCCGCCAGTCGTCCACTCGATTTACTTATTGGCGGATGGCAAACCAGCGGGATCATCACGATCGGGAACGGCCTTCCTTACTCGCTGAGCTTTGACAGTTCACTCCCGAATTGGCCCAGCAACTATCCCAACAAAGTGGGCAACCCTCATGTAAGCAATCCGAACCTGAACGAGTGGTTCAATCCGGCAGCGTACGCGGTGCCGGCAAATTATACTTTCGGCAACGCCGCTCCTTATTCTCTCTCGGGTCCGCATTATTTCGACTGGGATATGGGTGCGTTCAAAACATTCCCGCTTACCGAGAAATTCAAGCTGACGTTCCGGTCGGACCTCATGAACGTTCTGAACCATCCGAACTTCGCGAATCCGAACAATGACATCAGCCAACCGAGCGCGGGACAGATTACGTGGATATCAGGAAACCCACGTGCCGTTCAGTTCTCACTTCGGCTTGCCTTCTGATACTGTGTATCAACTTCCCTGGGCTCCGGCCATCCACCTTATTCAGGATGGCCGGGGCCGCGGGCCTCGCATGATAAATATTGGAAACCTCAGGATCCTCGACGTAACTTTTTTCACTTTCGCCGTAGCCCTCGCGAATACTAGGCATAGCATTCTTTTGAATCCGCTCGAGATCGACGTCATAAGAACGTTAGTGAAAAAGTCCCAGGTGAGGGGAGGGTCAAACCGTTGAAAGTGACCCGCCGTACCTTTCTATCCTCGGGAGTGGGCGCGGCCGTTGCCGCAATCCCGTCCTATTATCTTGCCGACTCTACCGAAGCACACCCCGTTCGGGTCAGCCTGGTGATTGGCGAGCATCCTCGTCGTATCGACGTCGCTCCAGTATTCGAGGAACTCGGCCTGAGTGTGGACCTGGTTTCGGCGGCCGCCGTGAAGGACCTGGAACCCAGCCGTTCTTCCCTCTTGTGGATTGCCTCCGCCACCTATCCCGATCCCATGGAGCTGTCCGCCTCCGAACTGGCGGCCATCGAAAGGTTCCTCGCTGCCGGCAAGGGCGTGTTTGTGGAATTTGCGGCCAACTTCCCGGGCGTCAGTCCAGAAGGAAAGATTCGCAAGGGCGGCGTGGCCCGCCTCTTCGTCGCCGAGGCTGCACCTTTCGAATATGCCCTTCCCCAAGGCGCCATTCTGGATCCAAACGACGCGGTGTGCCTGCCGCTTGAAGCTGGCGGTTCGACGCGGGCGATTGTGCAAATTGCCAAAATCGCCGGGGTCGAGAAGATGGACGCCAGCATACCGCCGAAAGAGCTGATTCCCGGAATCGTATTCGGCGAGCGAGGTCGCGGGCGCTTTGCCGTCGCCGCTACCAGCATCTCGGAGTTCGAGCGCCGGCAATATGAGCCCCAGGCTCATTGGCGACCCCTGCTGCGCGACGTAGCCATAATCCTTCTTGACGAGGAAAGCCGCGCGCGGGCCCTTGAAAGTTATATTCCCTTGCAAGCCCATACTGAGCCCCGGCGATGGGTTGAGCCTGGCACTCCCGTCCGGCTCGTGGCGGAGACGGCCAGTGGCGCCACGCTGCGTTTGGACGGCCCAACGAAAGCAGTTTGGACGGAGGCAGTCCGGGGACGCTATGAAACCCCGCTTACCGTGTCCGCCGGGGATAAACAGTTTCAGTTGCGTGCTTCACGCGGGCGGGCAGTGCGCTCCGCCGCGGTTCGGCTTCGGGTGGACTCGCGTAAGACTGCCTACCGGCGCGCCCTGGATAACAATCTGCGCTGGTTCGAAAAGTCAGGCGTGATGCTGCGCCCCGACGGCAGTCTGGGGGTGGCGGAGTGGATTTCCGGGCCAGACATCGAAGGCAACCGCATCCCCTTCGGGAAACGACAGGGATTCTCTCCGGAGCGCGCCGACTGCGTTTTTGAATCCGCACTGGCCTTCTGGCTGTATGGAAAACTGCTGGCAAGCGATCGGCACATGGAGATCGGCCGCAACATGCTTACGAACATCATGGATTTCCAGCGGTTGAGCGCCAATGACGAATACTACGGCCTTTGGTACACGCGCGGTCGCGAAGGGCCCATCTTTCAGGACGACGAAGCCATGGCGGTTATGGGCTCGCTCGCCGGCTACCGTTATACGCAGCAGCCGATGTTCCTGCATCGGGGGCGACTCGTGGCAGACGCGGCCGCAAAGGTATTCGCCAAAGGCTCTCCCAAGGCGGCGGAAACGGCCGATCCGGCTCACCTCCGCCCCAGTGACCGCGGCCAGATTATCGCCGCGTGGCTGTATGCCTATGGCATCACCGGGGAACGCGCGTTTCTCGACCAGGCGCTGCCGGCTTTGCGCGACCTCATCAGAGCGTTTCCGGAATTCGCCGCGCGCGTGCCCGCTCACACCACCGAATCCACGCGATTTTTATTGCCGCTGGCGCTCGCGTCCGTCTACTCCTCTGACCCCGCTTTTCCCGCCGAGTTGCGCAAACAGGCTGATTACCTGGTTTCACGGATGGATCCCTGCGGCGCGATACAGGAACAGGGTGCCTTCACTGGAAGCAAGGTGCAAGGGGGAGACCTGAGCCTGATTCACGACAGCTCGGAACCGATTAGTGACCAGCTTTATACCACCAGCTTTGCGGCCATGAACTTTTGGATTGCCTATAAGGCCACAGGCGAAGCGTTTTACCGCGAAAACTTCTTCCGCGTCATGGATTTTCTGGTGCGGATCCAAATCGAGAGCAAGGATCACACCATCGACGGTGGCTGGATGCGTGGATTTGACTACTCACTTTGGGAGTATTACGGCTCGAATGCGGACCAGTCCTGGACGGCGTATTGCCTGGAAACTGGTTGGTGCAATGCCATCATTGATATCGCCATCGAGCTGTACTTGCTGGACGACAGCTTTTACGAACCAAGGCTCGCAGTGGGAACGGGGAGTTGAATTTCGATGTCCCGGAGGAACTTCGGTACTGTATTCGTGGGATTTAGCGGCATTGGGAGGTTGCCAGGAATTTCGGTTCGTGCACTTTCCTTAAGATTATGGGGGTTTTATGAAGTCCGCAATCAAGCTTCACGCTGAGCTTCGCGGAAAGCTGATCGTTTCCTGCCAGGCGTTCGACGGCAGCCCGTTTCGGAACCCAGAATCCATTGCGCGCTTCGCACAGGCTGCGGTGGAGGGGGGGGCGGCGGGGATTCGTGCCAATGGCCCGGAGGACATTCGGGCGATTCGGCAGGCTGTCGGAGTTCCCACAATCGGGATCTGGAAGGCGCAACAGGATGATGGACAGATATTGATCACCCCAACCTTTGAAGCAGCGAAGGAGTTGGTGGAAGCCGGAGCGGGCTTGGTGGCAATCGATTGCACCGTCCGCGGCCGGAAATATGGCGCGCTCGACAGGCTTCGACGCATTAAAGATGGACTAGGCGTTCCGGTTCTGGCCGATATCGCCACGGCGGAGGAGGCTGTTCAGGCCGCGAGTGCCGGCGCCGACGCAGTTCTTTCCACCATGCGAGGATACACGTCAGAGACCCAGCATGTGCTGTCATTTGAGCCGTCATTCATTGCGCAACTAACCCAGACTGTGGAGGTTCCAGTTATCGCCGAAGGGCGCATTCACACGCCCGCACAGGTGCGCGCCGCCCTTGAGGCAGGCGCTTATGCGGTCATCGTGGGGACGGCCATTACGCGGCCCGAATTGATTACTCGGGGGTTCGTCGCCGCAACCCAAGATTGGCAACGCGCCAACGATCCCAAGCGAGTCTTCGTGGGCATTGATATGGGCGGGACACGCACCAAATTCGGGCTCGTCACAAGTCAGGGTGAGCTTTTGTACCATTCCTCAACACCGACTCCCTGGGATGAGGGAAGGGATATTTTGCTGGAGCACTTGAGGCAGACCGCTGCCACCTGTTTGCAGGAAGCACAAGCGCGAACGCTTGCACCGGAAGCCATCGGTCTTGCCACCGCAGGATGGGTTGATCCTGATTCGGGTCGGGTTGTATTCGCCACTGACAACCTCCCCGGCTGGACGGGTGCTAGCCCCGGCGCGTACTTGCAACAGGCGTTTGGCCTTCCCGTCAATGTCGAGAACGACGCGAACGCTCTCGCGGTAGGCGAAAAGTACTTTGGCGCCGCCCAGGCGGAAACGGATTTTGTCTGCATCACGCTGGGTACCGGAGTGGGAGGCGGTTGCTACGTGGGTGGGCGTCTCAACCGTGGCCGCCACTTTTTTGCCAACGCCATTGGTCACATTCCTCTGGACCCCTGTGGGCCATCGTGCACTTGTGGGCTCAGCGGGTGCCTGGAAGTTTATACCAATGCCCGCGCCTTGCTGCGCTACGCGAAGGGGGACTTTGATACTGCGGATGAAGTCATTGCTGCAGCGAATGCGGGCGATCCCACGGCCCGGGGCGCGATTATAACTCTCGCTAACTACCTCGCCTTCGGTTGCGCAACCGTCGTGCAATTGCTTGACCCGGACGTGCTGATACTTGCCGGTGGCCTGGTGCAAAATAACCCTCTGCTGTTGAGCGCATTGAGTGAAAGTTTGGCCCAGCGGACCACCGTGTGGCAGCAGCGTAAGTTGCGCATCGCCTCTTCAACGCTCGGGTATTCGGCAGGAGTGCTCGGTGCCGCTGCCGTCGCCGCCACCGGACTGGCGAACGGCGACGACATGATTGATGTTTAAGCGATGGGGGGCCGAAAGCTACATCCCGCTCCCACTTTGTGAACACAGATTAGCCCCAATACTGTTCACTTAATAGATTTCAGGGCTTTAGGTGGTAATTGGTTACAGGGCGACCCCCTCACCCGTCCCGCCCCGGCTGGTGAAAAC
>CAYTMD010000277.1:0-8452 GCA_964438685.1 uncultured Acidobacteriota bacterium
CATAAGGATGTGAGCTATGCCGCCGCGTAGCATTCCTTCAGGGCCGGGTCAATAGGCACTATTAATGGCTTGTCACGCCTTTCCCCGTACACTGAAGATCTGATAGGGAGATTGCAATGTCAACACCTCGAGACCGATGGCTGGCGATGTTATCTGGAGAACCGCAGATTCTGTGCGACTACTGGGGGACGGCAGAAGTCACCGACCGGCTGCGCAAAGATTTGGGATGCGCCACCGAACGCGCGCTCTGGGAGCGGCTGGGAATCGACAAGCTGGTGCTTCTCGGGCCCAAGCACCGCCTGGCCACGGAAGACACGTGGCACATCCAATCTCTTTGGAGCATCTGGCACGTCGATGTCACCAATATTTCCTACGGCGAGGGACTGGGGACTTACGAAGAGGCGGTGTCCAATCCCATGGCGAAAGCGGAGACTGCGGCGGACGTCGAGCGCTTCGACTGGCCGGATCCCACGCTTTTTGATACGGACGGCATGCGCCCCAAGTGCGAAGCATGGCACGACTACCCTATCCTGGGTGGATGCTATGAGCCGTTCTACCTCTATTGCCGCCTCCGAGGAATGGAACAGGCACTGACCGACCTTGCCATGAATCCCGCGGTGGCCGAGGCTGGGCTGGAACGAATCTTCAATTTCCACGAGGTTGTCATTCGGCGCACTTTGGAATCGTGCAAAGGCCTGATCGATTTCATCTACGTTGCGGAAGACCTGGGCACGCAGGACAATTTACTGATGAGCCCCGCCACGTTCCGCCACTTCCTGAAGCCCTGGATGCGGAAGATGATCGATCTGGCTCACTCCTTCGGCGTCAAGGTGATGCATCATGATGACGGCGCCATTCGACCGCTGCTGCCGGAGTTGATCGAGATTGGCATCGATGTGCTCAATCCCATTCAGTGGCGCTGCAAAGGCATGGCGCGGGAGGAGTTAGCGCGCGACTTTGGCAAGCAGTTGGTGTTCCACGGCGGCGTGGACAATCAGCAGACCCTGCCTTTCGGCACCCCCGGCGACGTAAAGCGGGAAGTGGCTGACAATATCCGGATTTTCCGCAACGGCAAAGGATATGTGGTGGCCCCCTGCCATAACCTTCAGCCCAATACACCCACGGCAAATATCCTGGCGCTGTATGAAGCTGTGCATGAATGCGCCGCCTGATGCGGGCCGCGTTAACGGTAACAGATGAAGTCCATAGCGTGGAAAGCCTAGCATCGCGGTGAGCTTTTTCGCGAGCGCATATTCGTGTTCCCACACCGACCATTTCCCCCCCCAAGATGAGAAACATATAACTCAAGTTCTCCTTCCCACTGCCGATACATAAGTTGCAGCGGAACATCGCCTGCGGGCGCTGGCCAAAAGGGGGAGGGGGCAGAGTATCCTCCGGGGGCGCGCTGCGGAAACCTTCTGGAGGGAGCAATCTCAATGCAGGATAAATCGTTTAAGGCCACGACGATCGTAATTCCGGACGTATCCAATCGGCTGGTACTCGAAGCAGCATTCAACAATTGGGCGGAGGAGACCAAGCCGTCCAGTATTCTGCACGTTCATTACTACCACGATATGGAATCCCGCGTTTGCGGCTACCAGGTGGTCTACGAAGAACCGTGGATGCCTTACTTGTCGCCGGAAATGCCCAAGGAAGAAGAGGCCGCTCCCATGCTGGTTTAAGAGGAATGAGGTTTTGGCTGTGACCCTCGTCGTATCGCCCTCCCGGGCATCGGCAGGCCTGCGGCGGCGGGTTGGTGCCATTCGCGCCCTCGTCTGGACGGGGTGATGCATCGGCCTATAAAGTAGCCGTCGCAAATGCTGGAAGCGGGATAGCTCGAAGACATTTTTGTCCCGCCGCACGGCGGGCTGTTCTAATTCGGCTGCCGGGCTGGATCACATTCCTTGTTCCTTTGAACAGGCAGGATGCAGTCGTAGAGCAGCCCCATGTCCGTTGTGAAAATCAGGAGGTCGCCATCTAACCAGAGGTTGGTCACATAGAAGTCGGTGTCCGAAGTCCCGTCGTAGAAAAGCTGTTCGCCCGTATCGGCATCGAAGACCATGAATTCGCGATGATTGCCGCCGATCAGCAGACAATGCCCGTCCTTCGATTACCTTAACTTACGTTTGGATTCTGCTAACGTCCCCTTTGCCCCTACGACAGTTTGTCTCTTGACAAAATGAGCCAAACGGTATAGCCTAGTATTGCGCTGAAGGTCCGGCGCGCCTGATTCCCGGTGATCTCCCGTCATGACCTTCCCCCGGATCGATTCCCAACACCGCAACGTCCAGAAATCAAGGCCTCCCTATACCTCGGCGGGCTGGGCACACCTCCAGAAGATTGGTACACTGCGGCTCCCGGCGATTCTCAACTTGCAGATCTCAGCAATGTGGACATCATGCCTTGAATGTGCAAGCCACGGATCGCACGTTCGCAAACCCTCCCTATTGGCAAGCTCTGCCGAGTGTTGCAATTGGAGGGCTCCTCACTCCGCCCCTCAGTGCTTCGATCTACGGCGGCCTATTTCGGCGAGAACCGGGCAAAGCAGATCGCCTCTAAGTGCCGTCAAAACAAAGGATGAAGGTCGCTCCCAATAAGTTGTTGAAAATAAAGGGGCGCATCAAAAGAGATGTTAAAAATGAAGGTTGCTCCCAATGAGTTACTGAAAACAAAGGGGCAAAAAAAGTGCTCCCAATGAGTTGATGAAAACAAACGAGTTGGCCTGTTTTCGCGATGACTTACTGAAAATAAATGAGTTAGTCGCCAAATCGGATGCGGGCGAATTCATGCAATCAGGGTTTTATCGCGAATTTCGGGCGGGCAACCGTCAATTCCATGAGTAAGTCTACCGGAGGAACCGTGATCTTAACGCGTAGAGTTTTTTTGGAACGGGCCGTAACCGTGGCCGGCGCTGCTGGAATAGTGGGGGCGGCGAACGTGTCGCCCGCAGCCGTACAGCGTCCCGGCATTCCCAAGCAGATTAAATCGTTTTGTATAGATTTCAATTGGCAGGGTGGTAAGTTTGCGGCGCCGGGACACTGGGCGGATGCTTCACCGGCAGAGCATGTGGCCTGGTACGAGGGATTGGGTGCGAATGTGATTCAGACGTTTGCGGTCTCGTGCAACGGCTATGCCTGGTACAAAGGTGGCGTGGTAAAACCGCAGCCTGGGCTGAAGCACAATTTCCTTGCCGATGTCGTGAATCTTGCCCACAAAAAGGGAATGCTGGGAATGGCCTATTTCTGTGCCGCCGCCAACTCCAAGTGGATCGGTGACCATCCCGACCTGAGCTACGACTCGCATAACACCATGCACATTCCTTTCACCGACGAGTATCTTGATTACCTCGCGGCGTCCATAATCGACGCCATCAGGAAAACCGGCATGGATGGCACCATGATCGACTGGGTTTGGAATCCCGCGAATTTCCTGCGCGAGAAGGGGTGGTTACCGGCGGAGCAGAAGTTGTTTACGCAATTGACCGGCAAGCCTTTTCCTGCAAGTGGGACGCCGGCTCCGGAAGATAAATTGGAGTACGACCGCAAGGCGATCAATCGTTGCTGGGCGCGCATCAAGGAAGCTCGTGATCAGGCGAACCCGAAATGCGTTCTCTGGCTTTGCGTCAACGATTTCACCAAGCCTTCCATTAAAGGCTCACCCATGTTGACGGAAGTGGATTGGCTGATGAACGAATCGCCGGATCCCAAACTTTACGAAATCGGCCGCCACCTGGCCGGGGTAAAAACGCGGATGATCCAGAATCTGGTGGGATGGATCAACGACGATGCCAAAAGCTTTCTATCCAACCCGCTCAATCGTGAATTGGATTTGTACGGTTTTGCCGAACCCGGCGACAACTCATTGCCGCTGTCAATTGGCGAGTATCTCCAGAAACCGGTTGACGCCTTCAAGGGAAAGGATCACCGCTCCACGAACAATTACAACATCGCGGCGCTGGCACGGTTTTATCGCGGAATGCCTATGGACTCCGTCGATTGACTTCTCCCCAGATTGGGCGTCTAATGCGCGAGATAAGACATGCGCGGTTAGAGGTTTGTGCCTGTGCATCCTCGCATAAATTCTTGGAACTCATAGGGAGTGTTCGATGGGAAAAGCGAAAACAATACTCCGCATCCTGGGAATGGTCATGCTCGGCTTCTGCACCTTTTCTGTCATGGCGGCACAAAACGACTTTTCCGGGACCTGGGTCCTGAACAAAGGGAAGACTCACGGTCTACCCAAGGGTGTTAAGAGCTACATCCTGGTCGTCACCCAGAACGAGCAACAGCTTGTGGTGGAGAGCCAGGTGGGTGGCGGTGGATCAAGCGAATCCACCGACAGTGTGACCGGCATTGTGTCTGGTCGTGGTGGAGCGAACCGGGGCTATGGAGGGGAAGGCGGTGTGGCTGTTCCCGGGACCATAGCCTTATCGATGCTGATGCCCCACGCAACCTACTCGCTGGACGGCAAGGAGAAAGCGGTCCAATTCGCGGAGTTGAATCTCAAGGTCAAAGCCAAATGGGCCAAGGATGGGGAAATACTGGATTTGTCCGTCGTCCAAGATAGTAGCCTCTCAGCACAAACCCCGGGCTTTACCATTAAGGAACGCTGGACTCTGTCCAACGGCGGCCAAGTGCTCAAGGTCCAGCGCTCCGTGGGGACTGCGGCGGGATCGGGGACGATTACACTTATCTTTGAGAAGGGGACCGACGGAGCCCCAGCGCCGCAGCAATAAACCGCCGGCGGGCGACCTGCTGAACGAAGCGCCTTCACAAGGGCTCATGCGCAGGCCACCCCCGCCCATTCCATTCCGCTTCCGTCGCCGGCCTGCCTGAGTGTTACAATCGTTCCCTACGAGACCCATTCATGTATCGTCGGCCTGACTTATACGCTCGCTGGTCGCTCGAAATGCGGCGCAAGGAATACTTTCACGCCGGCCAGCGGATCGGTGTAGCGGTTTCAGGTGGGCCGGACTCCGTTTTGCTTCTCCAATTCATGAAAATACTGGCGCGCGACGGCGGGCTTACCCTTGCCGCGGTACACTTCAATCACCGCCTGCGTGGCGCTGAATCGGACGGTGATGAAGCCTTGGTGCGCAGCCTGGCGGAAGGCATGCAAATCGATTACCTGCGGAGCGAGGCGGATGTGGGGCGGGTGACCCGCCAGCGACACGGGAATATGGAAGCGGTGGCGCGCGAGTTGCGTTACCGGTACTTCTTCTCGCTGGTTGACCAGGGCCGGCTGGATCTGGTCGTCACCGCGCACACGGCCAATGATCAGGCGGAAACAGTCCTGATGCGGTTGCTGAGAGGTACTGGTACGCGGGGCATGGGGGGCATTTACCCGGTGCTCGAAGGCAAAGTTGTTCGCCCTTTTCTGGGCCTGACGCGCGCCGAAGTGATGCAGGAAATCACCGCCCGGGAACTTCCCCACCGGGTTGACTCCTCCAATCTGGACGTCCGCCTGCAGCGGAACAAAGTGCGCATGGAGTTGCTGCCTCTGCTGGTGAAGGAGTACAACCCGGAAATTTTTTCGCTCCTCAATCAACTCGCGGACCGTTCCCGCGATGACGAAGCCTGTTTGGAGCGCCTGGCCCGGGAACGGGCGCATCCATGGCGAATACATGAGGGAAAGGAAGAGCGCATTCCGGTTCGCGCCCTGATGGAATTCCATCCTGCCCTGGCGCGGCGTGTTTTGCGGCAGATGCTGCAAATTGTGCGGGGCTCATTGCACGGGTTGACGCACGCGCACATCGAATCGCTGCTCCGGTTCGCCGCCGAGGCCCAGAGCGGAAAAATCCAGACCCTCCCTGGCGGCACGGTGGCCCGCAAGGAGTTCTCGTGGCTGGTGGTGGGTCCTGCTGCGAGTGAACCGGGGGGAGGTGACTTTTCGTATCCTTTCGTTCCTTCAGAAGAATTGGTGGTCTCGGAGTTGGGCTGTACTTTCCGGTCCAAAATACTTACCCGTGGCGACCCCGGCAGGGCGTATAATATTAACAAGCTCTTGGGCCTTGACCTGCAGAAGTTGTGCGGAGAGTTGGTTTTACGCAACTGGCGGGCCGGAGATAGCTTTTTCCCTATTGGAAGCCAAGGGGTTCGCAAACTGAAGGAGCTTTTTCGCGAACGGAAGATTCCCGAGGCTCGGCGCAAGGGTTGGCCCGTATTGCTTTGCGCGGGCCAAATCGTGTGGGTCCGCGGATTCCCACCGGCCAGGGGCGTTGCTGCAACCGACCAGACTGAACAGGTCTTGATATTGGAGGAGGAACCTACGCGGCCATCTCCGGTCGCCCGGGAAAAGCCAATATGAAAAAACGCGCTGCAGCGAAACCCAGGAAGGCCCCCTCCAAGATTCGTGCCGCCGCGAGTTCCGGTGTGCGCCTCAAGGTCGTTGTCAGCGAAAAAGACATCCACAAGCGGGTGCGCGAACTGGCCAGGCAGATCAATAAAGACTATGCCGGGAAGACCCTCCACGTGGTGGGGATTTTGGAAAACTGCTTTGTTTTCATGGCGGACCTGGTACGCGCGCTTACCATCCCAGTGGTCTGTTCTTTTGTGCGGTCGCAGGTGCGCGATAGCGATTCCGGCCTCGTGGCTATGCGCGAGATTATGTACATTCCCCCCGTTAAGGCGGCGGGAAAAGATCTGCTACTGGTGGAAGGCGTTCTGCAATCGGGGATAACGTTGGACCACCTTTGCCAGACCCTGTTGGCGCAGCAGCCAGCCTCGTTGCGTACGGCCACTTTGCTCGACAAGTCGGATGAGCGAAAAGTCGATGTTCCGGTGGATTATTCAGGTTTTCAACTTTCCGGCCGATTCCTGGTAGGGTACGGGCTCGGTTATCAGGAGCAATATCGCAATTTGCCGTACCTTGCGAGGATGGCCTAAGAACAAAGAAGGCATGAGCCGTGCGGCGCTGATTTGCATCTAAATTAAGAGGGATTCCAAGCCTGGGGACAGGCGATTCGGGGCTCGAGGAGGTCGGTCCGTGAACTCGGCAGTAAAAAACATAATCTTCTGGGTCGTGATGGCAGTCACCGCGCTGCTGATTTGGGCAGTCGTGAAGTCAAGTACCGGGGAACACGTTCGGGACTTGACCTTTACTGAGTTCACCACGGAAGTCAATAAGGACAATATCCGTGATGTAACCGTGGTGGGCCCGGACGTCACCGGTACGTTCAAGAAAGACAACTCACACTTCCGGACCACGATTCCCGTGAACTTCCCCGACATTTACAAGTCCCTGCAGGACAAGGGCGTCAATGTCACCATCAAGGACAATTCCGGTTCATCCTGGATGACCTGGCTTGCCAACGGTTTGCCCATGATCCTGATTTTGGGATTGTGGATTTTCATCATGCGGCAGATGCAGTCGGGGGGCAACAAGGCCTTATCCTTCGGCAAGAGCCGGGCGCGCCTGCTTTCCAGCCAGCAGAAGAAGGTGACGTTCAAGGACGTGGCGGGCGTGGAGGAGGCCAAGGAAGAACTGGGCGAAATTATTGAATTCCTACGCGAGCCGCAGAAATTCCAAAAGCTGGGTGGACGTATTCCCAAAGGCGTGTTGCTGGTCGGCCCTCCGGGAACCGGCAAGACCATGCTGGCGCGGGCCATCGCCGGGGAAGCCAATGTGCCGTTCTTCTCCATCTCCGGCTCCGACTTTGTGGAAATGTTTGTGGGCGTGGGCGCCTCTCGCGTGCGCGATTTGTTTGAGCAGGGCAAGAAGAACGCTCCCTGCATTGTCTTTATCGATGAAATTGACGCCGTCGGGCGTCATCGCGGCGCGGGTTTGGGCGGCGGCCACGACGAGCGCGAGCAGACCTTGAACCAATTGCTGGTGGAAATGGACGGGTTCGAGTCCAATGAAGGCGTCATCCTGATTGCCGCCACCAACCGGCCTGATGTTCTGGACCCGGCTTTGCTGCGCCCCGGCCGCTTTGACCGGCGCGTGGTTGTGCCGCGGCCTGATGTGGGCGGGCGCGAAGCTATCCTGAAAGTCCATACCAAGAAGATTCCTCTGGCCGAAGACGTTGATCTCCCCGTCCTGGCACGCGGCACGCCCGGTTTTTCCGGCGCCGACCTGGCGAACCTGGTCAACGAAGGCGCTCTGCTGGCCGCCCGGCAGAACCGCAAGACCGTCACCATGATGGATTTTGAAACTTCCAAAGACAAAGTGCTGATGGGGCCGGAACGCAAGTCGATGATCCTCTCCGACAGCGAGAAGAAAAACACGGCTTACCACGAGGCCGGACATGCGCTGGTGGCTGCCAACATCCCCGAGGCCGACCCCTTGCACAAGGTCACCATTATTCCGCGCGGCTGGGCACTGGGCCTGACGCAGCAGCTTCCGCTGGACGACAAGCACACCTACACGCGTGAGTTCCTGGAAACCAGCCTTGCCGTGCTGATGGGCGGGCGCGTGGCGGAGGAGCTCTTCCTGCACCACATGACCACCGGCG
>CAYTMD010000278.1:0-8428 GCA_964438685.1 uncultured Acidobacteriota bacterium
AAAATCGAAAGTCGAAAGTCGAAAGTCTTCAGCTGAGACTCGAAGGCCTTTCGAGTTTCCTTTTTCGAATTTCGAGCTTCGAATTTCCAACACCACCGTTATCCCTGCCGCTGCTTGTGCTTGGGGTTCTCACAAATAACCCGAACCACTCCACGCCGTCGAACAATCTTGCACTTCGTGCATATCTTCTTTACTGACGACCGCACCTTCATGGGTTTCCTCTCACTCCGCGGGGCGCCGGAAACCACCCCAAACATACCTGTCTCTCTACAGTAGCATGGACGCGCTGCCCAATCACAGTGTTCTTGCTATCGGCGTTTTTCCCCGCCGAATTGTGATGGCGCGCTTACTTGTACCGGAACACAATCCGTCCCCGCGTTAAGTCGTAGGGTGACAACTCCACCGCAACTTTGTCGCCAGGGAGAATGCGAATGAAGTTCTTCCGCATCTTTCCTGAAATGTGAGCCAAGGCTTGGTGTTTGTTGTCCAATTCAACACGAAACATTGCATTGGGTAACGCTTCCAGCACCGTAGCCGTAACCTCGATTGCATCTTCCTTCGCCATACATCTCTGGGGCCTCAACCCCGGCGCTGCGTCCAATGGACAGGACGAAGCGGGGAGAAACTAAATTCGTGTCAGAACGTCAGGTCCATTTTTGGTAACTGCGACCATGTGTTCAAAATGGGCCGACAACTTACCGTCCGCAGTGACCGCGGTCCAATTATCATCCAGGACCAGCACGGCACCTCCGCCCGCATTCACCATGGGCTCAACTGCAAATACCATACCCTCTTTCAATAAAGGCCCATGGCCGGCGTGGCCGAAATTGGGGATCTGCGGTTCCTCGTGCATCGCCTTGCCGATCCCATGGCCCACAAACTCTCTTACCACCGAATAGCCATTCTTCTCCGCATATTGCTGCACGGTCGCGGAAATATCACCCAGACGATTTCCCAATCGCGCTTTTTCCAGCGCCAAGTCCAGAGCTTTCTCGGTGACCGTCAGCAGGCGTTGAGCCGCTTCGCTGATCGTTCCCACCGGCACAGTGATGGCAGAATCGCCATAATAGCCATCCAAAACCACGCCCATGTCCAAGCTAAGGATATCGCCTTCCTTCAACGTGTACCGGTCCGACGGGATCCCATGAATCACTTCGTCGTTCACGGATGCGCACAGGCAGCAGGGATAGCCACGATACCCCTTGAACGCCGGTACTGCTTCCAGTTCTTTCAGCCGCTTAACTACGAATTTTTCCAGGTCAAGCGTGGTGACTCCCGGCCGTACCTGCTCTCGTATTTCACCCAGGACCTGCCGGACCATTCTACCGCTGCGCCGCAGTTTCTCAATTTCCGCCGATGACTTACAAATAATCATGACTTTGAAAGAAAATCCGTCACTCCCTTGGCAATCGTCTCAGGTTCCTTATTCCCATCCACGGCCAGCAATACATTCTGGCCTCGATAGTACTCAATCAAAGGGCTGGTCTGTTTGTGATACGCTTCCAGCCGCTGGCGGATGGTGGCCTCATTATCGTCTGCCCGGTGCAACAGCTTCCCCCCGTCCTTATCGCAAATCCCCTCAACCTTGGGCGGATTAAAGTAAATGTTGTAGATCTCGCCACACATGGAGCAAGTCGCTCGGCCGGTGAGTCGCTTCAGGAGTAAATCCTCACTCACCTCAATGTCGATCACCAGTGGCAGTCCTTTGCCCCTCGCGCCGAGCATTCGTTCCACAAATTGCGCCTGCGAAATCGTCCGTGGAAATCCGTCGAGGATGAAACCCTTCTGGCAATCCGCCTCGTTGGTGCGCTCTTCCACGATACCGCAAACCACTTCGTCGGGTACCAGTTCGCCGGCTTCCATCTTGGCCTTCGCCGCCAGTCCCAGCGCCGTCTGTCTCTTCACCGCGTCGCGCAGGATGTCACCGGTTGAAATCTGCGGGATACCAAAATGCCTGGCAATTTCCCGCGCTTGTGTTCCCTTCCCTGCCCCAGGAGCCCCCAGGAGAATCAGTGCATGCGCTCGCATTGCTTTCCTCCGAACGCCTCATCAAGAAGACCGCCGTCCCCTGATCCTGCCCTTTTTCAAAAACCCTTCGTAATGCCGCATTATGAGCTGTGCTTCCACTTGCTGCACGGTGTCCATGGCGACTCCCACAACAATCAGGAGCGAGGTCCCACCAAAGTAGAAATTCACGTTCAAACCGTGCAGTATCCATCCCGGCAAGTGAGAGTCAAACCATCCGGCGCCCATCCAGCCCGGCAGGTGGTTCAAACGAAGTCCAGCCAGCATAAGCTCTGGAATTAGCGCAACCAGTGCCAGATAGAAGCCACCAACCCAGGTGATTTTTGTCAGAACATCATCCAAGTAGTCAGCGGTGCGTTTTCCTGGCCGGATTCCCGGCATGAACCCACCCTGCTTGCGGACATTGTCCGCAACTTCATCAGGGTTGTATACAATCGAAAGGTAGAAGTGGGCAAAGAAAATTATCATTATGACGTACGTCAGCGTGTAAAGCGGCTCCCCGTAAGCAAATACCTTGGAAAACCACGATAACCCGGCGCCGAGATAACGGACGATAAGGATGCCGCTTTGATCGAGACGAAATAAACTAAGAGTCTGCGGAAACGTTAAGATTGAAACCGCAAATATGATCGGCATTACGCCGCCGCTATTTAATTTGAGCGGAAGGTGAGTGGAAACCCCACCCATAATTCTGCGCCCTACCACCCGCTTGGCATATTGGATGGGGATGCGCCGTTCAGAGCGTTCCACCAGGACAATCCCAGCGACAATGGCCAGCATGAATGCCAGAAGCACAAAGAGCAAAAGCAAATTCCAAGTATGATTGACAAAGACCTTTTCATAAAGGTCTGCCGCTGCGCGAGGCAACCCCACCACAATTCCGGCAAAAATCAGTAGTGACATGCCGTTACCGATTCCGCGTGCAGTAATCTGTTCGCCCAACCACATTATGAAAATGGATCCGGTCGTCAGTGTCAGCACCGTGGTAAAAACGAAACCAACCCCGGGGTTATTGACCAGCGCTACCCCAAGGGCAGTCTGTTTCTCCAGTGCGATGGCGATACCAAAAGCCTGAAAGGCGCTCAACCCCACGGTTAACCAGCGGGTGTAGTCGGTAATCTTTTTGCGGCCCAGGTCACCTTCCTTCTTGAGTTTTTCAAGATGGGGTGAAACCACAGTGAGCAATTGAAGGATAATCGATGCCGTGATGTACGGCATGATTCCCAAAGCAAAGACCGTCAGGCGCCGCAGGCTGCCGCCGGAGAACATCGCCAGCAGTCCAAACAGCGAACCCGCCAGTTGACTAAACGCCTGCTCAAAGACATCAGCATTAATGCCGGGCGTGGGAATAAACGCTCCCAACCGATACACGGCAAGCATCGCTAATGTAAATAGGATGCGTTTTCGTAGATCTGGAATCTCGTTGATGCTTTTCAGAGACTCGAGCATTACGAAATGACCTCGGCCTTCCCGCCAGCTTTCTGGATTTTCTCCAGGGCGGACTTGGAAAATAAGTGTGCGGAAATTTGCAGCGGAGCCTTCAATTCCCCATCGCCGAGAATCTTCAGCCCATCACCCAATTTCTTGACCATGCCACAAGCGACAAGCAATTCCGGCGTAATCTTCTCTTCCGCCTTGAAATTCTCAAGGTCTTTCAGGTTCACGACAGCATAAATCTTACGGAAAATATTGGTAAAGCCCCGCTTGGGAAGGCGACGGCTTAGCGGCATCTGCCCGCCTTCGAAGCCCGGCCGCATGCGCATACCAGCCCTAGACCGCTGGCCCTTGGCTCCGCGAGTAGCAGTCTTTCCGTGTCCTGAACCCATTCCCTGACCGACGCGCTTGGAGCGCTTTGTGGCCCCAACCGGTGGTCGAAGTGTTCCGATGTGTGTCGACATATGTCTTCAGCCTGTTCCTTGTTCGCCTACGCCGGCTCGATTTCCTTTGACGAAGATTTCTTCTTCTTACCCGCGCTTGCGGATTTAGCCTTGGGGGACTTAGCTTTCACCCCGGCCGCCGGTTCTTCCGTAACATCCGCAGGTGCAACAGCATCGCCGGAAACTTCAGTTGTCGCGACCGGGACGGCCTCTGCGGGCGCTGCCACCGGGGCGTAAACCGTATATTCCGGTATCGAAGCCCAGGCCGGCGGTACAGGTTCCGGCACAACCTGCAACATGTGGGGCACGGCAGCTACGATTCCCCGAATCTGCGGCGTATCGGGGCGCACCACAGTGTGGTTCATCTTGTACAAGCCCAAGCTGCGCACGATTGTCTTTTGGTGGTAAGTGAGCCCGATTCCACTCCTTACCCACTTAATCCTAATCATCTTGAGGGTCTTTTCCGCCACAGTTGCTCAACCTCGCTAGATTTCTTCCGGACCTTTGCCGCGCGTATTGGCAACCTCTTGCAGGTCGCGCAACCGGAGCAAAGCGTCCATAGTCGCCTTCACTACATTGTGGGGGTTGGTGGTGCCCAGGGATTTGGTCAGCACGTTTTGGATCCCCGCCGCCTCCACCACTGCACGTACCGCGCCCCCGGCGATCACTCCCGTTCCAGCCGGTGCAGGCTTCAACAAGACTCTGCCTGCTCCGTAATGACCCGTGACGATGTGGGGAATCGATCCGTGCGAAATATTCACTCGACTCAGCGATTTCTTCGCAGACTCGATCCCTTTGCGAATTGCCATAGGCACTTCGCGGGCTTTGCCGGAACCATAACCGACAACGCCGGCGCCATCACCCACGACAACAAGCGCCGCAAAACTTAGGTTCTTCCCGCCTTTGACGACCTTGGTGACGCGATTGATAGCAATCACCTGGTCCTTGAGCTGCAACGTATTCGGGTCAATCCGAGTGGCCAAATCTTCCTCCCGCCGTATCCCCTAGAATTTCAGCCCCGCTGCACGTGCAGCGTCGGCCAGGGCTTTGACGCGCCCGTGATAGGCATAGCCCCCCCGGTCAAAAACCACACCGGGAATTCCCGCGGCGATGGCGCGTTGGGCCACGACCTGGCCCACCACCTTTGCCGCGGCGATGTTGCCGCCACCCCGCAGTGTCGTGCGCACTTCGCTGTCACGCGAGGACGCCGCCACCAGGGTGTGGCCGCTGGTGTCATCAACCACCTGGGCGTAAATATGCTTGAGCGATCTAAAAACATTCAAACGTGGCGACTGTGCCCGTCCGCTCACTTGGGCGCGGATTCTTAAGTGAATCCGCCGGCGTGTCACGTCTTTTGAAACCATCTGTAACATCAGGAGCTCTCCGCTTTTCGTAGCGCCGGGCTTCAGCCCGGCACCTGTACCGCCCTAGAGGGCGGCGCTACCCCGCTTTGCCAGCACCACCCGCAGCTCCGGCAGCCTTGCCAACCTTCTTCTTCAGGCGCTCGCCAGTGTACCGTATGCCTTTGTTCTTGTACGGATCGGGGGGCCGCAATCCACGAATCTTGGCAGCTACGTGCCCCACCACTTGTTTATCCGCACCGCTGACAACAAGATGTGTTTGTTTCTCCACGCTGATGGCGACCCCGTCGGGAATCGGAAAATCGATGGGATGCGAATAACCCAGTGTAAACGTCACCGACTTACCTTTGGACTCGGCGCGATAGCCGATCCCAACGATATCCAAGTGCTTTTCAAAGCCCTTGGTCACGCCAAGAACGGCGTTCGCAAGCAGGCTTCGAGCCAGTCCGTGCAACGCGGCCTGTTGGTCCGTTTCGCGTTTCAGGAGCAAATGGCCGTCCTGCTTTTCCAGTTGAATTCCATAGGGTAGTGGAATCCGTAAGGTTCCCTTGGGCCCCTTCACCGCCAGCGACGATCCATCGGGCTGAACGGTAACTCCCGCGGGCACTGCGATTATCTTTCGGCCTATTCTCGACATAGTAGCATCACGTTCCAATTGTCAATTCAACGGCTCGGAGTTCAACCTCCGGCTTTATTTCCCGGCTCCGAACTTCGGACCGGGACTTACCCGTTAGGATACGCTGCAGAGCACTTCGCCACCCACGCCCGCCTTGCGAGCGGCCTTGCCGGTCAAGACTCCGCGCGGGGTCGTGAGAATGCTCACCCCCAGGCCTCCCAGGACACGGGGAACCGAATGCGAGTCCACGTACACACGCCGGCCGGGCTTGGAAACTCGATCCAGGCTGGCGATGGCATTGGTGCCGTCGGCCGCATACTTCAAGAAGACCTTCAAGACCTTCTTCTTGCCTTCGTCGCCGACCTTGAAGTTGCTGATGTAGCCTTCTTCCTTCAGAATGCGCGCCAGTTCCACCTTGAGCTTCGAGGATGGCATATCCACACGCGGATGACGCGCTTGAATCCCGTTACGGATTCGAGTGAGCATATCGGCGACAGGATCAGTTACTGCTGACATAGGACTCCCGCTTTTGCGCTGGCTGGACTACGTGCCCAGATGTTACCAGCTTGATTTTATAACGCCGGGGATATCGCCCCGAAGCGCCAACTCTCGAAAATGGAGACGGCACATCTTGAATTTGCCGATGTAACCGCGCGGCCGCCCACAGATCAGACAACGATTCCGGTGCCGGATCTTGAATTTCGGCTTCCTGCGCAATTTTGCCATCATGGAAGTACGAGCCACGTTTTACCCCCCTGCCTTTTCGCCGGCCTGCGCCGCGGTTTGCCGGCGTACCGCTTCCGAACGGAAGGGCATGCCCATGTGCCGCAGTAGCGCCATGGCCTCAGCATCGGTCCTGGCATCGGTTACGATCGTAATGTTCATGCCTTTGGTCTTGTCGACCTTCGCATAGTCAATTTCCGGAAATACCAACTGGTCCTTGAATCCCAGGGTGTAGTTTCCCCGCCCGTCGAACGCTCGCGTGGAGACGCCGCGAAAATCACGAACGCGCGGCATGGCGACACTGGTCAGGCGGTCAAAGAATTCATACATGCGGTCCCCACGCAGGGTGACCATTACACCGATGGGCATGTTCTTCCGCAGTTTGAAATTGGCAATCGACTTACGCGCCCTCGTGATGACCGGCTTCTGCCCGGTGATCTGTCCCAATTCGTGGGCGGCAGAATCCAGCAGCTTGGCGTTTTGAATCGCTTCTCCCAAGCCCATGTTGACCACTATTTTCCGCATGCGCGGGACTGCGTTCGCGTTGCCGTAGTTAAATTCCTTCACCAGGACCGGCACGACTTCCTTTTGATATCGTTCTTTAAGTCTCGGAGCCATGATTGCGTTCTTTCCTCCCGGCCTTTACTTATCTAAAGATTTTTCGCACTTGGCGCAGATGCGCGCCGTCTTGCCTTCCGCCATGCCGCGATGCTGGATTCGCGTGGGCCCGCAGTCGCTGCAAACCAGCGCCACGTTGGAAACATGGATGGGGCCTTCCTTCTCCAGAATCCCGCCTCGAATCTGCTTGGCAGGGTTGGGCCGCACGTGCTTCTTTACCATGTTCACGTGCTCGACAAAAATCCTGTTCTTGCCAGGCTCAACTTCCAGAACCCTTCCCCGTGTCGGCTGGCCGGCAGGTCCCCGGCTCCGCCCCGCAATCACTTGCACGATGTCATTCTTATGGATATCCATTTAAAATCCCCTTACAGAACCTCGGGCGCCAAAGAGACGATCTTCAGGAATTTCTTCTCGCGCAGTTCGCGTGCCACGGGCCCGAAGACGCGCGTCCCGACCGGTTCGTTCGCATCAGTAATCAGCACGGCAGCGTTTTCATCGAACCGGATGTAGCTGCCATCGCGCCTCCGCTGCTCTTTCCGCATTCGCACGATGACGCATTTCACAACCTTGCCTTTGGGAATGGCACTGTCAGGAGCGGCTTCTTTGACTGCCGCGGTGATGATGTCTCCCAACCCGGCCTGCAATCCCACATCGCCGCCGAGAGGAAGAATGCAGGAAAGTTTACGCGCTCCGGAGTTGTCCGCCACCTGGAGAATGGTCCGCATCCCGATCATACTTGCACCTCCGGCACGGGCGCAACGAGCGTCGCCTTGGCGATAATCTCCACCACTCGCCAGCGCTTACGGGCGCTCATGGGACGAGTCTCCTCAATCCGCACAGTGTCGCCCACCCGGCACTCATTCTTTTCATCGTGGGCCATAAAGTTCTTGGAGCGCCGCACGACCCGCTTATAGAGTGGATGGGTAACCTGCCGCTCCACGGTAATCACCACCGTCTTCTGCATCTTGTTGCTGGTGACCACCCCGACTTTTTCCTGCCGCTTGCCTTGGTTGGCGCTCTGCGCCTGTCCGCCCGCTATTTCCGTCACCTTGCACCTACTTCGTTTGGGTTGCGCCGGTCTGGCGCTCACGCATCAATGTTTTTACTTTAGCAATCCCCTTGCGCAGTTCCCGGACGGCGGTCAGATGTTCCGATTGGCCGCCCGCCATCTGGAATTTCAGCCGAAACAGTTGGTCGGAAAACTCGCG
>CAYTMD010000279.1:0-8420 GCA_964438685.1 uncultured Acidobacteriota bacterium
ACGCTTCCCTGCCCTCCCTGACCGGCAAGCTGGAGCTTGAGTATGAGGGCGAACTGAAGGGCGCTGATACCGTCGCGCGCGAGGTCATTCGGCAGGCCATCGCCAAAGTCTTCAAAAGGTATTTTGACAATGTACCCCTGCAATCCGTCGTGCAGTGGTTCGAACTCGGGGGGACACTGAGATACCCACCCAATGCACCGTCGGACGAACTTGTCCAGCAATTCAAGAAGATTCAAAACCTGCTGGAGAAAACTCAGAGCTTGGGCATGAAGGCCAAGGACGATGCGTCTCTGTTGGCGGCCGGCGCCGAGTTCATTCTGGAAGGGCTGCACGCGCTGAAACGCGTCAGCCGCAACGAGGAATTGGGCTACCACACTGAACATCGCCCCCCTGAGCGTGCAGATGAGGAAACCACTCCCATGGCATCGCGGCGCCGCCCGCTGAATTAAGCATTTGCGCCGAATGTTGGCCAATAGCTGATAGCTGACAAGTTGCGAGCAAAGGACGACGGACCAAGGACAACGGACAGCCACCGTGAAATACGTCAAGTATTCCAAATTCGTCGCCGACCCCTTCGACGAACTTAGCGCCGAGGATCTGCTGCAGATGCTCGGAGACTTCCTGCTGGAGAGCGGTTTCCAGAACCAATACCAAAGCATCTACGACATGGACCCTGAGCGAACGATGGACCAGCTCCATCAAGCGCTGCTGGAAGCCATGCGCGACCAGGGAAAGATCCCCAACGAACTATTGGAACAGATGCTCCAGAATTGGGAGGACTACCAAAACTCTGAATTGGCGCAGAGGATCAATCAACTGCTTGAGCGGCTCTCGGAAGAAGGCTACGTATCAATAGAGCAACCGAATCCCAGTCAGGGTGAGATCATGAATCGCGAGGGCGGTTCTACTGCCGGTGGGCGAGAGGGCAACGCCAAATTCGAGGTCACGGACAAGGCCCTGGATTTCCTGGGGTTCAAAACATTGCGCGACTTGATGGGTTCACTGGGAAAGTCCAGTTTCGGCCGGCATGATACCCGCGAACTTGCCACCGGCGTTGAATCCGAAGGATCCAGCCGCCGCTATGAGTTCGGCGATACGATGAATCTGGACGTCAATGCCACACTTCTTTCGGCGATTCGCCGCAAGGGCCTGCAGACGCCGCTCGATCTTGATTACCAGGATTTGCAAGTCCGCCAGTGTGAATACCAAAGCTCGTGCGCCACGGTGTTGATGCTCGATTGCAGCCACAGCATGATTCTGTACGGCGAGGACCGCTTTACCCCAGCCAAGAAGGTCGCGCTTGCTCTAACCCACCTCATTCGCAGCCAATACCCGGGCGACACGTTGCACCTTGTCCTCTTCCACGACTCAGCCGAAGAAATGCCCATTGGCGAATTGGCGCGTGTTCGAGTGGGACCATACTACACCAACACTCGCGAAGGATTACGTCTGGCTCAACGTCTGCTTTCGCGGCAGAAGAAAGACATGCGGCAGATCGTGATGATTACGGACGGCAAACCTTCCGCACTCACACTCGATGATGGACGTATTTACAAGAACGCCTTCGGCCTGGACCCGCTGGTGGTTTCAGAAACGCTGCACGAGGTCGCGCGGTGCCGCCGCAACGGAATCCTGATCAACACCTTTATGCTCGCCGCGGACTACGGATTGGTCAACTTTGTTCAGAAAGTAACGGAAATCTGCCGCGGCAAAGCCTACTTCACCACTCCCTATACCCTTGGGCAATATCTGCTAATGGACTACATGAAAAAGAAGGTTAAGCACATTCATTAGGAGATCGGGTGATCGGATGACTCGGTGATCCGGTAAGCAAAGGTAACGATTAATCGCGAGTAATAGCTTGTCCATCCGTTCATCCAGCCTTCCGATTATTCGCAGTGCGCTGCCATGATGCGGCAACCGCTGCGATATTTCTCGAATCTGTGGGGGGAGAAACCGATGCCGCTTGTGAGCGTAGGGAAAATCGCGCCACAGTTTCAACTTGCCACCACCACGGGTGAACGACTTTCTTTGTTGGAGGCTCTCGCCCATGGCCCCGTCTTACTGGCATTTTTCAAGGTTTCCTGCCCCACCTGCCAATTCACATTCCCTCTTCTGCAGCGCCTCTATCAGCAACTGGGCGAACAAAACGTGCAAATCTGGGGAGTCGTCCAAGACAGGGCGCAGGACGGCGCGAAGTTTGCCGCAACATTCGGGCTGACATTCCCCATCCTGGTTGACGATTCTCCCTACAGGGTTTCCCGAGCATACGGCCTGACTCATGTACCGTCGCTCTTCCTCGTTAAGCCGGACGGATACATTGAGGTTTTCAGTGAAGGCTTCTGCAAAGCAGAGGTTGTCTCCATTCAAGAATCCCTGGCGAAAGCGCTTTCCGCAACCCCGCCGGAACTATTGCTTCCAACCGAGAGGATTCCGGAATACAAACCCGGGTGAGGATCGAAGAACTAGGCTTGGTTCAAGCCTACCGGACAACCAAGATTTAAGAGGGATCAGCGTACATTGGCGCCCATTAGAAAGTTTCTATATCCGTCAATTGCACGCGCTTCTTGTGTTTGGGGGGCTTCTTTCGTGGGTCCACATGGGTTTGCGCCGCGGGAGGTGAACCTACGCGCAGACGTGCCTGGCGCTTGACCTCTATGGAGCTTTTGAACGGCTTGGGCTTTTTCCGGCTCATGAGGAAAAGTGAGCAGTGACTACATGATTGTGACTAGCAATAAACCACAGCATTGCGACCCTCTAACCACTCACCACTATCCACTGCGTTTATTGGCGGAAGTGCATCGGAGTCGAACCGATCGGCCCACCATAGGCAGGCCCACAGGATTTGAAGTCCTGGGTGAACACCAGCCCACATGCACTTCCTTATGCTGCCAACCTGATCTTTCCTTTAATCTTGCGCTTTAATCTCTGGATGCTCCAGAGACCATCAAGAAACTCAACGCGCCCAACATTGTGCACATTGACTTTGACTGCCTCAAGCTTATATCACCTTACAGTATTACGGATACTCGGAATATATGCGTCCAGGTCGTTAATGTCAAAGAACAAGGGCGCGTTGCAAACCCTTAGGCTGCATGCTCCCATGAGTATTGCGCTTCAGTGCTTCGCGGATTTTGGCGCAGCCTCATGACAGGTGACTTAGAAACGAAGCTGCATTTTCCCGCTGTCTCGTAATTTGCCTTATTGCGCCGCCGCTCAATGCTTCCCATGTGGGATACGAGGCAAATCCCCGCGCGTGAGGGCTAATCCCTGGCACGCCCGAGTACGGACATAATGACCGATAGTTGCCCCACGATTGTCCTGTTGAGGCGAATTACGATCGGTTTATCCTGTATCGTTTGGAAACACCATCCCTTTAAGTGGACACCCGTACTGGCCCACGCTGCACGGATTCTCCCTCCCAGCCTTGCTAATGGACTGATATCGCATGGCTTATCGAACTGGCAAGTGCCACGATCGATGGACCCCGACTTGCCCTTAGAAGGCAGGAATCCTAAAGCAAGGAATTAGCGGAAAACAAATGGCTCTACCCGGAACAACTCACCTCAGTGAGGATGGCGAAGCTTTGTCCAAGCCTTCTTTGCGAAGCGTGATCGCGTGCAAACTGGCCAGCCCTTTGGCCCGTAACACCCTTTGGGCACTGGGTGGGTCTGGGACGCGTCTGCTGATTCAGGCCGTTTACTTCATCATCATCGCGCGTTGCCTGGGGCCGGGGCAGTATGGTGCGTTCATTGCCGCCACGGCGCTCACGGCGGTGATGTCGCCTTTTGTCGGTCTGGGATACGGCTCCTTACTTATCAAGAATGTGTCACGGGACAGGCGACTGTTCGCGGAGTACTGGGGCAACGGCCTGATGATGACCCTTGTTTCCGGCAGCATACTCACTTTTCTTGCCATGGGAGTTTGCCGGTTGGTCCTCCCTCGCTCCATTCCCATGCAGGTGATCATCCTCCTCAGCGTTTCCGACCTGATCTTCATGAAACTCCTGGACATGGCGGCATGGGCCTTTCAAAGTGTCGAACGTCTCTCGGGAAACGCTCAGTTGAACGTCCTGGCGAGTTTGACCCGCCTCATTGGTATTGCGGGTTTGGCCCTGGCAGTTTCTCATCCCGGCGTTTTGGCTTGGTCAGCGGTCTACGTAGCGGGATCGATTGTGGCGGCACTGGTCGCCGTGGCCTGGGTCACGTTCAGCCTGGGAAAACCAAAACTCGCGCTGCGTCGCATCCCGGGAGAAAGCGTCGAGGGATTCTATTTTTCGGTCAGCCTGGCTGCAGTGACCATCTATAACGATATTGACAAAGCCATGGTCGCAAGGCTGGCCACCCTCGAAGCAGCGGGCGTCTACGCTGCGGCCTATCGCCTTATCGACGTTGCGGTTATACCGGTGCGGGCACTCTTATGTGCCGCTTATCCCAGCTTCTTTCGCGTTGGCAAGGAAGGTCTGGGAGCAACCATTCGGCACAGCCGGCGGCTGCTGGTTCGCATCGTCCCGTATTCACTGTTTGCGTTCTTGGCTCTGTTGGTCGGCGCCCCGCTGGTGCCGCACATCCTCGGCCACCAATATGCCGACATTACCGCAGCCCTGCGCTGGCTTGCCCTGTTGCCGGTCTTGAAAACACTCCACTATTTCATCGCCGATGCGCTTACCGGCGCAGGTCACCAGCGAACTCGAACGCTCACCCAAGTTGGCGTGGCCGCCTTCAATATTCTTATTAATTTATGGCTCATTCCGGCGTACGGGTGGCGAGGTGCAGCATGGTCAAGCCTCGCCAGCGATGGACTCTTGGCTTTGAGCATGTGGTTCATCGTCACCCTTTTGCACCGCCGCGATCGGTCAGCATGTGGTCCATCAGCGGTTGCAGAGGTTCTCGCGTGTTGATACCTCGCAGCGGAAGGAAAGATCACCCTTCAACCTGCCTGTCTTTGTTAATCCGAACGCTTCACAACACCTTATATGCTTGAACGTATCGAGAAAATCTTCACTATCGCCATGCTCTTTTATGCCACGACCGCAATACTGCCATTTATTTTGGGCGACACCGGTGACGCTGCGCAGGGAGACGGGGATCCCATTGCGTTCACGATCCAGGCAGCTCTCTATTTGCTGGCGTTCTGCTTCATTGCCCTTCATTGGCGGACGGTCATTCGGGGCGCGTGGAATGCCAAGTGGATCCTCCTGCTCATCCTCGTCGCCGTCGCCTCCACGGGATGGTCGCAGCAACCGCTCTTCACCCTCAGACGCAGCGCGGTCATGGCCGCCACTACGGCGTTTGGTATTTACTTTGGGAGCCGCTATACGGTCCCCGAGCAGTTGCATTTGCTGGGTTGGACCTGCGCCCTTACTGTATTCACCAGCTTTTTCATGGCGCTCTTCCTTCCGCAATACGGGGTCGATCACTTTTTGTTCCCTGGCGCCTGGCGGGGAGCATTTTGGCACAAGAATCTCCTCGCAAGGAATATGGTGCTCTCGGTCTTGGTGTTTCACTTCCTGCGAAAGTCAGTCCCCAATTGGATCCGCTGGCTCGGGATTGGAGTATCCCTATGCTTGCTCGCCTTATCGCGGTCAGTAACCGGGCCGCTTGTACTAGCTGCCATCATTTTGGTTGTACTCATGACCAAGCTCCTCAGACAGAGATTTACATTTTCGATCCCTATCTTGATAGCTTCAAGCCTCATAGCGACTTGCGCGGCATTCGTGCTCGCTGGGGCAATGGGCGATGTTCTTGGGTTCCTAGGACGAAACTCAACCCTTACGGGGCGGACCTACGTATGGAAGGCTGTATTGCACTCGATCGCAAAGCACCCGTGGCTTGGCTATGGGTTTGATGCTTTCTGGACAAACTTGCCTGGAGGGTCATCTTCACTCATTCAGGAGATGGGCTGGGCACCAGGCCATGCGCACAACGGCTTCCTCGCCCTCACGCTCGAAATGGGTATCGTGGGGCTTGGCATCCTCCTTGCGGGTTATCTGGTCTTATGGCGCCGCGCCTTGAGTCTAACGCGGAAAGGTATGGGAGTTGTTCCCATCTGGCTTTGCGCGTATCTGTCTTTCATGCTCTTTTACAACTTGGACGAGGGCCCGATCCTTGCCCAGAACAACATCTTCTGGATTCTCTACACGTCGACGGCGGTGGCCGTTTCCCTTTACGCGTCTGCTCCGTTCAGTTCGCAGGTGGTCAATCTCGGAAGACCCGAGAAAGCATAGTGCATTTTGGTACTCCCATACTCTTCGTCTTTCTTACCGTTGGGTGCCCGTGGAGCAACGACTGTGATTGAAACCTCGGCAATTGCTTTCCAGATTTACGGAGACTTCAGCGGCGGCAGTGATAGAGCGCGAGGAGCAGCGCAATTAATGGTTTTTCACTTCATGATTAATTTCCGGCAGCCCTATCCAGCAACAAGCCTCCTGGATTGTTGGCGGCGATGGCACCTCAGATTGAGACCCTGCCTGCCCGATCGCCTCTACATCCAACTCGGAGGCGACGTATGAAGCAAGGCTCTTTTCGCCCCGACATTGAGGGCTTGCGAGGCATCGCTATCCTTCTGGTAGTGGCGTATCACGCAGGGATCTCGGGGTTTTCCGGTGGCTTTGTAGGAGTTGATATCTTCTTTGCTTTGTCGGGATACCTCATCACGGGCCTCCTTCTCAAGGAGGGTCAGAAAACCGGTCAAATCGGGCTAGTGAACTTTTATGCCAGGCGCGTCCGCCGCCTGTTACCGGCCTCCAGCTTCATGCTGCTGTGCACTGTGCTTGTGGGCATGGTGCTTTTCCCGCCACTCGCGCAGTCACTCCATTGG
Source organism: uncultured Acidobacteriota bacterium (assembly GCA_964438685.1). Taxonomy (GTDB): domain Bacteria; phylum Acidobacteriota; class Terriglobia; order UBA7540; family UBA7540; genus Bog-366. Next base: position 6,820 of record CAYTMD010000279.1, read on the forward strand.
AAGGCGGCGGCAGCAACCGCCGCGTATTGCAGCAACGTCTTATTCATGCACCAGCGAATGGATTACTTTGCGCCGGCCAACCACACGAATCCGTTGATGCACACATGGTCTCTTGCGGTTGAGGAACAGTTCTATTTGGTCTGGCCCGCCCTCTTTGTTATAGCGCTGCGCTCCAAAAACTTTCTCAGATTCCTGACCATTCAGTTGGTTGCCGTCTCAGCGATCTCACTCGCTGCCGGCGTCTGGCTCACCTACTTCCGGCAACCCTGGGCCTTCTTCTTGTCGCCGGCCAGGGCCTGGGAATTTGGTCTGGGCGGGTTAGCAAGCCTCCTGCCAGGAGATTTCCTTCTGAGACAGCGGAAACTTGTCGGAATCCTGGGGTGGGCCGGCCTTGGCGCCATCCTCTTCGCAACTTTAAGGTTCTCCCCGTCTACGACCTTTCCCGGCGCTGCAGCCCTGATCCCCGTCGTAGGGACGATCGCCGCCCTTCTCCCCGGAGCTGTAACAGGCAACGCTGGAGTCGGGGTACTTTTGGGAAGGGGGTTCCTCCAAAGTGTAGGAAAACTCTCCTATTCCTGGTATCTGTGGCATTGGCCTGTACTCATGTGGGCAACCGCTGTAGACCCGGAAATCTCGATGGCAGGGCGGCTACTTTGCGCGGTGGGCTCCTATGGCATAGCCGCGCTCACCTACGTGCTGGTGGAAAAGCCCGTCCGTTTCAACTCTTTTCTCGTGAAAAGGCCCGTGCAATCTTTGGCCGCAGGCGCATTGATTGGCTTGGTTGGCCTGGGAAGCGCGCTAGGCTGGCATCACTCCATTAGCGCAGCAGCGGTACGCCCTCCACAAGAAGCCATTTTCAAGGCCGTCAACGACATTCCTGCACTGGAAGGGTGTATTTCGGATTACGCCGACGCGCGAGTCCATGAGTGCAACTTCGGTAATTTAGGGGCTTCAGCAGATGTGGTTTTATTTGGCGACTCGCATGCCGCGCAGTGGTTTCCAGCATTACAGCGGGCCGCGATTGAACATAAGTTCCGCCTTACGACGATGTTGAAATCCGCATGCCCCACAGCTCGGGTGAGTGTCTTCAACCCCCACCTTGAACGCGTGGAAATTGAATGTTCAAGATGGCGCGAAACTGCCCTCTTGCGTATCGTCGCGATCAATCCCGCCGCTGTTGTAATCTCGAACTCCTCCATGGGTTACGTCATCATCCCGGGGCAAAGTCAAGATGGGTATGCAACATCATCCCTGGAGCAGTGGCGGGATGGCACCCGCAGCACCCTTGCTGAGATCGATTCTGCCGGGATTCAGACACTGGTCATACGCGACACCCCGCGCCCCGGATTCGACGTTCCGATGTGCCTGTCGCGAGCGGCCCACCCAACGTTGTATTTTGGTGAAGAACTGTCTTGCTCCTTGCTTTCCAACAAGGTTCTGGATCAGCCGCTTTATCGCGCTGAAGAGCAGGCGGCTACTGGCTTACGGCATATTCAATTTGCTGACCTCTCGGCGGAATTTTGTGGGCCCGAGTCGTGTGATCCCGTAAAGGATGGCACGGTGGTGTACCGCGACAACAATCATATGACGGCTACGTTCGC
>CAYTMD010000280.1:0-8383 GCA_964438685.1 uncultured Acidobacteriota bacterium
CGAGCAATATTGAACAGACAGCGAATATTCCGCCGGTTAAGGTGGTTGCAGTCATTGTGTCGGAGCCGACAGAGTTTGGGATCTCAGCCATTTCCCGTGAGCTTCGACTGACTATCTTCAATTCCCGCAAGTGTCTGCAACCACTGAAGTACCGTTACCACAGCTCGATGGGCGCTTCGATACCAGGTCGAAGCGCCCTCCCCCCGGGCCCCATCCGAGAAGGGCCGATATGGAGCAGAGGTTCTGAGCCCGGGGCAGCGAATACAATGGGAAGTTACGATCCGACAACGCCCGCCATGGGTCACTCTTTTTCTGCTACAATCTCACTGAATGAATTCTGAAAATTTTGTTCATCTGCATCTTCATACCGACTACAGTCTTCTCGATGGCGCTTGTGAAATCGGCAAGCTCATGGACCGGGCCGCGACCCTGAAAATGCCTGCCGTCGCCATGACGGACCACGGCAACATGTTCGGGGCCATAAAGTTCTATAACGCCGCGAAGAAGCGCGACATCAAGCCCATCATCGGCTGCGAAGTTTATGTGGCGCCCGCCAACCGATTTGACCGTTCCGCGGACTCGGAACGCCCCAACCACCTTGTGCTGCTGTGCGAAAACGAGCGAGGTTACCGAAACCTGGTCAAGCTGGCCTCCTCCGCCTACATCGAAGGCTTTTACTACAAGCCCCGAATCGATAAAGACCTGCTGGCGCGGCATTCCGAGGGCCTGATCGGGCTGTCGGCGTGCCTGCGAGGCGAAGTTGCCGTGGCGCTGGGAAGTGACCGGTATGAGGTGGCCCGCCAGTCCGCCTATGACCTGCGCGACATCTTCGGAAAAGGGAACTTCTTCCTGGAGCTTCAGGACCAGGGCATGGAGGAAGAGAAACACATCAATCCGCAAATGGTGAAGCTCGCGCATGAGACGGGCATCGGCCTGGTGGCCACGAACGACTGCCACTACATCACGGCCGAGGACGCGCGCGCTCAGGAAGTGCTGGTTTGCATCCAGACCGGCAAGACCATGAGCGACACCAACCGCATGAAGTTCCGCACCAACGAGTTCTTCTTCAAGACTTACGAGGAGATGGCGGCGGTCTTTGCCAACGATGCACCGGAGGCGCTTACCCGCACGCTGGAGATTGCCGAGCGCTGCAACCTGCACCTGGAGACGAGTGAGCACGTTTTCCCCCACTTTGACGTGCCCGCCGGTGATACTCCCGATAGCTACTTTGAAAGAGTCACGCGCGAAGGCTTTGCCCATCGCCGCGAACGCCTGGACCGTCTGCAAGCCGCGGGCCGCTTGAAGTATCCCCTGCAAGCTTACGAAGAGCGGCTGGAGCGGGAAATTGCACTGATTAAGCAGATGAAATTCCCCGGTTATTTCCTGATCGTTTGGGATTTCATCCGCCACTCGCGCGATAACTGCATCCCCGTGGGCCCCGGCCGCGGTTCGGCTGCGGGTAGCCTGGTGGCTTACTCGCTGCACATTACGGACGTTGACCCGCTGCAGAACGAATTGCTCTTTGAGCGCTTCCTTAACCCCGAGCGCATTTCGTTTCCTGATATCGATATCGACTTTTGCCAGCGCCGCCGCGGCGAAGTGATCGACTACGTCACCAAAAAATATGGACGCGAGAACGTCAGCCAGATCATCACCTTCGGCACCATGGGGGCCAAAGCCGTCATTCGTGACGCCGCCCGCGCCCTCGACATGCCTTACTCGGAAGCTGACAAGATTGCCAAGTTGATTCCCACCACGCTGAATATCACGCTGGAAGACGCCTTAAAGCAGTCGGCGGAACTGGCCCAGCTCCAGAAATCCGATGAACGCATTGCCGACCTGTTGCAGGTGGCATCGCACCTGGAAGGTTTTGTTCGCCACGCCTCCACGCACGCCGCCGGAGTGGTGATTTCGCCCCTGCCGCTCCAGGAAATCGTTCCGCTTTACAAAAGCAACAAAGATGAAATAACGACGCAGTACGCCATGGACGACCTTGAGAAAATCGGCATGTTGAAGATGGATTTTCTCGGGCTCACCACGCTGACTATCATCGACGACTGCGTGAAGCTTATTGAAAAGACCCGCGGCGAGAAGCTGGACCTTGAATCGCTGGCGCTGGACGACCCAACGTCCTATGAGTCCCTCGGCAAAGGCCTTACCTGCGGCGTCTTTCAATTTGAAAGTCGCGGCATGACTGACATCCTACGCCGCGTCAAACCGCATCGTCTCGCCGACCTCACCGCGTTGAACGCCCTTTACCGTCCCGGTCCCATCCAGGGCGGCATGATCGATGATTACATTGCCCGGCGTTCCGGCAAGCGCAAGGTCACTTACGACATTCCCATGCTGGCGGAGATCCTGGAAGAAACTTACGGCGTCATTGTCTACCAGGAACAGGTCATCCAAATCTTCAACAAGGTGGGGGGCTTTACCCTGGGCGAAGCCGACATGGTGCGCCGCGCCATGGGCAAAAAGAAAATCGAAGTCATGGTGGCGAATAAGGAGAAATTCCTTGAGGGCGCCCGCGCCAACAACGTGTCCGTAGCGAAAGCGCAGAAGCTCTGGGACCTGGTTGAACAGTTTGCCGGTTACGGCTTCAACAAGTCGCATTCCGCCGCGTACGCCCTGGTGGCCTACCACACGGCTTACCTGAAAACCCACTATCCGGTGGAGTTCATGTCGGCGCTGCTGACGGCAGAAATCGGCAATCAGGATAAGCTGACCCGCTATTTGGCCGAATGCAAGGATATGGGCATTGCGATCCTGCCGCCTGACGTGAATTCGAGCGACCTCGTCTTTACGCCTTCCGGCAACGCCATCCGTTTTGGCCTGACGGCGATTAAGAATGTCGGCCCCTCTGCCATTGAATCCGTATTGGCGGCGCGCCAAAAACTGGGGCGATTTGAAAACATTGTTGAGTTTTGCGAACAAGTGGATTTGCGCCTGATGAACAAGCGCGTTCTGGAAAGCCTCATCAAGGCTGGAGCGTTTGATTCCCTCGGCACAAAACGCACGCAGCTACTGGCTGTGCTCGACCGCGCCATGGAGATAGGACAGAAGCGCCACCGGGAAGCTGAAAGCGGGCAACACGGCTTGTTCATAGGCAGCGCGGACGCTCCGCCTCTCCCAGCTTTGGAGATGCCCGATGTGCCCGACTGGACGGAGGCTGAGCGCCTCGCCGCCGAAAAAGAAGTTCTGGGGTTCTACGTGACCGGCCACCCGCTGGAGAAATATACCCAACGTTTGGCCACGCTGACCCGGCACGATACGTCGTCCATCGAAGAGATGGCGCACGAAGCCCCTGTGACACTGGCGGGGATCCTGCGCGGTTTGCGCGTGAAACCCAGCAAGAAGGGTGATCTTTGGGCCAGTGCGCAGTTGGAAGATCTGCGCGGCTCCGTCGAGTTGCTGGTGTTTCCGCAGGCCTACCTCCAAATGCAAAGCGTGCTGAAACCCGACGCGGCATTGCTGATCAAAGGCCGGGTGCGGCACGAGGAAAATCAGAAGCCCCGCGTGGTGGTCAGCGATGCCCGCCCGCTGGATGCCGCGGTGAACGGCGCCAAATCCCAGTTGAAAATCCGCCTGAACCTGGACGCGCAAACTAATGGCCGCTTGGATGAACTCGCCAGCACTTTGGCCGCATACCCAGGGGAGAGTCCGGTGGTGTTCGAACTGGCGCGCCCCGGCGATTTCGTGGTGCGAATACAATCGCGCGCACCTCGCGGCATTAAGCCTGATGATGAATTGCTGAGCCGGCTGAGAGAACTTTGCGGCGAAGATGCGGTTCGGCTGGAAAAACAGTCGCCGGGGATGTAGGGTGGGGCTAACAAGGGTTTGAGACTCCATTCAGTCAACAGCAGGAGTTCGCAATAATATGGCAAAAGCGGAAAACAATCAGGCGATCGCGCAGGAGCTCGAAAAGCAAATCAAAGAGCTTGAGGGCACCTCAAAGTCGGCGGCAACAGAGGAAGAGATCGAACGCCTTCGCCAGCAGGTGGTAGCGTTGAGGCAGAAGGTGTCCGGCCCTCCACAGGACGCATGGGAACGTGTTCTGGTGGCCCGTCATCCGCAGCGCCCGTACACCCTCGATTATATTCAGATGCTCTTTACGGATTTTCTGGAGTTGCACGGTGACCGTCGATTTGCGGACGACGGCGCGTTGGTCACCGGCTTTGCGCAGTTCGATGATCGCCCCATCGTCGTGGTTGGGAACCAGAAGGGCCGCGATACCAAACAGAAACTCCTGCGCAATTTCGGCATGGCAAATCCGGAAGGCTATCGCAAAGCTTTAAGGGTGATGCAACTCGCCTCCAAGTTCGACTTGCCCATCGTTTGCTTTGTCGATACGCCCGGAGCGTACCCAGGCATCGGGGCAGAGGAGCGCGGCCAGGCAGAGGCCATCGCCTATAATTTGAAGGAAATCTGCAAATTGCAAGTTCCTATCGTGGTAATCATCCACGGTGAGGGCGGCAGTGGCGGCGCGTTGGCCATTGCCGTCGGCGACGAAATCCTGATGCATGAAAACTCCGTCTATTCGGTGATTTCGCCGGAGAGTTGCTCATCAATCCTGTGGCGCGATTGGGACCACAAGCAAGAAGCGGCTCGGGTGCTCAAGATGACGGCGGAAGACCTTTATAGTATGAAAATTGTGGATCAAATCGTGCCGGAACCCAAGGGCGGCTCGCATATGGACCATGCGCAGGCGGCGGAGCTCCTGCGGCCGGTTTTGCGCAACTGCCTCGATCGGCTCGGCAAATTATCGGTACACGATCCCATCAAGCGCCGGCAGGAAAAGCTCCGCCGTTTGGCGACCTTCGTCACCGAGGCATGAGCAGCTTTAACGTGGACTCGTTTTGCACGCCCGCGAGTTTCCCGAGCCGTGAGGAGATGGACCGCAGACTTGGAATAGCGGAATTTTGCGACGGGTCCCTACTCACTATCTTTGCAATCCATTGAATCCACCCAAGGCTGATGTTTTTCTTCCCCTTCATGGCAACGCAGCCGGCAGAGGCGGTGACCAAATGGAAGATCCGCTTTTTCGGGACTACGAAACGCTGGTCAACATCACGGTTCTGGGCAAGGCATTCCAAGTCCCGGAGAAGAATACCTGCCTGCGCGCTTTCCAATACATCAGTCCGGATACCATTCCGTACGGCCGCTTTTGCTGGAACCAGGAGTGCCAGTATTGCCGGATTTCCTTCACCATGGCGAGTCAGCCTGATGTGCCTCCTCGCTCCGTCCTCGCCTGTAAGGTCCTGGTAGCGGAAGGCGTGCAGATCACCGACCTCTCGGAAGAACTTCGCTATAACCTTATGGGAGTGATCCGGGCTGCCGAACCCCGATCTCCTTTTGATGAGCAGGACGATAAGTTGCGACTCTAGGGCCAGCTCACCGTTCACTTCCGGGTTTTGCCATCTCGACATGCGGTGACAAATAATTCGCTTGACAAGCTAACACTGGCGATTGAGAGCCCTTATAAGTGCCGTCCGTCCTTCGCCAAAGGCGATAGGGTCAAATTGACTGGCGACATAATGCCCGATAGTGCCGCTCGATTTCCTCCCCGTAAAGCCTCGAATTTCCGCTAACAATTTGAATAATCAGCAGTTACACTTCGACTCGCGCTCTCCACAGTTTAGGTGGTGAAAATCCCCGTTCGCTGAAATCCGGTGTACATTGAGGTACGTCAAGTTGCATTATGCCGAACGTCAGGCTGGAGATAGCCATACCCTGAGGGCTTCAGGGCGATTTGTTTCGTGGGGTGATCCTAAAGTTTATCAAGAGTCCACTTCCATATGACAGTGGTTTACGCGGAGGACTGTTGATATCCGAAGTAAAGGGTGTGGTTGTGTACCCCAGCCATGAGTTCCTATTTTTGACTTCCCGACGAGGTGACGCATGAGCACTGTTCCTTTCAATGAAACGCCCCACGGCAATGGGGGCCTGGTTCAGATTTCGTCGAAAGAGGAGTTGATCCGCCAAAAGCTCGAAGACGAAAGACGGCGCCTCGAAAAAGAGGCGGGCCTCGAGCGCCGGGCCGTTCAGCAGTTCCACAAACCTGTTGAACGTGCTTTTACCAAATCACAGCGCGACCACACCACCATCCTTTTCGGCGGCCTCACCTGGAAGCATGAGAAATTAATTCACGGCGCTCTCGAAGGCCTTGGCTACAAGTGCGAAGCCCTGCCCGTGCCCGACAAGAAGGCCTTTCAATTGGGTAAAGAGTATGGCAATAACGGCCAGTGCAACCCCACGTACTTTACCGTTGGCAACCTTGTCCAATTTGCCCAAACCCTGGAAGAGAAGGGCCTGTCCAAGCAGGAAATCATTGACCGCTACGTCTTCTTCACCGCCGGCGCCTGCGGACCCTGCCGCTTCGGAATGTATGAAGCCGAGTATCGGCTGGCCCTCCGCAATGCGGGATTTGATGGATTCCGCGTGCTGCTGTTCCAACAGTCCGGTGGTCTGAACCAGGCCGAAGCGGAAGCCGGGTTGGAAATGAACCTCGACTTCTTCCTGAATATCCTGAACGCCCTGAATATCGGCGACATCATCAACGACGTTGCCTACCAGATCCGTCCTTTTGAAGTGAATGCCGGCGACACCGACCGCGTTCTTGACGAGTGCCTGGACATGCTGCAAGAGGTTATACGTCGCAAGCGTCCCTACACGCTGGAAGGCAAGCTTGCCTCAATGCTCAGCAAGACGAACTTTTCCGGAACCGCGGAATACCTGGGTAAATTCCTGAACCAGCTTTATGGCGATGACTACACGGCGGCGCTGAATGATGTGCGGGATCGTTTTAACTCGATTCCGCTCGATCGCACCCGCGTAAAACCGATCGTGAAAATCACGGGCGAGTTCTGGGCGCAGACCACCGAGGGCGACGGCAACTTCAACATGTTCAAGTTCCTGGAAAAAGAAGGCGCGCAGGTCATGGTGGAGCCCATCGGCACCTGGATCATGTACATGATTCACCAGGCCAAGCAGCAGATTCGCGACCAACGCGGGCTGGATCTGGTTCAGAGGAATGTTCCCAAGTGGAACCTGAAGGAGATTTTTGGCAGCCACCTGAATACTCAGCAGCGCCTGGCCAAGCTGACCGTGGCGGAAAACATCTTCAAGCGAGAGTACCACCGCTTGATTGACGCCCTTGGCGGCATTGCCCATCACCTGACCGACCAGTACGAACTGCAGCGCCTCGGCCATCCCTTCTACAATTCGCGCGCGGGCGGCGGCGAAGGTCACCTGGAAGTGGCCAAGAACATTTACTACTCCAACAAAGATCTCGCCCACATGGTCCTAAGTCTGAAGCCCTTCGGCTGCATGCCTTCCACGCAGTCCGACGGCGCCCAGTCCGCTGTGGTCTCGACCTACAAGGATATGATTTTCATTCCCGTTGAAACCTCCGGCGAAGGCGACGTGAACGCCCACAGCCGCGTGCAGATGGCGTTGGGCGAAGCCAAGGTTCGCGCCAAGAACGAAATCAAGCGCGTGCTTGACGAGGCGGGAACAACCCTGGAAGAAGTCCGTGCATTTGTGCAGGAGCACCCGGAAATGCAACAGGCCACTTACAAATACGGGCATAAGAAAGGCCTGGTGGGAGTGGCCGCCAACTTCGTGGCCCACGCCGCTGAGCGCATGAAGGCCGAGGGCGTGAAGGCCGACCGCCGCGAACTGGTGGCAGTGAACTAATTAGCCGATGTAGCACAGGCACTCCTGCCTGTGTCGCATGAACCGTAGCGCCGACCATTAGGTCGGCGTGGAGGCGTGGCACGGGCGTCCCGCCCGTGATCGAGCATGGCCAAGACCTGTCCCGGTGCATTTGATCGGGATGGCCATGGCACATCGTTGTAGCGCCGACCTTTAGGTCGGCACCTCCGGCCATATGGCCGTCAGGCAAGTGCTGACCTAAAGGTCAGCGCTACGACTACAGAGTAACCCACATAAATAGGAGGTAACCATCATGGCAGGAAAGGTAAAAGCAGTTCCAGACGGGACCCACTCGATCACCGCGCACTTGATGGTGCGCCAGGCAACCAAGGCGATCGAGTTTTACCAGAAGGCATTTGGCGCCCAGGTTCTGGGTGTGCACAAGACCCCCGATGGCAAAGTTATGCATGCCACTCTGAAGGTCGGCGATTCGCAGTTTATGCTCGCCGACGAATTCCCCGGCATGAGCAACCCATCGGCCCAAACCCTGGGCGGTAGTCCGGTGGTGCTCAATCTTTATGTCGAGGACGTGGATAGTTTGTTTAACCAAGCGGTGTCCGCGGGGGCTACGGTGAAGATGCCGCTAGCAAACCAATTCTGGGGTGATCGTTACGGCCAGATTGTGGACCCCTTCGGCCACTCGTGGGCGCTTGGTTCTCACGTAGAAGACGTC
>CAYTMD010000281.1:0-8324 GCA_964438685.1 uncultured Acidobacteriota bacterium
CCAGGGGAGAAGGTGCTGAGGTACGAAGCGGATGAGGGGTTTCTTCGTCCGCCCGCGAAAATTTTCTTGCGGCCCCGCCGCACTGCGCTACACTTCCGCGGCGTTGCCGCCGCCGAAAAGCCTCCGAAATTCCTTCGAAGATTTTCGTAGCGCCAGCCAATCAGCGAAAAGGTCCGGCGTTTCCAGCCAAACCTGGAACCAGCTCGCGATTTCCGTCTTTTCTTTGCGTTTTTGGGCCTGAACGCGCGAGTTGGCGGCAATACTCCGGGCGCGCAGTTTGCCTTTCTTCACCAGAGCAACAACCAGCGCGGCACCCTGGCGATCCGCGGCGCCTGAATACTCGCGAAAGATGACGTCGATTTTAAGCAATGATAGCTCGGCACTGGCGAGGTCGTGAAATTCCAAAATGCCTTTCAGCCGGCTCGCGTAGGGCTCCGGCATGACCGGATCGGAGTAACGATCCTCGTACCGGACGTCGTACTCCGCCTCGCGCAGGATGGACGCAATATATTCGAGTGAAGTTCTGTCGGCGGGGCCGAGTTGCCGGCGAAGTTCGTCGCGGGCGGCGCGCAGATCTGCCAATTCAATGCGCTGCTTGCCTTGCGCCTTGAAGAGATCGAGAAGGATCTGTTTCTTGCTGGTCTTGGGAGACATGGGGCACTTCAGGAGTAGAAGTCAGGAGTCAGGAGCCAGGAGCCAGAATACGGTCGATACCCTTAGTGATACAGCGAAATGGTGTTGAATGCCTCCCCGTGTCTACTATCGACCGAACGGTGTTAGGGCCTTTTGCCTCCTGACTTCTGACTCCTGGCTCCTGACTCCTTCCTCTTAGCCCTTCTGTACTGCGCCACGTTGTGTTCATGCTCGGCGATCGTTTTGGAAAAGACGTGGCCGCCGTGGGTGTTGCTCACGAAATACAAGGCGTCGCCGTCCTCTGGATGGAAAGCGGCTCGAAGTGCGCTTTCTCCCGGATTGGCAATCGGCCCCGGTGGCAAGCCCGCATGGCGATAAGTGTTGAAGGGCGAATCGAAGTTCAGATCGCTGACATGGATAACTCCGGTAAAACGGTCGGCGAGCCGCGCCGCGTAAATCACCGTCGGATCGCATTGGAGCAGCATGCCATTTTCCAATCGGCGGGTAAAAACACCGGCCACCATCGGCCGCTCCGCGGGGTCGGGCGTCTCCTTCTCCACCAGTGAAGCCAAGGTAACGACGGCGTGCAGATTCCCAGTGCCGGATGCGATCTCGTCGTGAAGCCTTGTTAGCAGCACGCGGCGGAAGCGGGCCACCATGGTGGCAATCACCGTGTCCGCGGTTACGCGGCGGGGGAATCGGTAGGTATCCGGAAAGAGGTAACCCTCCAGCGATGGCGCCACAGGGTCGAGGTCATGGATGAGCGCTGTCTGCTCCGTGCGGCGAAGAAAATCGTCAGGGTCAATCGCCATGCGCTCGGCGAGAATGTGGGCAATATCGAACCGGTCGGAGCCTTCGGGGACCACCACCGGATAAAGGTTTACGTCCCCTGCCACCAATTTCCGGTATACATCAATGGGGCGCAGCGGCGTGTCAAAAAGATATTCACCCGCCTTCAGCCGGCGACGAGCGCGTCCAGCCCAGTAACGGGCGAGGAATGGCCACCGATGGGCGAGCACGCCGTGCGACACGAGAAGATCGGCAATTGCCGGGGCGCCAGTGCCGGGAGCAATTTCCAGCAGCTCACGCCCCTGGAAATTTGCGCTGGGTTGGTAGAGGTCCCACACACACCATCCCGCGGCCGCCAGGCCCAGCACCAAGATAAAGGCTGCGAGTTTCCACTTCATTCCGCTGGTCGACTCCCCCGGTTACGCTCATTCTCGAGGTAATCCAGATAGCTTTGAAGGAGCAGTACCGCCGACATACGGTCCACCGCGCGCTGCCGTTTCCCGAGGGTCAACCCCATTTCACGCAGGGTCCGATTCGCCTCCACACTGGTCAGGCGCTCGTCACGCAATTCCACCGGGCAGGGCAACCGCCGCCGAAGCTTTTCCACGAACTCCGCCACAAGCTGCGACATGCCGGTTTCGCCGCCGCTATGACCAATGGGATTCCCCACCAGCACCCGCTCCACCGAATATTCCTCCACCAGCGAGCGCAGATGCTCCATGTCGTCGGCAATGCGCGTTCGCTGAATTGTCGGAAGCCCCTGGGCGGTCATTCCGAGCGCGTCGGAAACCGCCAGTCCCATGCGCTTGGTGCCGAAATCAATCGCCAAGATACGTGCAGTCACAATGATGGTTGTCCATTCCCCGGTGCCAGATATTTCCGTGGCATGGCCGTCCCGATCAAATGCATCGGGACAGGTCCTGGCCATGAATGTCCACGAGCGGGACGCCCGTGCCACCCAATTCCCGCAAGGCCGCTATGAAGGCCAGGTTTGATGATACACCAGATAGGTCGGAAGAGCGGGGCTTCACAGGCTGCGGAAGAACTCGTGGTCACTTCGACGCCCGCCCTGCAAGGGCACAATATAGTAGCCGGGGGCAGCGCCCCCGGAAAGCGTCCCGCATGGTTCTCGACCCTGAAGGGGTCGAATCGGATGGCGTTACGTCAGGTTTGCGTGCTGTAACCAAGGTCAATGCGCTCCTTCAGGGTCGATTCGGTCAGGGGAGCCACTTACCGGGGAGGTTGCCCCAAAGGCGTTAACCCAAGGCTTCCGCCTGAATTGATGCGCAGGCCCGGAGGGCCGGAAGACAGTAGCCCACGGCGTAAGCCGTGGGGCAAGCGTGCACGATGACCGCCAGCCCCAGAAGGGCGAAAGAAAGGGACCCTGGGCGTTGACCGTGACAATCTTGGGGTTTCGCCTTACTCGCTGCGATTTAGTTCTTTCGCCCCGCTGGGGCTCGTCGGGGAGGCTCTCCCTTGACCCACGGCTTGCGCCGTGGGCTACGATCTTACGCCGCTACGCGGCTGGTACGCTCGCGGTCTTTGCCGTTCCTCAGAGCGCTGCGGGGTAAAATTATATTGACAAGGGATTAATAGCTATTGAAAAGTGTTGGGGGCTATGTAAGCCGTTCTAAATCAGCTAGATACCTCAGCCTCTTCGTTGGCGGACTCCCCCAACTTCTCAGGCCGGTCAGCGAGTTCCATGGTCACGGCTTTTTCATTGCAGCAGGTGTAGCGTTCGCAGCGCAGGCAATCGCGCCAGACTTTGGTGGGAAATCTCTCCCGGGGAACTTCCTTAAATCCCAGCTTCTCAAAAAATACGGGTGCGATGGTGAGGGCGAAAACGGTCTTCAGGCCAAAGGCTTCGGCTTCGTTCAGGAGTTCTTCCATGACCTCGCGCCCGATGCCTTTGGACTTTAGTGATTCATCCACGCACAGCGAGCGGATTTCCGCCACGTCCTGGTTGTAGAGTTTCAGCGCCCCGCAGGCCACCAGTTTGCCAGCCTCCTCGGCCACCACGGTAAACTCCCACACGTTTTCGTAGATGTCGGTCAACGTGCGGGGCAGCATGATGCGCTCGCCGGCATAGTGGTTCACCAGCCGGTGGATATCGGGCACATCAGTCAATTTGGCTTTACGAATCGTCAACTGCGGTTCCTCGTTCTAGGGACTGGGTACTGGGTTCTGGGGCACGGGATTTCCCCAACCCTAGCCTCAATGCCGTTCAATTAACGGATTTCAGGGCATTAGGTGGTCATCGGCTACAGGGTGACCCCCTCACCCGTCCCGCCCCGGCTGGTGAAAGCGCCGGTTGCGGTCCACCCTCTCCCCCAAGGGGGCGAGGGAAGCAAATTCAAACTGCCCCTCCCCAGCCCCTAGTCCCTAGCCCCTAGCACCTAATTACGCGTGCACATCCTGCATCAGCAGTATCATCAGCGCTTTTTGTGCGTGCAGCCGGTTCTCTGCTTGATCATACACCACGGACTGCGGCGAATCGATAACCTCATCCGTAACCTCCTGGCCGCGGTGAGCCGGAAGGCAGTGCATAAAGAAGGCGCCGGGATCAGCCGCTGCCATCAATTCCCTGGTCACGCGGTAAGGCGCAAAAACCTGGTTCCGCAAATGGGCGGCGTGTTCCTGGCCCATGCTGGTCCAAACATCAGTATAAACCGCATTTGCTCCCGCCACCGCTTGCAAGGGATCATTGAAAGTCTCGATGGTGGCGCCCGTCTCAGCCGCGAAGATGCGCGCAGCCTCCAGAGCCTCCGGCTTGGGCTCGTAACCCGGCGGCGTCGCGATGTGAACCGACGCTCCGAGTTTTGCTCCCATGATCATCAGTGAGTGGCACACGTTGTTGCCGTCGCCGACAAAGGCCAGCTTCATCCCTTTCAAGTCGCCAAACTTCTCGTGCAGGGTAAAATAATCCGCCAGCGCCTGGCAGGGATGGAAAAGGTCGGTCAACGCATTGATCACGGGAATGGAGGCGTTGGCGGCCAGTTCCAGCACTGACTCATGCGAGAACGTCCGCGCCACGATGCCATTCACCCAGCGCTCGAGGTTGCGGGCGATGTCCTTGATGGCTTCGCGCTCGCCCAGGCGGGGCTTGGTGTGTTCCAGGTAGACGGCAAAGCCGCCCAGACTGGTTATGCCGACTTCAAACGTGGTGCGGGTTCGCAGCGAAGGCTTTTCGAAAATCATTGCCAGTTGTTTGCCGCGCAGCGCTTGCGCATATTCCCCGGGGACCGCCTTGACCCTCTCCGAGAGATCAAACAGGAGATTCAGGTCATCGCGGGTCAAATCCTGGTCAGCCAGAAGATCCCGAACACTTAAAGATTCCGGCTTCTTGATCGTTGTCGCCATCATCATCACCGCCATTATGCGTGTACCCCCTTCGTCGCGGCCGCCGGCCCAAGCGCCGCCAGCACCGGCCGTAATATTGCTATAGCTTCGTCAACGTGCCGCTTCTCGATAATCAAAGGTGGCAGGAAGCGCAGCACTTTTTCCTGCGTGCAATTCAAGAGCAGCCCGGCCTCCAGCGCCTGCCGCACCACGGACTTTCCGGGAACCGCCAATTCCGCCGCCGCCATCAATCCATCGCCGCGAACTTCCTTGATCACCGGAAGGTCGGCGCGTAATTTTTCCAGCTCCTGGCGGAAATAAGCTCCCACTTCGGTGACGTGGGCAAGGAAGCCGGGGCGTTCGAGAATCTCCAGCACCTTCAACGCCAGGCGGCATTGCAGCGGTCCGCCCCCGAAGGTGGTTCCATGCATGCCGGGGGAGAATGCCTGCGCCACGTTCTCGCGCGCCAGGATGGCGGCCAGTGGCAACCCTGCGGCCAACGGCTTGGCCACCAGCACGATATCGGGCTGCAAACCAAATTTGGAGTAGGTGAAGAACCGTCCCGTGCGGCCCAACCCGCACTGAATCTCATCGCAAATCAACAACGCCCCATGCTTGTGGCAGAGTTCGGCCGCGGCCTTCAGGAAATCTTCCTTGATTTCAATAATGCCGCCTTCACCCTGAATGACTTCCAACATCACCGCCGCCACCTTGGGAGTGAAGCTTTCCCGCAGATGCGCAGTGTCATTCAGATGAACGAAGCGGATGCCGGGCGGCAAAGGCTCAAAAGGCTCGCGATATGACTTGTGCCAGGTGGCCGACAGCGCGCCATACGTCCGTCCGTGGAAGGAGTTTTCCATCGCCAGAATTTCAAAGCGCTCAAAAGGCCCGGGCGCCGCGTGCTTGCGCGCATAAATTCGCGCCAGCTTCATGGCCCCTTCAATGGCTTCCGCGCCGGAGTTGGCAAAGAAAGCGCGATCCATGCCGGAGAGCCGCGTCAACTTTGCCGCCAGCGGCGCCTGGAACGGGTGGTAAAGAAGGTTGGAAACGTGCAACAGGCTTTCCGCCGGGTCGCGCAGCGTCGCCATGATTTCCGGATGGTTATAGCCCAGCGCATTGACCGCCAGGCCGCCCAGGAAATCCAGATACTTCTTCCCCGTGTCGTCGTAGATGTAGCTGCCCTCACCCCGCACGGCGAGGATCGGCAGCCGCTCGTAAGTGGGAATCAGCACGTGCTTTTCAAGTTCAACGATCTGGTCGCGATTCATGAGCCCTTCACAATCCGAGTTCCGGAAGTTTTTCCTTTTTTTATCGTGCTGAGCAGCGCATTGGGAGCAGTGGTCGAAAGGATGTCAACCTCGCCCACGTTTTGGCGCAGCGTTCGCGCACAGGAGAGCAGCTTGGGAATCATCCCGTCCCGCACCACTCCTTCTTTAATCATGCGGCGAATGTCCCCGACATGGACCACGGGCAGCAAGCGCTTTTCCGCGTCCCACACCCCGCCGGATTCGGTGAGATAAAGCAGGCGGTCCGCCCCCAGCGCCACGGCCAGTGCCGCCGCCAGGTCGTCCGCATTGATATTCAGGAACTCGCCGCGTGCGTTCACGCCCAGGCTGGCCACCACCGGGATCATGCCGCCGCGCAGGGCCACATCCAGCACCGTGGTCTTGACCTTGTGCGGCCGGCCGACAAACCCCAGGTCCTTCCTGCTCCCGTTCTTGCCCACGGTCAGTTTGCGCGCGCGCACCAGGCTGCCATCACCACCGCAAAGCCCCAGTGCCGGCTGCTTCAAGTTTTCCAGTTCCGCCACCCATTGCTTGTTCACCAAACCCGCCAGCACCATCATGGCGACGTCGCGCGTGGCGGCGTCGGTTACCCGCAATCCCTGGTAAAACTCGGTGGCAATGCCCATGCTTTCGAGAGTGCGCGTCAGCACTTTGCCGCCGCCATGCACCACCACCACGGAATGGCCGGCCCGGTGAATCGCCGCAATCTGCCGCGCCAAATCCTTGCGGCCCTTGGGATTCTCCGCGCCTTGCCCACCGATTTTGATGACTAATTTCATCTTTTGACTTTCAACTTTCGACTTTCAACTCTTAAATCTGCAATTTTGAATCTGCGATCCGACCTCTTGAATCTTGAATTTTGAATCTTGAATTCTGAGCCCCGCTCAGAGCAGCCCCGTCTGCTGGGGGAATCCATACATCACATTCATGTTCTGAACCGCCTGCCCTGCCGCGCCCTTCCCCAGGTTATCGATGGTGGAGACCAGGATCAGCCGCCCCGTGCTCTCATCCAGGGCAAAGCCGATGTCGGCAAATTGCGTATTCGCCACGCCCAATATTTCCGGCATGGTGCCTGCCGGATAGATGCGTACCATGGGCGCGCCCGCGTAGAATTCCTTGAACAGCGCTTCCACGTCGCCGATTCCGTGGTGTGGCGACAGGCGCGCATAAATCGTGGTCAGGATGCCCCGCGTGATCGGCAGCAGATGGGGGGTAAAAATGAAATCCTTCCGCGAAACCTCCAGCTCCTGGAGCATTTCCGGCAGGTGGCGATGATGAAAAATTCCGTAAGCCCGCAGGTTTTCATTCACCTCGGGAAAATGCAGCTTGTCGCTGGGTTTGCGTCCCGCTCCCGTAGCGCCTGATTTGGAATCGGCAATAATTCCAGCAGCCACGTTTACCCAGCCCGCTTTGAGCAGGGGAGTGAGCGCCAGTAGAACGGAAGTGGGGTAGCAGCCGGGATTGGAAACCAGCCGCGCCTTGGCAATGGCGGGGGCGTCAAATTCCGGAATGCCGTAAACTGCCTCCGCCAACGCTTCCGCCGCGGTATGATCAAATCCGTACCACTTCGTGTAGGCGGCAGAATCCCTCAACCGGAAAGCGCCGCTCAGGTCCACCACGCGCAAGCCGTTTTCCAGCAGTTGCGGTACAATTTGATGCGAGGTTTCGTGCGGAGTGGCAAGAAAAACCACGTTGGAGCCGGAGTTTACAAGCTGATCGACGTCCAGCGGTTCACAGAGAACGGAAAAGCGACCGCGCAGCTTGGGATGGGAGTCTTCAATCGCGAAGGCCTTCTTGCCGCTCCTGCCGGATGACATCAGGCAAGTCACGGAAGCGGCCGGATGGCGGGCAAGTATGGTTAAGAGCTCACATCCCGCATAGCCGGTGGCGCCGACGACTGCGGCATGAACCACTGCATGCGTAGGCGAATCAGCCCCGGCCCCCAACGAAGCGTTTATCTCAACCGCCGTATTCAATGGTTCCGTCTACCCACATCTCCTTAAAGAATATTTATACAACCGTTGTATAAATATACCTTTTTATACCGGATGGGGGGTCCATCTGTCAAGAAGAATCTCGCCGCTGAGGGGTTCAGGCCGGTTGCCGCCAGCGCCGGCGCATGCCGCCAGCACGGAGAATGCCGCCAGTATGGCGGCAGCACAAGCGCCGTAACGCTGGCATCCTGCCGGCACCCGAGCATGCCGCCCGTAGGGCGGCGGCACAAATCTTTGAGCCCCAAAGGGGCAACCTAACGAAGCGTAGGCTAACGGCCGGGTC
>CAYTMD010000282.1:0-8277 GCA_964438685.1 uncultured Acidobacteriota bacterium
TGCAGTGACCACAAATCAGACGCGGCTGGCGCAGACTGCCAACCGCCGCAGTCTGCGCCACCCGGCGAAAAAGAAGTTGTTTAAATTGGTTGACTTGACCCGTGGGTCAAGCTGTGGTATTCAGGCAACATGAATCGCGCCTTGAGCCAACTATTGGAACAGGAAACCCCCAAGCGGCTGGCGGAGCTGCTGGCCGTGCCGATGGGCAAGGTGTCCGTCAAACTGGAACCCGCTGCCAGGCGCGATGGGTATGAGGTCGCGGATCTACTGGTGTCGGCCGGCGGTTTCAAGTTCGCCGTGGAATGCAAAGTGAGCAGCGACGCTGCCGCCGTGGGGATGGCTGTGCGCTCCATCCGTCGATTCGCCGAACGATCGAGAGAGAAGGTCCTCCCATTGGTAGCTGTGCCGTACATGGGCTCAGTGGGTCAGCGGTTGTGCGAGGAGGCGGCGGTGTGCTGGCTGGACTTGTCCGGCAACGCGCATTTGTTTGGTCCGCCCGGATTGCGGGTGCAGATCGAAGGTAAGCCCAACCAGTTCAAGCGCCCGGGCCGGCCCCGCAGCCTGTTTGCACCGAAAAGTTCGCGGATTGCTCGGTGGCTGCTGATGGAGCCGGAGCGTTCGTTCAGCCAGCGCGAACTTGCGCGGGCCAGCGATTTGGACGAGGGCTTCACGAGCCGTATCGTGAGGCAACTGGAAGCATTGCGATTGGTTGCTCGCGATCCAGAAGGTGCGGTGAGGGTTGCCGACTACAACGCGATGCTGGGTGCGTGGCTCGAGGCTTACGATTTTTCCAAGCACCACATCGTGCGCGGCCACATCGCGACGCGGTCGAGTGACGATGTGCTGCGGCAGTTGGCGGAGGGTCTGAAGCAACGACAACTTGCGTATGCAATGACCGGCCTCGCAGGGGCGTGGTTGTTGAATCAATTTGCGGGGTTTCGTCTCGTGGTTTGCTACGTCGGACAGATTCCGCCGGCCGAAGTAACAATGGAACTCGGCTTCTACGAAGAGCAGCAAGGCGAGAACGTGTGGCTCGTCGTGCCGAACGACGAGGGAGTGTTTCACGGCGCGTCGGAAGCCAGCGGCATACGTTGCGTTCACCCCGTGCAGGTGTACTTGGATTTGAAGGATCATCCTGAACGGTCGGCGGAAGCGGCGGAGCGATTGCGTGCCAAGTCTCTGACAAAGAGCGGTAATGCCTGAGAAACCGACGAACGCTGCTGGCTACCCACCCGAACAGTTGGACCGAGTGCGGAAGACGTGTCTTTATGTGGCTACCAAACTCGGCGATTTGATGGACGACGTAGTTACCGTGGGCGGGCTAGTTCCCTCGTTGTTAATCGAGCAGAATCAAGCCGCAGCCGGTTTCAGTCGGCATGTCGGAACGATGGACCTCGATCTGGGTCTGGCGTTTGCGCTGATTGACGAGCAACGATATGAGGCCGTCACCCGGCGTTTGCGCCGGGCAGGGTTTGAGCCTGATACGAACGAACAGGGGAAAATCACGCGTCAGCGGTGGCGGATCAGTGAGCCCCCGGTGACCGTGGATTTCCTGATCGAGACCAATGATGCCAAGGAACATGCCGGCAAGCTGATGAACATCGAGGGGGACTTTGCTGCGATTATCGCGCCTGGATTGAACTTGGCTTTTAAGGATCGCCAAAAGGTGACGTTGCGAGGCAGAACCATTCTGGATGAGGAAGCGGAACGCGATGTGTGGGTTTGCGGGCCGGGAGCGTTTGTGGTTCTCAAAGCCCTCGCTTTCCATCTTCGCGGGGAAAACAAGGATGCATACGATCTCTACTACGTGGTTCGCAATTACGGCGGCAGGATTGCCGACGTGACCGCATGCCTCAAACCGCTCTTGAGTAATCAGACCGCAGAAGCTGCGCTTGAATATCTCAGGTCGGACTTTAGTGATCACGAGGCCATCGGTCCGCGTCGGGTTGCACAGTTCCTGTACGGGCGCGATGACGCCAACACGCAAGCCGATGTCGTTGGGTTCGTCCGTCAGTTGATCGGTGGGTGCAAACCATGAGGTTCCATCGTCATGATCGCGGGCGGACCAAAAGGATGTCAGGTCGTGCGCCGGGATAAACTGGCATGGAGTCGCGAATGAAAGAGTCGTACAGGGAAGGCGTAGCGAGCCACCCTGGCCCCCAGCCCTGAAAGGGCGAAATGTGCCTTCCCCCATTCCGGGATCGCCTACGACGAGCGGTACGTGTGGGATTGAAAGGACTGTTCCGCCCCTTCAGGGCTCGGGTATCGGTTTGGGTCCAATTGACGCAGGCTTGAGCCCCAAAGGGGCGATCTAACAAAGCCCAGGCCAACGGCCTGGGTTTAGATTACCCCCAAATTTTGCCGCCAGCCCTGAAAGGGCGAGATACGTGTTCCCGCAATCGCATTCGCGCCTCTACCTACACCGCACATTAACAAACCCACCACCGCGTGCACGCGCCCGGGGTCGCCTACGACGAGCGGTCCGTGTGGAATTGAAAAGGGTTATTTCGCCCCTTCAGGGCTCATGGTATCGGTTTGGGTCCCATTGACCCATACCTTCAGCCTGGGCTTCGTTAGATCGCCCCTTTGGGGCTCACCTGCCCACACCTCGAGACTCAGCCTTACCGGCTTTTGGAGTGCGGCCAGGGAAGCAGGGGCGTCGCCGCAGCAAGCCCAGAATCCTGAAGGATGGCCACAAGAATTCGGAAATATCCTGTCCCGGTTTCTATCACTTGTCCTCGAATAGGCTTGGCTGTTGGTGCGGCAGCGGCGGCGGTTTCCGCATCCAGTCTGGAATGGGCGGCAGTAAGCGGTCCAGTTCACGCTCCGTAAAGCACGGCGCGCCCTCGGCGGGCTCCTCGGCTTCCATGTCTACAGGCGGATCTTCGGGCCCTTTGCCACTGCGGTCAAGAGCTTCGCCTGGCGGGGGTACTCGGCAATCGTCGCTTCCAGAATCCATAGCAGCTCCAGTAATTCCGTGGTGAAGTCGCCGGTCCATTTCTCCGGGTGAATGTCGTCCAGCGGGGAGGATTTCTTCCCTTTCGGCTCTCGCATCCGGTAGTCCAGCCAGTGCTGGACTGCCTTCATTCCCGAGACTTCGAAATTGTACACTTCTGGCGCGACAGGGGCAAATGCGCCTGCGCCAACGCGAAGAGTTTTGGTCGCGCCGATGTACTCGTAAGTCTCCGGGTAATTATCCTTGCCCCCCGGCACCGGCCTCGTGCAGCGAGCCTCGCCCTTCGGGACCTGGCCGCGAGCGCGGCCCTTGGGCACATAGCGCTCTCCGTATGTGTGCAGCCAGAGCAGCTTCGCTCCAACGTCGCGGAGATAGGCGAAAAGCGCCGGATCCATAGTAATGGGTACACGTAGTTCGCGTGTGGCCAATTCTTCGGCATAGCGGGCCGTAAAAGCGGGGTGTGCAAGCACGCCATAGGCGTAGGCCAGAAAATCCTCCGGCGTTATCGTTCGTCTATACGCTTTTGCGAGAAGTTCCAGTAGGCCCGGGCGAAGATTAGGCTCCTTGTAATCGGCATCACGATATAGGGGCACGATGTCCTTCGCCCCGCGACCGGAGAAATGGTGAAGATCGGGAATGAGAGCGCAGGCGGTCGCCGCAGGGCCTGTTCCCAGCGGCTCCGACAGTGAGGTGGTGAGGTATACCTGGGCGTCGCTTCGTGCGGCCCATAGGACCGGACGCGGTCGCGACATCAAACGACCGTCGGCAAGGATCCATCGGCGGTCGAAGGACCTGTACGCGTAAGGAACGATAGGAGGGACAGCGGAGTCGGTTGGCAGCTTGGCGATAGGCCGGAAATCCGCGCCCTCGGCCAAGGAAACACGATAGGTGCCGTCCGCTTCGCGGTCGCCCGTCCCATGAAAGGCGATAGATCTGTCCTTCGCCAGCAACAGCGCCCGCCAGCGTGTCTCCAATGTCGCCTTCGATGCAGCGATCGGCCAGGTGCGCTTGAGCTGCACCCCCGAGTGCTGCCACGGCATAAGATCGGTCAACTGCGGCCAACCGAAGTATTCTCCTTTGCCAGCAGGTTCAAAGGGCGCGAGCCAATCGTCCGGGCAGTTCTCCCAACGAATGGAAGCGAACGAAGAAATGTTATCCAGCGCCCTTAACTTTTCGTCGCGGGTTCCCTCCAATCTTGCGTATCTCACCCTTGCAGGTTTGTTTCTGTTTGGTTTGCCGTAGCGGGCCGCCACAGCGATGGCAACGGGCGTTTGTATAGCGAAGACGTTCTCACTCTTACGGGCACCCCGGCTCTCGCCGCCCAAGTCGAGAATCCAAATGTCGTCGCAAACCCGGCGCATGTGCTCGCGCATCCCGCAAAATGCATCGCCGCCCAGATAGCTTGACGCGCTGATATAGCTGACGATGCCAGGTCCGCCGGAGGAGTTCTGTTCCAGAACCTTCCACAGCGCCCAACGCCAGAAATAAACGTATAGGTTGTAAAGGTTCTTGACGTGTACGCCATGGCCCGCAGCAATTGCGGGGTCCAAGAAGTCCTTGAATATCGCGCCCGTGCCCTTGCCATCCTGTCCCCAGCGGACCCAGCTTCCGGTGCGTGCCTTGTTGTCCTCGTCGGCGGCTTCGTGGCGATCGTAGGGCGGATTACCAAGGCAAACTATCACCGGCACTGCGGCTTTCACTCTAAGGGCCTTGGCGTGCTGGTCGGCAATCGGCTTCAGATAGAATGGCAGCGTTGGCGGCGGCGTGTCGGGGCTTTCCAGGGTATCGGTCAAATAGACGTGTGTGCCGTCGGCAGGTAGGCGTGCTCCCTTGCTTTCGAGAGCGCGGCTGACGCGCAACTCGGAGACGGCGAACGGCCCGACCATGATCTCAAAACCGTAGATATTCTCGGCCAAGACGGTTGCCTTGCCGGGAACGGCCCCCGGTCCTTGCTGCGACTCGACCTTCGCCAAGGCGTGGTCGATGACGCCCAGCATATACGTGCCCGTGCCAACCGCCGGGTCAAGCGTCACGACACCGGGATCCGCAAAGCCGAGGGCCTTCCCGAGCCGGTTGGTCAAGAGGTCGTCAATCAGCCGAACCTGGGCGCGGACAACCTCCACGGGTGTGTAGTACGCGCCCGCGTCCTTGCGCAGCTTCTCGTCATACGCCGCGAGGAAGTCCTCGTAAAAATAAAGCCATGGCTCCCTCGGCCCGGTAAGAGCCTTGGGAGGAACTGCCCCAATGACGCGAATAAGCAGGTTCAGAGAGGCCGAGATCTCCGCCTGAGCATTCGGGTCGGTCAGGACCTGGAGGGCGCGGGAGAGCAGCGTGTGCTCAGCAGCCAGGGAGCTTTCGGCGTTCCCTAGTTCAAGCGGCTCAGCTCCCTCGCTACGCGCCAGGAGCAACGCGAATGTCACGGTCTGAGCATAGGCGTCCGCGAACTGCTCGTTGTCGGCATCGGGAAAAAGCAGTTGACGCCAGTCCTTTGCGAGTTGAACCAATGGCGACCGCGTGTCGCGTAGAGCGTCGGTCACGTCCTTGCGGAGCATGAGGCACAGCGGAGCGAGAAGCGCGGCCAGTCCCTTCAGGTCAATCTCACCCTTGCTCGTTTGGGGAATGAGAGGCTGCCATGAGAGGAAATCCGTCAGAAGGCCGAACAAGGGCCGGACGTCTTCGGGGCTGACTGCGTCCCTTCCGTCTGTCTCCACGTTGCCGGACAGTTGGGCCGTGCGGCCGACTTGTTCTCCATAACGGTAAAGGGCCCAGTTGTTGCCGTCGCTGTAGATCAAATTTGGGATCGCGGAAAAACGCTTCCACTGTTCGGCATTCCGTCCGGTAAAACGGCTCGTGGTTGCCCCAATACCTGGAGCTTTCAGTTCCACATAGCCGATCAAAATTCTGCCCGCGTGCACGGCGTAGTCGGGTTTCCCTAGGCGGCCCGGAAGCCTCGTCTCGCCCGTACAGACAACGTCCCGGGCGATTGCCCGCCCGAGGTCTTGCATGAACATTTCAAACGGCGAGCGGAGTTGGTCCTCCGGCTCGCCTACCGTGACGGAGGTCATCTTGGCCGTCACGGTGCCGGCGAACTTCCGCAAGGCGGCGAGCGCGGCTTTTTCCTCGACGGCGGACATGATTATCGGGCTTTCACCATAAACGCTTGCAACATGATAATCGGATGGGCGACGGCCTGCAACAGGGAATGCCGGGCGGAATACCGGGCGCCTTATTTCCGACTTACCGACATTGTAGCTTACGCCGCCTCCCACCAGGGATTAGGTAGGGTCATGTAACCACCCCCGCCGGGAAGCCACCGCCCCATCCTGAATCTCGTAACCACCCCCCGGCGCGAACGCGCCGGCCCCTCTGAATCAGAGGGGAGTCCGGCTGCCCGTCCGTCCCCCCTGGTAGCCTGTGGCGCGGAGCGTCCGCCGGTTTCAAAGGCAGTGATGAGTGACATGTGTCCGATTTGCGGACCCCGATGGGGTCCATCGGACCCCAGAAATCGGGGACGTGTGACGAGCGAGAAAGAACAGCGGGTGGATGGACACCGATGATCACGGATTATTCGAAGTGATCCGTGGCAATCCGCGTGAATCCGCGGCCTCCGTGCCTCCGTGGTGAATGTTGGTTGGGGGATTGGGTAGGTCGCCCTTTCAGGGCTCGGGGTTGATGGGGGGGGCCGTTGACCCAGGCTTTCGGTCCGCCATCGTGATCGACGGACCTTCGGCCTGGGCTTTGTTAGGTCGCCCCGTCGGGGCTCAAAGACCACGGCGGACTTTGCCAGACTTGGGTTCGTCGTGCGCTACATTTCATTTCCCATTGAAACGCGGCACGAAACCCATTGCAGCCAAGACCTAAGCCATTCATCCTGCCGGCCTTGTCGCGGTTTGATGTCAAAGTGGTGGAACGTGTCCCGGACTGACCTGGACGCCGCCCGATGGCGAGGCAAACTCGCCGCGACATCGCCAAGCGGAGACACCCCCGCGACGCGTTGCCTCTTGACATAACTAGTCCATCTATGTATACTAGCTGGCAGGATTCGCAGGTGCCGTCATGCCTTGGTGCAAGCCCTTTACAGTATCTCCCGTCCGGGTCGAAGCCAACCGCCGCAACGCTCAGAAATCCACCGGTCCGCGCACCGCGCGGGGCAAGCTCCCGTCGCGTCTGGACGCACTGAGTGATGGAGGGGGCATAAGCGTTAAAATAATGGTTTGCCGGGTTCCAAAGCCCGCAAAGCGGGCGTGGTCATTTAGCCCATGGCGAGCCAGCCATGGGTCAACGCGCCCTCCCCGATATTCCTTAAGCCCCGTAGGGGCGCGGTCGGGTCATGCTGACAGCGCCCCTACGGGGCTCAAAACATTATGGTTCCCGCAAACGTTCCCACGGCTGGCTCGCCATGGGCCAAATGACCACGCCACTCCGTGGCTGAATACGCTCCGTGGTCCAGCGCCTCTGATCAAATCCCGTGTCACAGGCTTTCGGGTACCGCGAGCCGCTATTTTTGCGCCTATGAGATGGATGAGCGTTCGCGCCTTTTCCCCAACTTGGTTCTGGCCTTTCTTCATGCCGCGCCTGGCGCGGTGGACAAAGCCGGGCGGGCGCGGATGATGCTTTTACCTCCTGGGAAACGACGCGTGAGGCCACGATCTATATGAAAATAAAGTAACTTAAGGGAAATTCCATCGATTTGCTGAAAATCGTATGACGCTGGTAATAAAGGATTTATCGAACAATGGCGGACGTGGGGCCGGGAAAAAGGGGAATTAAAAATCAAGGATGAACCCACGATGTTAATGATAACAAAGGGAAAGCAATGCGACATTTTGGATGGTCCCACGATGTGTATGAAAACAAAACAATTTAACCGGGCCATGCCACGATGTTCATGAAAAGAAAAGAACTTAGCTCAAACCGACAGTCGAAAACGGAAATGCGGGCGGGCGCTCAAGACGGCTATGGTTTTGTCCCTCCAGACCGTTCAGGAAACCCGACAATTTTTCCATTAGCCATGCACCTGGAAAGAAAGAATTCTTTTTTTCGACGTTCGAAGCCGGAATGTGTATGAAAACAAACAAAACGCGGGAAAAATGTCATGCCAGATGTCGGACATTTACGTCGAACTTGCGTGAATTTTGCGGGAAATAGCGGAAATGTGGGGACATTTTGGATCGAATTACGGCATTCTGGAACGTCTTTGGCCGGAAGGAACCATGCATTTCAGCCAACTCGAACATCCTATACAGGGCGACATAAATTGTAGCGTCCCGA
The DNA here is from genome assembly GCA_964438685.1 of uncultured Acidobacteriota bacterium. Taxonomy (GTDB): domain Bacteria; phylum Acidobacteriota; class Terriglobia; order UBA7540; family UBA7540; genus Bog-366. The sequence goes on from CAYTMD010000282.1 coordinate 8,228, forward strand.
TCTATCGGGACGACGGCGGTCGGAGACCGCCGCTACAACCGGATGCGCAA
>CAYTMD010000283.1:0-8263 GCA_964438685.1 uncultured Acidobacteriota bacterium
CGCCCATGATGCCGCCCGCGATGGTATGGGTGGTGGAGACGGGGATGCCGGCCATGGCGGTACCAACCAGGCTGATGGCCGCCGCCGTTTCCGCGCAGCAGCCGCCCACCGGTTTCAACTGCGTGATCTTCATGCCCATGGTCTTTACGATGCGCCAGCCACCCCCCATGGTTCCCAGCCCAATGGCCGCATAGGCCATCAGCACGACCCAATAGGGAATGTAAAAGGTCTTAAGGATTCCGGCGGTGAATAGGGTCCCGGCGATGATGCCCATGGTCTTCTGCGCGTCGTTACTTCCATGGCCAAAGCAGTAGGCGGCGGAGGAGAGGAGTTGTATCTTGCGGAAGTACTTGTCCAGCCGTTGCGGCGCCCACGATCGAAATATCCAATAAACCGCGATCATGAACCCGCCTCCCAAAACAAATCCGATGGCGGGGGAGACGATGATAAAAATGAGCATCCTGGTCCATCCGTGCAAGAGGATGACACCCCACCCTGCCTTGGCGATCGCGGCTCCAGCGTATCCCCCAATCAGCGCGTGAGAAGAACTGACGGGCAATCCGTAGTACCAGGTCAGGATATCCCAGAAGATTGCACCCAACAGGCCGGCCAGGATCACGTAGAGGTTGACCGCCTCCAGCCGGATCATTCCCTTGCCCATGGTTCTGGCTACGGCGGTGCCAAAGGTGAACGCCGCCACAAAATTGAAGAAGGCCGCCCACAGTACGGCCACGCGCGGCGACAGTACGCGCGTGGAAACTACGGTGGCAATGGAATTGGCGGCATCGTGGAAGCCATTGAGGAAATCGAAGCTGAGAGCAACGACTACGATGATGATTGCAAATGTAACGGTTGGTGTCATTTTAGCTGCGCCTTGCAGCGGGGGATCGCGGGAAGCTTGACCATTAGCCCCTTAAGACAAATGAATTCCGAGGGGTGAGGGGTCCGGCTTGGAGGCCGTCAGGCCGCCTTCAACACCACGGATTCAAGAACGTCCGCGACGTCCTCTTCCTTATCCGTGGAGGCTTCCAGGACCTCGTAGATTTCTTTCCACTTGATGATTTCGATAGGATCCGCGGAATCCTCAAACAGGCGGGCAATGCATTCGCCTTTGATGCGGTCAGCTTCCTCTTCCAACAAGGTGAGCTGCTCACAGTATTCGATCATGTTTTGGGGGTGGTTTAATTGCGCCACAGCGTTCACGATGATCTCGGTTCCATGCATGATCACCTTCGCCAGTTGCTGTGCCCCGGGGGTTACCTTCTTGATTTTGTAGGTGATGAAGCGACTGGCGGCCGCGTCTATAAGGTCGAGAACGTCATCCAGAGCTGAGCCTAACGCATGGATATCTTCCCGGTCGAACGGTGTGATGAAGGTGCGGTTTAGCTTCTTCATCAGCGCGTGGGTAATCTGATCGCCCTTATGTTCCAGGAATTTGATCTCAGAAACCTGCTTTTCGACTTCCTGAAAGTTATCAAACAGGGCGACAAGCATCCTGGCGGCTTTATGGATATTTTCGGCTTGTTCGTTAAAGAGGCCGTAAAACTTCTCATCTCGCGGTATCAGTTGCAATGGGCATCCTCGGTGCGGCTTTAGAATATAGTATTGTTAACGAAATGTTACAGAAACGCAAGATGGTAGACAGGATTATTGGTTAAAAGCTTTGTAATCAAATGGTTGCTGGATTGTTCCCGTGGCCGGGAGGGAAGTGCTCAGCTTCCCGTTTAGGCTTGCCTGGCTATTAGCCGGGGGACACTGCGCTCCATTTCAGGCTAGGCTAAAGTTCTGCCACAGACTGTCGATAGGGCCCTATAGAAGGTATTGTGTTCAGGAGGAAAACAGCATGTCCACTTCCGGTATCACCAGCAGCCTGACCAGCAGCATGTACAGTCAACTCCAACAGTTCCAGCAGGACTTCACGCAACTCGGGCAGGATCTGCAGTCTGGGAATATTTCTGCAGCGCAGTCGGATTTTGTGACCCTACAGAAAGATTTGCCGCAAACCGACTCGACCTCCACGTCTACTTCCACGTCGCAGAGCAATAATCAGATTGCCCAGGCCTTCAGTCAGCTCTCACAAGATCTTCAAGCCGGAAATCTTACGGCGGCCCAGCAGGACTATTCGAACATCCAGAAGGACTTCCAAAGCCAGGTTTCACAAATGCACCACCGCCATCATCACTCGAGTGGAACTCGGGAAAGTCAAGTCTCCCAAATGTTCGCCCAGTTGGGTCAGGATTTACAATCTGGTAACCTATCGAATGCCCAGTCGGACTTCAGTTCATTGCAGCAGCTTCTGCAGAGCAATTCCAATGGGTCTACATCTAGCACATCCAGCGGTATTTCGATCCTTGCCTGACCGGCGGAACATCGGCCAACACCGCGTGGCGCCGCCGCAACTAAGAATGCAGGGACCAGCGGCGCTGGTCCGAGGCCGAACGCGCGCCGTCGCCATAGCGGCTTCCGCCTTCGCTTTTCTGAGTGCCGAAGCGCTTTGGCGGAGGCACTTGGCGCGTCGGCGACTGTTCGGCCCTACATAGCGCCCCAGATGCTTGCTGAAAAGACAAGATTCCAGGAACTTGCAACATAGGGCGGGTTTCAGCCCCAACCAACGAGGGCAACCCTCCTGCCATGCCGACTTGTCCTGCCCCCAACGGGATAACTCTGCTACGGCCACCCCTTCGCTTGGGTTTCCGCAGGATAAACTGCTACAATTCCCTCTTCACCCATCAGGGCACCATACAATTTATTGACCGGGAGGCGAGATGAAAATCGAACCGCTGGAAAAGGAACACGCTGCGGAAGCGGTGAAACCCATTTTTGAGAGTATGGAGAAGAAGACTGGACGCGTTCTCAACATGTACAAGGTAATGGCGCACAAGCCCAACGTTTTGGCGCCCTTTCTGGATTTCTACAAGCAGGTTTGGGCTCCGGGGGCGCTCGATCCGAAGATTAAGGAACTCGTTTATCTGCGCACCTCTCTGATGAACGGATGCACGTATTGCAGCCGTGCCCATACCGCTTCCGCCAAAAGGCGGGGTGTGACGGATGAACAGGTGCAGGCGCTGAAGGAACCCGGAGGGTCAGGCCGCGACGTTTTTACGGAGGAAGAACGCACCGCAATTCAATATGCCGAGCAACTTACCGCATGGCCGGCAGCCATTCAACCTGCCGACCTGGAAACGCTGGGCAAGTTCTTCAATGTGGAGCAAATCGAGGAGTTGGTGCTTGCTGTCGCCACCGCAAACCTTACTAATCGCTTCAACGAAGGCATGAAAACGCCGGTCGATGTGTAGGGTGGATGGCAGAAATCAGAAGGGAGAAAGCGGTAGGCAGAAGGCGCGTCTTAAGTTGCCTGTTTTAAATCTTCCGCTGCCTCGGCCCCGGCGCCTCTCAACGGGCGCTTGCTGCCTACCGTTTGCTGTCTACCGTCTACAGCCCTTCAGCAATTCTTCGCTGCCTTCGAACCGCCAAAAACGCGGTTGGAGAGGTTGTCCTTCAGCAGCGTCCAGAAGGAAGCGTCAAGGTAGGATCGGATGGATACGTAGCACCCACCGCAGTCGTTGGCAGGCACCCATTGTTTGAGGATCTCCTTTTGCGAGGCATAGGTGTCTTCAAACATCGAGCAGGGGCGCAGACCGCCGGTTGGTGTTACTACCATGAAACGCTGGCCCGCCTTGCAGCCTGGAATGCTGCCGTGCAAAAAGAAATCGTGAATGCCGGAGAGCGTCCAGGGAGAATTGGCGATGCGGCCGTTCTGGGCTTTAAGGGCGAGCAATTCATCGAGCGTGCGGTGTAGCAGCGCAAGGTCGTCGGCTGAGCTGATGTAATGATCCATGCTATGGGTGCGCAACGGCGTGTAAGCGCTGTAGGAGATGCTGACGCCCCACTGAGTGGCTCGCTTATAAATGTCAACCAGGGATCCCAGATTATCGCGTGTAATTGCCGTATTGAGGGCGACGTCGTCAAATCCGTGCGCGGCGAGCGTGGGCACAAGGTGCGAGAGGTGCTCGTAGAGCCCCCGCGACCTGCGGAAGGTGTCGTGGCGCTCATCGGGGAAGTCCAGCGAAAAGGAGAACTGGTTCACACCCAGAGCCCGTAATTTAAGGTACTTCTCCTCCGTGAACAGCCGCCCATTCGACACCAAAATGGTGTAGGGCAAGCCGCTGGGCTCCTTCACAGCGCGGATGATGTCTTCCAGGTCAGGGCGAAGTAGTGGTTCGCCGCCGGATAATTGGACCGCCATGGGTTTGAGCATTGAGCGCAACCGCCCGTAATCGGCCGCATGCAGCAATCCCTCCGGTTCAGGTTTGATGCCGCCTTTGTCGCAGTGCTGGCAATCGGCGGTGCAGGAATGGGTGAGCTCAAAAGAAACCACCAGCGGGCGGCTGGTCAGGAAACTCCACGTTCCCCGGGAGATCATACGTGCGGCGCTACTTAAAGGAATGGCTTTCACAATTTACTCCAATACGAGAGTTTTCAGGCATGGGGGACTTGGACGATGTAATTGTCGACGAGGCGAATGACTCACCCCAGCACAGCTAGGGCGTTGCGAAGTTCCTAGGACAAACAGGATACTCCCCCAAAGGGGTGGAAACAAGGGTAACCTGCCGCAACCGCACAATTTGTCTGACATTTCGAGGGTTTTCCCGGTTGCCTCGGTTGCGCCGATCCTCCAGCCCTGAATTATCAACGGGATCGGCATGACCAAAAGGGCGCCCTTCGGGATAGAGAAACCTCGGTAATTTGGAGATCAGGGCTAAATGGTCTTTGGCGCTGAGCACCCAAAAGATACACTTCGAGTTTGATTTCTGGCAATTCGAACCAAGATCGTTGTCTGTTTGGCCCCCTATCTCTTACCCTTAACTTGCCTGATTCTTTCGGCTTAGGCTGCAACGTTTAGGGGCCAGCCGATCAGGCTGGTGACATAACTAAAATCGGAAGGACCTGTTATTGGCAGTTTGGCCGACTCGTCCTCGGAATTGCCTGGGGATTAAACGATGAACCTCACGTTGCGGCGGAAACTTCGATTCATGAACACGCGCCTGCGGGAGTGGCGCATGATTGCCAAGGGACTCGCTTCAAAGCGCCACCCGATTCTGGCGCACCTGATTCCCATCCGCCGCTGCAACCTCTCCTGCACGTACTGCAACGAGTTTGATAATTTCTCCAAGCCGGTCGCGCTGGAAGAGATGTTTCGCCGGGTCGATCTCCTGGCGGGGCTCGGCACCACCATCGTAACCATCAGTGGCGGCGAGCCTTTACTGCACCCGCATCTGGAAGAAGTTGTACGGCGCATTCGCCGGCACGGCATTCTGGCGGGAATGATTACCAATGGCTACCTGCTGACGCCCCAACGCATTGAACACCTGAACCGCGCGGGCCTGGATCATTTGCAGATTTCCATCGACAACGTCAATCCCGACGATGTTTCCAAGAAGAGCCTGAAGGTGCTTGATCGCAAGCTCCAAATGCTGGCGCATTACGCGATTTTCCAGGTAAACATCAACTCGGTGTTGGGCAGCCCGGTACGTCAGCCGGAGGATGCGCTCAAGGTTGCGAGCCGCGCACTGGAGCTGGGTTTCACCAGCACAGTGGGAATTCTTCACGACCATGATGGCCAGCTTCAGCCGCTGGGGGCCCGTCAGCGCGAGATTTACGAGCGCATCATGACGATGGGCAAGCGTTCCTACGCGCGCTTCAATCAATTTCAGAAGAATATTTCGCGAGGTTTGGCGAGTGACTGGCGATGCCGTGCGGGCAGCAGGTATCTCTACATTTGTGAAGATGGCCTGGTACACTACTGCTCGCAGCAGCGCGGATTTCCGGCCATTCCTTTGGAGAAGTACACTCGCGACCATCTTGCCCACGAGTATCAGACGCAAAAGAAGTGTGCGCCGCATTGCACGGTTTCCTGCGTGCAGCAAGTTGCCATGCTTGACAACTGGCGCTCGCCGCAAACCCGCCCCGCGTTCGTTCCAGTTGAAGAACTTCTCCCGTTTCCAAACAATTTGAGCGAGGGGTGAGGATCGACTTGCCGGAAATTTCGCTTGACAACAGCCTCGTAGCCATTGCAAAGCACTAAAGTACATGCAGACAACTTTACCGAAGTGACGGATGGCCCGAATTGGTTCCCGTTTTCGGGCTTTGAGTCTGAAGCCTACCGGCACGGCAACGGATGTTAAACTACTCTGTCAGGATTCCGAATGGATCGTTCCACCTCGGAAGTGCCACGGGGGGGGGGCGCTCCAACCGCCAAACGACCGAGGGTGGGAAGAGGAAGCCCGGAACACTTCACGCGAGTTGCGCGACCGGCAACCTGAATAATCGGCCCGCAGACCCCCTATCTTTATCGTAACGTGAAAACGATCAATCGGGCATCCTGCGAGAGCATGATTGTCGGTGCACCAGTTGAGGATGTTGCGTGGACGCGTCGGCTTCCCGTTGATAATGAAAGTGCATCGCTGTTTTCTGCCGACTGCCTTTTGCGTTCTGCCTATTGCCTTCTGCTTTCTGCCCACTGCCTACTGCCGACTGCCTACCGCTTTCTGCTTTCTGCCCACTGCCTTTTGCCGACTGCCTTCCGCCTACTGCCTACTATCCACTCCCAGATAGCGGTCGCGCCCTTGGACCAGCGCGGCGATTTTGCGGTCGGCGACGGAGCGTTTCAGCATCCAGAACCCGCAGTCCGGATGGACCCACCCGACTCGTCCGGGGCCCAGCACTTTTTCCGCGGTTTCGATGCGGCGGGCTACTTCGTCGGCGGTTTCGACGGGATTGACCTTGACGTCCACGACGCCGATTCCCAACTTGATCCGAGCATCCACGTCCTTAAGCGCATGCAGATCGTCCACCGGGCGATGGGCGAGTTCCAGCACCAGGTGGTCCGCGTGCAGCGTGTTGAAGAACTCAATCAGCGATGCCCAGTGTCCTTTGCGAATGGTTTGCCCGCCATAGTTGCCGAAGCACAGGTGCACGGCGGGCTCGCCTTTGAAGCGGTCCAGGATGATGTTGATGGCTTGCGCGGCCAAGGCGCTGTCCTGGGGAGTCTCCATCAGGCTGGCTTCATCCACTTGCAGGCAGGCGCAGGGAAGCCCCTCCACCTGCTCTGCCAGGACGTTGGCAATCGCCAGCGTCAGCGCCGCGAAGTCGTGATAATGCTCGTCCAAAACCAGCCGGGCCAGCATATACGGACTGGTGACGGTAAATTTAAAAGGTCCGCCCGCCACTTCCGCCGCGGTGGTGCAATCCGCCATTAGATTCAGCGAGCCGCCACCCAGCGCGCCCGTGACCTTGGCCGCCGGCTGATTGCGGAAGCCCACCCCACGCATCTTGAAGTAAGCGTCGCAGTCGGCGCGGCCCAGGCGAGCCTGCATTCCGGCCATCGGCTGCACGAAATATTCAATCATGCCGTTGGTGTCCGGGTGGTTGATGTCAAAGCGGTAGAGTTCGCCGTCCGTGGGCAAGTCGATTCCCGCCTGCCGCTGAATGTCAAAGACCACGCGGGTTGCGTCGAGGCGCGCCTGCCGGCTGGGCGCGGCGGTCAGCCAATCGGGCACGGGATATGACCCCACCGTTGTGGTTCGGATGCCTGCAGTTTTGTTTTTGTCCATGATTTTGCATGTTACCACAGGCCGGAGATGAGGTGTCTCGCGCAGAGACGCAGAGGCGCTGAGAAAGACTTGAAAGAGAAGACGATTCGTGCGCCCTGCTAATTCTCATGGCCTGCCTTCTTCAATTCGACTCTTTTCTGCCCTTTTCCCGGTCTCTGCTTTCCTCTTTGTATCTTCTCTCTGCGCCTCAACGTCTCTGCGCGAGTCATTCTGCCTACGCCGTGGCGATTTGGGCGGCTTCTTCCCGGCCCATTTCCTTAATGGAAATCTCGCGCATTTTGCGCGCAATGTAAGGCCGAACAGCGTTCGGCCTCTTGGACCGCGTCAAGGTCAAGTTGCAGCCCGCGATCGTTGACCAGGTGGGCCACTACGGCTTGCTCGGGTTCTGCCCTTTTCAGTCCTTTCTTGCTTGTCACTCGTCATTTGTCACTCGTCACTGTTCTCACCGGCCAAGCCGTCGCCCAGATCGGCAGCGAAGTGCCGCCGGACCGTGCCCCGATGCCTTGGATCGGGGAGAACGGCCCGCGAGCGTCTTTCGCCGTGCCCACACACCACTCGCTCCACGCCCCGCCGAACTTGCGAATCTGCTGTTCGAACTCCTCAATCATTTCATCGCGATTGATTAACATGGCGGTCCTCCTTGGACATCG
>CAYTMD010000284.1:0-8225 GCA_964438685.1 uncultured Acidobacteriota bacterium
GGATTGTCGCGGCCAACGCGAAGGGTCCCTTTCTTTCGCCCCTCTGGGGCTGGCGGTCATCGTGCGTGCTTGCCCCACGGCTTACGCCGTGGGCTACGGTCTTCCGGCCCTCCGGGCCTGGGAGGAGAGCACATCAATTGAGACGGAAGCCTTAAGTTAGCGCTTATGGGGCGTTGTCCCCGGCTACTATATTGTGCCCTAGCAGGGCGTTGAAAGGATCTCGAGCTTTTCCGCAGCCTGTGTAGCCCTGCCCTTCCATCCGTCGACAGATGGGATCGCGAACTTCTGCAACTAAACACCGGAAGGGATTGGAAGTCAGCCCATGACATCGATTTTAACTTCTCGCTTCTAACTACTTCTTTGAGGAACCAACTATCATGTCAAAAGACATCTTGTTTTGCTGGAGTGGGGGGAAGGACAGCTCCCTGGCGCTTTACGAAGTACAGAAGGCAAAAAGCCACAACGTGGCGGCGTTGCTAACCACCATCACGGAAGACTACGACCGCATCAGCATGCACGGAGTTCGCCGCGCTCTACTGGAGCAGCAAGCCGAGGCTCTGGGTTTGCCGCTGAAGAAAGTCTTGATTCCCAAAGAAGCCACCAACGACATTTACGAGTCCCGCATGAGAGCTTTGCTGGAAGAGGGCTTGCGCGAGGGGATAGACACCGTGGCATTCGGGGATATCTTTCTGGAAGACCTCAAACTGTACCGGGAGAACAACCTGGCACAACTCGGAATGAAGGGCCTTTTTCCCATATGGAAGCGGGACTCGGCGGAACTGGCGCAAACATTCATCAATCTGGGATTTAAAGCGGTGCTGGCGTGCATCGATACCAAGTTTCTCGATCCTTCATTCGCCGGAAGGCCCTACGACCAGGATTTGCTCCGCGACCTTCCTCCCAACGTCGATCCCTGCGGTGAGAACGGAGAGTTCCATTCCTTCGCCTTCGACGGCCCGATCTTCAAACACAGGATCAACCATACAGTGGGTGAAGTCGTGCGTAAGGATCGCTACTGTTTCTGCGATTTAATTCCCGCCTGATCAACCATGGGCGGACGTATAGCTCGCCAATTCCGCCGCGTAGCGGGTGATTTCACTTGTCGTGGCAGCCGCCGGGTGAGTGTTACTTCTGGCAACGTTGATGGAGTGCCATAAGACGTCCGCAACCATGGCCATTTGTTGCGTCGGTCTGGAAGTATCCAGATCGGCAGTGGTGGACAAGGCCGACTCGGTCAGGCGGTCGATGGCACCGGGATCAAGGAGGTCGATGCCTATTTGATCCGCACTGGCAGCGTCGTGCGCCGTCAGGTACGCCTCGATATAACTGGGAAGAAGCTTGGACAAGGCGGCGTGCTGTACGAGTTTGTCGTAAACCGGTTGGCCTTGTTTCTGGTCATGCATGATCAGCCGGATGGGCTCAATGACGGCCTCGCAACCGCCGGCGCTCTCAAACAGACCGTCAGCATAGTTGAACAGTTTGGGGAGATAGTCGGTAGTGGCCAAAGGATGAGCCAGCGCAGCCCTCAACCGCCCGTGCGGCGCATAGGTTGGTAATGGGAAGGAGTTGATGGTAGGAGTGCAGGGAAATTGGTGGGCGGCAACAAAGCTTTCGTTTCCTTTGCCGCGCTGGTATCGCGCCCCGGTGTAGCTAACCACAGCATCTCTGCCAATCAACCCTTTCGACCTCAGAAACGCCACTCCCACGAGTACTCGAACGCTCTCCTCTCCCCGGCCTCGAACGTGTGGTTCGATGTTGCGGAAATCCAGGGAGTCGAATTTTAGGTTGGCGGGAGGTTTGGTAGGGCCGGCGGTCTTATCTCTTTTTGGCTTGGCAAGCAGGAATTTGTTTCCCAGAACCTTCCTCAGCCCCTTTAAACCCACCGGCGGACCGGAAGTGTAAGGGCCGTCTGGCACGAGCAATCCCAATTCATTGAGCTTCCAGCTTGCCATGTTGATTCCTCCCGCAGCTTCCCAGCCATCCTTTGAAGCGAGCTTCCGCACAGACCGCACATGCGTCAGCGCAGGCTTCAACCGGCGCTGCCAACAGTTATCCCCATGCCAACTTCGCATGGCCTCTTAACGGGAAATTCCATTATGTATGGACTCCAGCCCCGTTGGCAACATACACTTGGGCCTTCCCGAATGCAATCGCCAGCCGGGTATTTAGCGTTCTGAGCTTCCAGTGCGGACGTCTACCGCAATGTCCCCACAAAAGACAAATTGAAAGTTTTGGAGGATGCCGTTAGAATAAAGGTTTGCTCTTGAGGCAAACAAGGAGTCTGTATGAAGGACAAGATCCACCCTGAGTATCATGAGGTCACCGTGGTCTGCGCGTGTGGCAGCACTTTCAAAACGCGTTCGACTTACAAGAGTGACATCCTGCACATGGAAATCTGTTCCAAGTGCCATCCTTTCTTTACCGGCAAGCAGAAGCTTATTGACAGTGCCGGCCGCGTCGAGCGGTTCAACCGGAAATACGCCGGATTCAAGAAGGCTACCCCTGCGGCTGCCGAAACGAAGGCTTAGTCCCGCTCGTAACTGGGCGTGGGCAAGGCTTTAGCGCAGGGGGAGTTTGGCGGGCGCATCGGACCCAGGGATTTACATAATTTGCATAACGGGGGCCGGATGGCCACAATTCCACCTCTCGATCCCTACATTTTCAAACCGAAAGTCTACCTGGTAGGCCGCCAGCAAGTCGCCGAAGACGAGCTGGCGCGCTTCCTTGCGGATGAGGGAATGGTGTTTTCCACCGACGCTCCCGCCGCGGGCGAGGCTCTGGCGGAAATCGCCGGGCGTGTTTGTTACATGTCGTTTGGCAAGGGGCGAAAAAGCAATCAGGAGTACCTGGACAATATCCTTACTTCCAAGCACGGCAGCGTGCTGGAACACGCCGTGTGGTGCGTGCTGATCACCGGAGTCAGCCGCGCCCTTACCCACGAACTGGTACGCCACCGCGCCGGCTTCGGTTATTCCCAGCTTTCCCAACGCTATGTGGATGAGAGCGACGCCCGTTACGTGGTTCCCCCGCTCTACCAGGAAAATCCCGAACTGCGGGAAAAGTGGCAGCAGACCATCGAAACCCTGCGCAAGGCCTATACGGACCTCGCTGAGGCCACTGCGGATTACGTGCAGCAGAAGCACCCGGAAATGACTCCGCGCGACCGGCGCAAGTGGGCGCGCCAGGCAGCCCGCTCCATTCTTCCCAACGCCACCGAAACTAAGATCTTCGTAACGGGAAATTCCCGCGCCTGGCGGCACTTCCTTGAGCTGCGCGGCAGCATCCACGCCGATACGGAAATCCGCTTGCTGGCAGTTGAGGTCTACCGCGTCTTCAAGAGAGAATCCCCGAATATATTTCAAGATATCGAGCTCGTGGATGAGCCCGATGGTATGCCTTCCGTCCGCGTCATTCACTCCAAAGTTTAAGCCGCGTCTCACCAGGCCTTTCCCCGCAACCGTTGGCACAGAGCCGGGGGTTGACTTCCCTGGCGGCCCGGAAGACTTGCCTGGCTTGCTGGCGGCATCGGATTACTTCGTGGTCACGTGCCCGTTTACCACGACCGTCGGATTCCAGATTACCGGCTGGGGTGTGGTGGTTCCCGAGTGCTGGAGCACAAAGCGCACGCAATCGCCCTTGGCCACCCTCACATTTTCCAAGCGGAAATCGACCGCTTTCGAGAAGTCCGGCTGAATTGCCGCCCACCCGCTTGCCGGCCAAATCTGGCGGTCGTTGTGCAGGATGCGAGCTCCAATGGCCTGCCCGTTTTGCGCGCTGGGATCTTTGCGGATGGACCCGGAAATCAAAAGTTCTGCGTCCGAGGGAGTAACGAAGGTACGCGCAACGTCGGACTGCGCACCCGGCTGCATCCAGATCCGCCCAACAGTGGCGCGCCCGGAGCCCACCCATCGGCCTTCGTACCCGCCGTGGTCCCACTCCAACTCGTGGAAGGATGTTCCGTCAAAGGCCTCTTCGTATCGCCATTGATTCGCTCCCTGCGTCGGGCTGAATCCGCCCAGCGGGGTATAGGTTTCTGCGTCGCCGGCAATCAACTCCGCAGCCACCGCCGGACTGCGGTTACCGTCGCCATCCACGGTGCGCACCTCGTAGCGAGCCTCCAGGTTCTGAAGGGGATTCCCTTTGTGATCAAAGAAGAAAGAGCCTTTCGCAGCTTTGGCGATGACCGACCCATTTTTCAAGATTTCAAAGTACGAAACCCAGTTGTTATCGCTGCCCCCCTGCCAGGCAATCTCCACTCCCTGCACGCCCAGGTTCGTTCCCAGGCGCTTGGAGACGTGCTGCGGAGAGGATGGCGGGGTTTTGTCCGTGCCGGAACCGGGATGGTTGGGGAGGTTGAGGAAAATCAGTTCGCCCGGCTCGACCCTTGCGAATTCGATGCCCACTTGCATCAACTCTTCGCCCTGCCGCGTTGCGTGGTAGCCCGACTTGGCGCATCGAATGTCGTACGACGCGCCCGGCTTGAGCCCGCGCGGTTTGACGATGATGGGCTGGCGGGGATGCGGATCGAGATGCAGTGGGGTAGAAAGCGCGGCGTATTTGAATCCCCTTGCGTCTGGGGTTCCCTGGCTGGTATCGAGGTCCGCCGACGCGAGGATGGCGCCATTCGCCGCACGGACAATCGAGAGGGTGTAAATACCTGCGGCATTACGTCCCGCATAATGCCCTAAATGGGTAATCGCGATGGGCGCTTCCCCGAGTTGCAGCGCCATGCCAAAGAATTTGTCCTTCACGGCCTGCTGTCTGCCCAGCCTATCGACAGAAGTGACATAGGCCGTGGGCCCTGCCGCAGTCGCATACTTGAAATTCAGTGGTCCGTAGATTTCGCCCGGAACGCCGTAGTAACGATGCTCGTGATCCACCGGGTCTTCGTAAATTCCCGTGTCCACACGCGCAACGCCAGTGGTGGAGATACTGCACATCACCGCAGTCCCGCCAAAATAAGAATCGGATGCCGTGCCTTCCTTCGGCGTGCAGATCAGGTAGTAAGTGGAGCCGAGCTTGGCGTGCCTGGCGATGATGGCGCCCCTTGAGCCCGTGCGGTCCATGCGCTGGAAATACCAAACCGGATCGTCATTCTCCACGGCGGGCCGAAAGACATGGCTCCATCGCCCCGCAACACCCTGCGCGACAAAGTAATGGTAGAGATCCCAGTCTTTGCGGATGGCTTCCAGGTCCGCCCCGTCGCCGGGATCGCGGTACCAACAAGGGTCCATGCACAGGTGAGTGCGGTCGCTCGCGGCATTGTAGAACGTATGGTCGAAATCGACGACGTTGTGGTACTTGTCGGGGGGGATCAGGAGTGAAGTGTAGTAGCTGGAGTAAGGCCCGACGCCGCCATCGGTATACTCTCCCGATTCGGCGAGGCGGCTGAGGTCATAACTGATCCATCGGCCACCACCATAACAGGCATCAATACCGCTGGCTTTGTGGGCTTCTTTGAAATCCTCCGCCAATTTGCGAAAGTTCTGGTCAGACGCCAGATATCCAGTATCCGTGGCGCTTACTGCGGGAGCCATGTCGTAGCGCCATTGGAAGTCGCCCCAGGCTTGCACGCTTTTGCCGAGCAGTTGCCCCTGCCAGTCCGCGGTGGCTTTTATGGACTGCTCAAACACATCCTGCTGGGGGATCAGCCACTCCGGGTGTTGCTGCCCGATCTCCGATTCGGGGGTAGCGGAGAAAGTAGGGAACCAGAGGACCCAATTCATACCGTGCTTGGCAAGGTAATTATTGGTGAGGCGCCAGTCGGGACCGTTCCAAGTTCCCTCCAGGTCGTACCAGCCCGCGTCATCCCACAGGATGTCGCCACCAGTTTCCCTCAGCAAACTTACATAGCGAAGATCGAGAGCCAGGCGTCTTCCCCAATTGTCGGCACATGGAGTGCCGCCCGCGCCGACCCATGGCGACGGCCAGTCCACCGCCCAGCGGGTCTTGGCGAAATAAGTGGGATTGGTCAGGTCCCACAGATACTGGTACTGCCAGTCGAGGAGGGCGTTTCCCATGGCGTCGAGATCGCCGGCAAAAACCCCGGTAAAGGCCTTGGGGGTTTCAATGCGCTCGCCCGGGTGCATTTCCTTGTCGTACCCGGCCAGTTGAATCGAAAGGTTGAAGGCGCTCCCATGAAAGTTACCCGCGTTGAGAATCCAGTGGCCCAGATAGTCCCAGCCCACCATAATTCCCTCTTGCAATTGGGGGTTGTGCAGGATCAGCAGCGGCAGTTGAGCGCTGTAGCTCGATTCGTGGGAGCGCGTGTCCGAGGGGTCATAAGAGTCGAAGCTTCGCGCATACGCGGCGTGCACCTTCTCCTTCTTCAGCATCTGTGAGCCATTGAATGCGCCCCCGCCGGTCATGTAGTAAAGGTCGAGATTCTCCAAGTCCTTCGACATGACGCGCGATTCCAGGAAGGCCGGGTTGCTGAGGCGGATCGGCTTCGAAGAATCATTCGTGATCGTAACCCACTCGCGAAGGAGCGGGCTCTCCGGATACACAACATAATGCCTGGTGATACTCAGAGGTCCGTGGTTCAGCTTCAGGTCTAACTGCAATTCTCCTTGTGGTAGACGGTGCGAGTTCTCTCCTGCCAGCACCCAACCCCCGTCGACCCCGGTGATCTCATGGCCATCTACAATCAGGCGGAGGTCATTCGACAGTGGGCCGCCCTGAATGTACTCACGGCCGGTGAGCTTGTTGCGAAAGGACGACAGCCCCAACCGCCCATTGTCCAACGCAATGACCTTTTCCACCGCAGCGGTTCCAATACTCCATCGGCCGGGCTCGCTTCGGATATAACCGCCACCGCTTTCGGACGCGTGCGAGGCCAATATGCGGCCCGGTACGCCGGAAATAGCTCCCCCGGCGCTAATAATTGCTGTCTGCAAGAATCCTCGGCGGTCCATTAGTGCTCCTTGGGATTTTCGACGTGATCTTCTTGAATTCCTGGGCACAAGTTCGCCCAGTCGAATGTTGCCTTGATGCTGACGTGCAGAAGGGTTGGTACGAATGAGAGCGCCGAATCTTGAATTCGGCATTAATCGGGTAAGCTGTTGAGATTAAGTAATATGGTGCCGAAGAGAGGACTCGAACCTCCACTCCCTGACGGGAACTACACCCTGAATGTAGCGCGTCTGCCAATTCCGCCACTTCGGCACATGCGGTGTTTGTTGCTTTTTCGCGATCAGGAGCGTACAGCAAGCAGGGTCGCGCCTTTCGCAATTCCTCATCTTGCCATCCAGCCCCTATCCTGTCAAGCAACACCGCCATGTGGAAGTGTCCTAAAAGTGTGTTGATGACAATTTGGTAGGTTGATACTCCCGTTTTAGTAGTAGGTGAAAAGCATGTTCGTTTGTTCGGAGAGGCTGAATAAATGGTAAAATTCGCCCAGTGTTTTCTAGAGACCCAGGCCGACCTATTAGCCTCAGCAAAAAAGAGTGGGGGATACTCTTGATCGGCGTATGCCTCGCTTTCGCTTCTCTCCATCCGAGCGATCCTTGGGTTGTGTACCCAATGCTCGCTATATCATGGTTTGCATTATTGTACATATCTTTTCACCATCAGGGTAGTCCGGGGCGCAGAATATGCTTTGCCCTAGTTGCTACGGGTCTGGTCAGCTATATTTGGGTACAGGCAACTACCAATACGGATCCCTCCGCCTAGTCCTGTCCCTCTTACCGCGCTTTACATCGGATGCGGGTGGGATCATATACCATTAAGTATTCAGTCTGGAACAGCCATTCATGTGATGTGGGTGGACCCCTCGATATTGCTCGGCAATATGAATGTTCCTTTCGTCGGCCCGTTTGATGATATCAGAGCTACAAATGACAAAGGGATGGCTTGGCCTGACAAGAGCGATGGCAGGTGGATGACACCGGCTGAGATAAAGGAAGCGATTAAGAACACGGGTTCTCTGGCGTCCCCATACGCATTTCGATGCGTGCTCAGTAATTATGGTATCGGTCTGGATGAAATCACTGCACAATTAATAGTCGATACGTCCGACAAGAAAAGGCATATTTACGGTGTTCCATTCAACCCGTTAGTCCAAGGTCATCCATTTGAATTCTATATGGTTAATAAGTGTTCATTTGGGGTCGTACCAGTGATGGCTCAGTGGGGAGACAGAGCGGAAGTGAGAATCATAGGGGAAGAGCATCGTAAGCGTCCGAAGCTGACCGTGTTGACAAGTGAAGGGGAGATAGGTGTCCACT
>CAYTMD010000285.1:0-8225 GCA_964438685.1 uncultured Acidobacteriota bacterium
AAGGATGTGAGCTATGCCGCCGCGTAGCATTCCTTCAGGGCCGGGTCAATAAGACTCAAAAGCAATAAGTCACATTGAAGGTCGTGGAATCCTCACCAGTATGGGTTTCGTTCCGTCTTTTTATCCTGTCTATCCTGTCCATCCATGTAAGTAGAGCACAGGCAGACACAGAGCGTGCTATGAAGGGTAACTCAGGAAACGACCTTAATCGGCGCAGATTCCTATCTGCCGGCATACGAGGAGCGAGTGGGGCTTGGGCCTCCCTCCATTGGCCCGCCATCATGGCGGCAGCGCAACACGCTGCGCATATGCGCGAATCCGTTCCCCCGGCCAGGCTGGAAGTTCTTACCGCCGAACAGGCTGCGGAAATTGAGGCCGCCGCCTGCCGCATTATTCCTACTGACGACACGCCGGGCGCTCGCGAGGCCGGGGTGATCTACTTCATCGACCGCGCCTTGGCCACCTTTGCACAGGAAAGCCGCGCCGACTACGAAAAGGGTCTGCCCGTATTGCAGGCCAGGACGCGGGCGATGTTTCCCAACACGCAGAAATTCTCACAGGCCACTCCCGAACAGCAGGACGCGGTGCTGAAAGCGTTGGAGGGTCAGCCGATTTTCGAGTTGATTCTCACGCAGACGGTCATGGGATTTCTCGCCGACCCTGCACGCGGCGGCAATCGCGGCGAAGTGGGGTGGAAGCTGGCGGGGTTTGATGACAGCCCCGCGTTCGCTCCGCCGTTTGGATATTACGACCGCGACTACCCCGGTTGGAAGCCGCCCGAGGAGAAATGACTAGGTGTTGGTGGGGTCACAACACAAAAGTTGGAGATTTTTCTTCCCTCACCGATGGTGAATGAACAGGTTCGAGTTTGAATAGGACGTTGGGGTTTTAACCCCCTCACCCGTCCCGCCCCGGCTGGTGAAAGCGCCGGTTGCGGGCCACCCTCTCCCCCATAGGGGCGAGGGCTGTCATTTCAGAGGAAGTGTGAGTAGTTCATGGTCGATCCCTAAGGCAACCAATGAAACCTCAAGTCACCTACAAGCCGTCGGAAGAAGTTGACTTCGTCATCGTCGGCTCCGGCGCGGCGGGGGGAGTGCTGGCCAAGGAACTCTCCACCGCAGGCTTTAGAGTGGTGGTGTTGGAACAAGGGCGGTGGATTGATCCCAGCGATTTTTCGCACGACGAAATCACGATTGCAAATGAATTCCAACTGACCAATAACCCCAGGCAGCAGCCGCAGACGTTTCGAAGAACTCCCCAGGACAAAGCGCAAAAGCAATTTGCGGTGATTTATGGCCGCCTTGTTGGCGGGGGCTCGGTACACTTCACTGGAAACTTCTGGCGATTTCATGAAATCGATTTTGTGGAGCGTAGCCGCCGGGGAGCAATCGCCGGCACCGGGTTCGCGGACTGGCCGCTGACTTACGCGGACCTTGAGCCGTACTACACCAAGGTGGAATGGGAAGTCGGCATTTCCGGCTTGGCAGGTGCCAGTCCCTTTGACCCGCCGCGGTCCAAGCCTTATCCCCTGCCACCCATGCCGGTAAAATCCTCGGGCGTCCTCTTTGAGCGTGCCGCGTGGAAGCTGGGATTGCATCCCTTCCCTGCCCCCCTGGCGATTCTTTCCCAGCCGTATCGGGGGCGCGCGGGGTGCATCCATTGCGGGCGTTGCGAAGCGTTCGGTTGTGAGGTGGGAGCAAAATCCAGTTCGCTGGCCAGTGTCATTCCCGTCGCACAGCAGACCGGGCGCTGCGAAATTCGTACGGAGAGTTACGTCTACCGCGTGGAAATCAATCAGCAGGGCCGCGCCACGGGGGTCGCCTATTTTGATGCCAATCGCCAGCCGCAATTCCAAAAGGCCCGCGCCGTTATCGTCAGCGCCAATGGAGCGGAGACTGCCCGCCTGATGCTGCTCTCCCGTTCGCCAAGTTTTCCCCAGGGCTTGGCGAATTCCAGCGGCATGGTGGGAAAGCACCTGATGATTAACGGCTACACGGAAGTGTTTGCCACGTTCGATGAGCCACTGAACGAATTCAAAAGCGTCACCGACACGCGCGTGCTGCATGACTTTTATGAAATGGATCCCAAGCTGGGATTCTACGGCGGCGGTGGCATTGACGCGCGTTTTGGCTATCCGCCCATCGGCTTCGCTTTGGGCGCTCTTCCACCCGATGCCCCGCGTTGGGGCAAGGCTTACAAGAATTGGTTGGCATCCTACTCACGAACCATGTTACTGGCCAGCCACGCCACCTCGCTGCCGTTGGAGACCAACAACATCTCACTGGACCCTGAACTGAAAGACGCGTGGGGCCTGCCTGCCATGTGTGTAACGTATAAGGATCATCCCGACGACCTGAAGACGGTCCGCTATTTACGCGATCGTTCCATTGAGATCATGCAGGCCGCCAAGGCACCCAAGGTCTGGGCGGCGCCCGTGCAGGAACAGTCCATAGCCGTGCATCTGCTGGGAACTTGTCGCATGGGCAACGACCCAAGAACGTCTGTGATAAATGCCGACCACCGCGTCCACGATGTGCCCAACCTCTTTCTCTGCGACGGAAGCAGCTTTGTGACTTCCGGCCGCGGACAGCCCACCATGACGATCCAAGCCCTTGCCTTTCGCGCCGCCGACCGCATCGCCGCCGCCGCACGCCGCGGTGAAGTGTGAGAACGCGCGAACGTCCTGTACTACGGATTCTCCTCACGCCGCTAAGAAGAGCTTCACCACCGAGGCACAGAGACCACAGAGAAAAGCATGCCTGCATCCGCGGTAGGGTTTGGAGCTACTTGATTGTCGATCCGCAGTTTTCTCCGTGTCTGTTCTCCGTGACCTCTGTATTGCAATACCGTATATTCTTGGTTTCTTAGCAAACATTTTTGCGCCCATGTTGAGAGTGGAACGTAGAGAGCAGAGACCCCTCATCCGCTTCGTACCTCAGCACCTTCTCCCCTGGGAGAAGGTCGGTAATTAAACCGCCCTCTCCGAGGAGAGAGGGTGGCCGAGGGACGAGGTGGGGGGCCCCACGTTCTGCTGGTTGTGGGGGTGAGGGGTCTCTTCGTCCGCCCACGAAGATTTGGTTGTGGCTCCGCCGCGCTGTGCCTTTTTGGTGAAATTCCATTTGTCTTGCGGCCGGCAGCATCACGAGTCCGCAATCCGTTTATTGGCTTCCCGTAATTCCTCAAGTAAACTCATGTTCCAGCGGAGGACCGCATGACCCAGGCCCATAATCCTGACACTGAAACCGAAGTCTTGCTCGCCTCCCTCAGATCGTTCGTTTTCCCCGGGGGGCAGGATGCCGCGCAGCTGGTACGTGGAGTCAGAACCACGCAGCACGGTGAAATGTGTTCAGCACCCGGGGCGCGATGGATGCCCTTTACGGCCGTTGAACGGATCGACGCCACCCAAAGCAGCTTCTGTTGGGAAGCGCGCGTTGGAGGAAGCAAGTTGGGCTCCTTCATGGTGACGGACGCGTTTGAGGAAGGGCATGGACGGCTGGTGGTAAAACTGGGAGGTCTGATTCCGCTGAAAAAATTCTCCGGGCCGGATTTCGACAAGGGTGAGATCCAGCGCTACTTCAGCTCGATTCTCATGTGCCCGCCCATTCTGCTGAATCACGCTTCCCTTGAATTCACCGCTATCGGCAACCGCACCTTGCGAGTGAGGGATCATAACGACCCCACGGGTGCTACGGTCGATTTCGAGATTGGGGAAGACGGGTGTCCGGTCACATGCCGGGCCGAGCGGCCGCGGCTGATCGGTAAGCGATCGGTTCTGACGCCTTGGTCCGGCACGTGCTCGGAATTTCAGGAGTGGAACGGCCTCCGCGTCGCACACCGAATCGAGGTGTGCTGGCATCTTCCTGAGGGCGCCTTCACCTATTTTCGAGAGGAAATCACATCGTACACGGCGATGTAGCCCCGGCACTAAACCAGGCAGTCCAAAGCAATTATCCTCTGGAAAAGCTGCAGGCTTTACGGTGGCCGGCCCCTCAAAGGGGCTTGGCCTCCGCCGCCGGGAAAGAGCCCCCTCGCCCACTTGGGATAGGCGTTAGAAAAACTTCGAGAGTTCCATAAAAGCCCGCAAAGCGGGCGAAAGATCGTAGCCCATAGCGTGAGCTATGGGTGTCCAGGTCGCGCCATAATTTCCCCAGCCCCAGAGGGGCGAAAGAAGCCATCGTTACGGTGATCTTACATTCCTACACTATGGCGTCAACCGAAGGAGACGACTCCCCCACTAATTCTAATCACGATTTCTTTCGCCTACGGGGCTTAAAATATTTTGGTTCCGGCATCCATTCCCACGGCTTGCTCGCCATGGGCTAAATGACCACGCCACTCCGTGGCTGAATACGCTCCGTGGTCCAGCCCCTCTAATCAAAGTCCGTGTCACGGGCTTTGCGGGGATTCTTGACATTATTCTTACGCCTATGCCCACTGGGGGGATGGGGTGAACTTCTGCCGGCGGACGCTGTTTCAGGTATTATCTTTACGATGGAAGACGCAGCCAAGTATGGGCGGGCATAATCAGGTAGACAAGCCAACATTTAGAGGAGGACGACAGTGCCTCAAGATCTTTCGACCATCCATGCACCGATCGGACAGTTCCTAGCATTGCCCGCGAGCAGAGAGGAGTGGCAAAAGTTCGCCCTCACGGATGCGCAGATCGCTCAATTCAACGAGCAGGGATATCTGGCAGGGATCCAGGTGCTTGATGACCATCAAATTGAGACGTTGCACTCAGAGCTTGCCCGCCTGATGAAAGTGTCGCATCCCGGCCATCAGCTATTTTATGAGTATCACTCCAATGAATCACAGGATCCCGACACAACTCTGTTCCATGCGCTCGGAGCCTGGAGAATAGAGCCAGGCTTCCACGATGTGCTTTGGAGTCCGGCAGCAACCGTGGCGGCATCACAACTTATGGGAGGAGCAGTCCGATTCTGGCACGACCAGCTTTTCTGCAAGCCTGCCCACCACGGGGGCGTCGTCGCCTGGCACCAGGACTATTCCTACTGGACGCGTACCGTGCCCATGGGCCATCTTACATGTTGGATCGCACTCGATGACAGCACCAGTGAGAACGGCTGCCTCTACTATTTCCCCGGCAGCCACAAATGGAGCTTGCTTCCGGTTACGGGCCTGACCGGTGATATGGATGAGATCACGACCGTCCTCACACCTGAACAGCGGGAGGCATTCAACCCCATTCCCATCGAGTTGAAACGGGGGCAGTGCAGCTTTCACCATCCCTTGATGGTGCATGGGTCCTACGCCAATCGGTCGGATCGCCCCCGGCGGGCCACCCTCATCAATTTCTTTAGGGACGGCACCCAGTCGGCGACGGATGACGAACTGCTCGTTGGAGTGCCGCCCATACCGAAAGGGCGGAAAATGGAAGGCCAGTTTTTCCCGATGTTGCTCGACCCAACCAGGATTTGAAAAGCCTGTGGTTCCGGCCCTGAGGATTACAGAATGAAGCGTCGAAAATTTATGTGCGCCATGGGAGCTGGCGCCGTAGCTCTGCCCATGCCCGGAACCCCGTTGGCGGCGGAGGAGCCAGCACCACCGACTGAATCCCTTCCAATCCCATCGGGACCTTCAAGTCCATTTGACGTGGGAGGCCGCGCCCAGCTTTTTATTGACCGATTGGCAGTCCTCGATGCCGACCGCGTTTCGTTCACGCTTCATCCGGCGGAGAAGCATCCCCATAACCCATTACTCATAGCCGACCGTCCCTGGGAAGGGTGGCGACTGGAGATGTTCGGCAACCTCCTGTATGACGACGAGGAGCGGCTGTTCAAAATGTGGTATCTGGGCGCGGATGACCCGGCATGGTTTCCTGACTCCATGACCCTGTATGCCACAAGTCACGACGGAATCAAGTGGGATAAGCCGCTGGACGGTACCCTGCCTTGCCCAAAATCCGGCCGCAAGACCAATGCCGTGGCGCGGTGCCAGTTGGCCAGCGTGATGAAGGATCTCCACGATCCCGATCCCGAGCGGCGTTACAAAATGATCTGCTGGATTGAACACGAGGCGTCTTACCAAACGATGATCTCGCCGGATGGATTGCATTGGACCCAACTCAGTGGGAAACCGATCTGCACCGGGCGTGACGTTGTTACCGGGTATTACGATGAACAACGGCATGTGTATGTTGCGTTCGCAAAGATCATGACGGATTGGCGGGGGTACAACCGGCGCGTCTTTTACCTGACCACCAGCAACGACTTCAAGCATTGGACCGCGCCCCAAATGGTCCTGGCGCCCGACTGGCGGGACGACGCCGGCTCCCTGGCCCGGATCGAGGAGGCCCGGCCGCTTCTGGACGTTCCAGATGATCCTCAGCTTATTCGCACGGAGTTTTACGGCGTCGGAGCTTATCTGCACGAGAGTTGTGTGCTGACGTTTCCATGGGTTTTCACCATTAATAACCGCGCTCGCTATGATTCCCGGAACCAGGAGGGACCATTTGAGCTTCAGTTGGCTGTTTCCAGGGATTTGACGCAATGGGAGCGGCCCTTCCGCACGCCTTGTCTTTCGCGAGGAAAATCCGGCGAATGGGACGGCGGACTTTTCACAACCCCGTCACGGGCTCTCCGCGTGGGTGACGAGATTTGGTTATATTACACAGGTTCGAATTATACGCACGGCACTCCCTGCCTGTATCGGGCGGAGGGTACCGGAAGGGGCACGAAGTACACGGCAAGCATCGGGCTGGCCAAATGGAAGCTCGACCGGTTTGTTTCGGTGGACGGCCCGGCGGAGGGAGGCTCGTTGATCACGGTTCCTATCATATTCTCGGGAGAGCGGCTTGAAATCAATGCGCGCGTCAAGCCAGGCGGCAGCGTGAGGGTCGAGGCTCAGGACGCCGCTGGGCGCGCGATTGAACACTTTGGCCCGTCAGACGTTTTCGCCGGCGACGATATACGGCACACGGTCACGTGGCACGAAGATCCGGCCGTGTCGCGCCTTGCAGGCAAACCGATCAGACTGAAGTTTCACCTTAAAAACGGTGAACTCTATTCCTATGCGTTTCGCGGGAAGAGCTAACTGAGTAACTTGAGGGCTGTGCGGCAGGGGCGCAACCAATTGCCCACAGTGGGGAAGGAAAGAGCGCGAACCCCAGCCAGCAACAGGTTGCTGAATTCCGAATTCCTATCTCCCGATTCCGAATTTCGGAGTCAGCTCGTCACTTGTCACTTGTCACTGCCTTTAGAAGATTCCGTACGACTTGAAAACGTCAACGGCCAGGCGGCCGGCGGCCAGGTCTTTTATCGCGGTCTTTTCCTTGCGCGATTTTTCCAAGGCAGCGCTGATGACGTCCGCTTCCATTTCCCTCGGTACTACCAGCACACCATCGATGTCGCCAAAAACGATGTCACCGGGCCGCACATGTACGCCTTCGATTTCCAGCGGCACGTGATGCGCAACTACTTGCCCGCGGCCTCGCTGGTCCTGCGCGTAACAGCCGTAGCTGAACACGGGAAAATCCATGGCCAGAATTCCCCGCGTATCGCGGCTCATGCCGGCCAGCACCGCTCCGGTGGCGCCGCGAGCGCGCGCCGCGGTCGACATCAACTCTCCCCACTGCGCGTAAGTAGGCGATCCTCCCGCCGCCAGGTAAACTTCATTGGGCTGAAGCGTGTCGAGGGCTTCGAACATCAGCCCGAAAGGCTGCTGCGGCTCCTGGGTCACATCGACTTCCAGAACCGTCATGGAGCGGCCCGCCACCACCATGTCAGGACGGAGCGGCCGGCACTGGGCGGGAAGAAACTGCTTCCGCTTGCCGTAAACATCAAGGATGTCGCCTACGATGGCGGTGTAAAGTTGCTTCCTTAGTAGTTCAAACAACTCGGCGTCATTCTTCCATTCCATGTGTTCTCCTCCATGAGGGCCTGATCGAAGATGAAGATTGCCGATGAAAGCAGTTGCAGGAACATTACGTCGGTCCGAGACTCCTGCTTACTGCTTTCTGGCCTGTGACTACTTCCGCCACACTTGGGTTTTGACCCCCTCACCCGCCTGCGGGCCGAAGCCCAAGACCTTTCTCGTTCTCCTGTATCCCTTCGGCGGGCGAAGGCCCGTCTCCGTCGGCTGACGGACTGATGAAAGCGCCGGTTGCGGTCCACCCTCTCCCCCAAAGGGGCGAGGGATATAGATTCAAATCACCTCTCCCCTCGCCCCTTTGGGGGAGAGGGGCCGGGGGCATAGGCGTTAAAATA
>CAYTMD010000286.1:0-8221 GCA_964438685.1 uncultured Acidobacteriota bacterium
GCCCGGCGTGCGGCGCGTGCGCTTCACCACTTCCCATCCGCGCTATTTTACTGCCGACATCGTGCAGGCCATTGATTCCCACCCGGCGCTCTGTGACCAGATTCACCTGCCGGTGCAGGCGGGCTCGACGGAAGTCCTCGCGCGCATGTTGCGCGGTTACTCGCGCGAAGAATATTTGGAAAAAATTCATTGCATCCGCAAGGCGCAGCGTGCTATTAGCCTTTCCACCGATATTATTGTCGGCTTCTGTGGCGAGAGCGCGGCGGATTTTGACCAAACGGTGTCATTACTGACAGAAGTTGAGTACGACCAGGTTTTCGCTTTCAAGTTTTCGCCCCGGCCCAACACCGCTGCACTGGAATTTGCCGATACGGTTGCCGAAGAAGAGAAGAGTCGCCGCCTGGCGGTGTTGCAGGAAGTGCAGCGTCAGATTCAAGTCCGGCGCAACGAAGCGGTGGTTGGGCAGACGCTGGAAGTCCTGGTGGAAGGCTATCAGCCCCGCTTGGGACAAGCAGTGGGGCGAACCACCAGCAACAAGGTCCTCAATTTCCCAGGTGAACCCGCCGATATAGGAACTTACCGGCAAGTGAGGGTAAAATCCTCCGGACCGAATAGCCTGGTGGGCGAACGAATTGCCGATTGACGATTTTCGATTGCCGATGGACGATTGAATCCGCGACAATCCTCGGCCATCAGTTCTCAGCGCTTGGTAATTGCTACTTGGCGGGTACGGATGCCAGTCAAGTGAGGACATTCAATCGAAAATCGTCAATCATCAATCGGCAATAAATAGGGGGAGTGCATGGAAGTGGAAATGAAAATTCGGGGTCTGGTCATGGATCCCGTCACCAACATGCCCATCGTGATCCTCAAGGATGTGGGGGGAACGTCGGTGCTGCCGATCTGGGTGGGAATTTATGAAGCCAACGCTATTGCCCTGGAGATCGAAAAGGTAACGACGCCGCGCCCCATGACCCATGACCTGCTGCGGAACCTGCTGCTGGGACTGGAAACACATGTGCAAAAGGTTGTGGTCAGCGAGCTTCGCGATGACACCTTTTATGCCCTGATCTGGCTGGAACGCGATGGCCAGATGATGTCAATCGATTCACGGCCCAGCGACGCGCTGGCTCTTGCCTTGCGCGTGGATTGCCCCATCTTTGTTGAGGACGAAGTCTTGAAAAGCTCCAAGAATTCCGGGAATTCCACGGATAAAGTCAGTAATGAAGAATTGCGCAAGTGGCTGGAAAATCTAAACGACGAGGATATGGGGCGGTATAAGATGTAGGGGCTGGGTGCTAGGGATTGGGGATTAGGGTTTAGAAGATTTAAATACGTAATTATGAATCCTGAACGGTGAATTAAGGACGAAGTCCCAATCCCCTGAGTTTGCATCCCGACTCCCGAATCCCTAACCCCTAATCCCTAGTTCCGAGTCCCATAAATGCCTGCAACCGTAATTGCCATCGCGAACCAGAAGGGCGGCGTCGGAAAGACCACGACGTCGGTAAATTTAGCTGCTGCCTTCGCCCTGAAGGAGCATCGCACACTGCTGATTGATCTTGATCCCCAGTCCAACACGACGCTGACGTTCTTTTCTCCCGAAGAGATCAAGGGGTCAATCTACGATGTGCTGTCAGACCCTCACGTCATGGTGAAGGACGTGGTGCATCCCACCAAAGTGGCCAACCTTTGCCTGGTGCCCGCCAAGATATCCCTGGCCAAGCTGGAGGCAAATCTGGTGGGCCAGTTTGACGCGCCCTTCCGCCTGAAGGATGCGCTGGCGGGAGTGCGGGACGACTTTGACCTGATTGTGATTGATACCCCTCCGGCGCTGGGAATCATTACCGTCAACGCGCTGGTGGCGGCTACGTATTTGTTGGTGCCCATTCAGGCCTCGTATTATTCGCTGGAAGGGACCGACGATTTGCTGGAAACGCTGGAGCGTATTCGCGCGCGTCCCAACCCCGAGTTGCAGTTGCTGGGGGTCATCGTAACGCTCTATGACAAACGCACCAACCTGGCACGCGATATCTATAAGCAGGTCAGGGAAGTGTTTGGCGATAAGGTATTCAAGACCGTGATCGGCAAAAACGTGCGTCTGGAGGAGAGCCCCGCTTACAAGGAAACGATCTTCAGTTTCGCGCCTGATTCCACGGGTGCAGCCGAGTACGCGCAACTCGCCAGGGAGGTTATACAACGTGTCAGTTAGACGCGCTGGTTTACCCATTACGGTCAAGATGCGGCACAACTCACATTACGTTGAGGAAATCATCTCGCGGAGCGGGGCAGCGATCGGCCGCATGATTCCCATTGAGCAGATCCAGCCCAATGCCGATCAGCCGCGCAAGAATTTGGGCGACCTGCAAAGCCTTACGGATTCAGTCCGCGACAAGGGCGTCCTGGAGCCGCTGCTGGTGCGCTACCTGGCGGACTCCGACAGGTTCATGATCATCTCCGGTGAGCGCCGCTTCCACGCCGCCAACGCCGCCGGTCTGAAGGAACTGCCTTGTATTGAGAAGGACGTGGACGAGGGCGAAACCATGGAAATCGCCCTGATTGAAAACCTGCAGCGCAAGGACCTGACACCCTTTGAAGAGGCCGACGGCGTGCAGGCCCTGGCGGATCGTTTTGCCCTGACCCACGAAGACATCGCGCGCCGGATTGCCAAATCGCGTTCCTCCATTACCGAAACCCTGAGCTTGCGCACCATTCCGGACGCGGTGAAGGCGCAGTGCATTGAAGCCAACGTGCTTTCCAAATCCCAATTGCTGCAAGTGGCGAGGCAGCCGGACGAAAACAAAATGCGCGACCTGGTTCGGCGGTTTGCTTTGGGCCTGGTCAACCGCGAACAGGCGCGTGCGGAACGCAATCCCGAAAAGAAACCACGCCATGCGGTTTTCAACTATGTTCCTCCCGCCAAGGAATTCAAGATGGTTCTGAAATTCCGCAAGGTAAGTGTGGAGCGGGAGGAAATCGTCGCCGCCTTGCGCCGTATCATCGAAACGCTGGAAACCGAAACCTAATTTCCGGTCATCGTTTGCCAATGAAATAATGGGGTTCGGTGGGGCGGATGGGCATATGCGCTTACGCCGGAATTCACGTCGCCTGGACAGGGGTTCTGCCCCATGATTCCTGAACCGGCTGAAGCAGCGGACTGCTGCCTGTTGTTTGTTTATGGCACGCTGCTGCGTGGCTTTGAGTTGCACCATCATCTGGCACGCCTTGGGGCGCGGTTTCAAGCGGAAGCGAAAGTGCCTGGCCGGCTCTTTGATCTGGAACGCTATCCGGGGGCGCGTCCGGCGGACAGGGAGCAGGAGTGGGTTCACGGCGAAGTGTTTGAACTTCGGCAGCCCGCCGCGGACTTGGAAGTCCTGGATGAAGTTGAGGGATTTACGCCCGGCGCGCCCGAGCAAAGCGAGTTTGTGCGGGCCATTACCGCGGTTGTGGTGAATTCCGGCGCACGGCAGAGTTGTTGGATCTACTGGCTGGGACCAGGGCAGGGAAGCCGCCGCCAAATCGCTTCCGGTGATTATGCCGAATGGCGGTCGCGGGGAGCAGTGACTTAAATTTACAGCCCTCGGTCGTCGCAGCGGCAGAGGCCAGCACCGATCCATGGGAGGATTCAAGATGGATAGTCTGGCAGATCAGACTCAGCAGGTGATTCTGGAAACCGACCGCTTGCGATTCGCCACCTGGAGGAAAGAAGACTGGAAGGAATTCCAGAAGATTGCAACGGACCCGATGGTGGTTCGCTATCTCGGAACGGGTGAGCCATGGCCTGACGAGCGCGTTCAGGAATTCGTATCCCGGCAGTGTGAGAATTGGGAGAGGCACCGAATTTGCCTCTGGAAGCTGCTGCCGAAGGATAGCGAGACACTGATTGGAATCTGCGGCCTCCAGCACCTGCCGGAGGGGCCGGGCGTGGAAATCGGCTGGTGGCTGGCTCCGTCGCATTGGGGAAAGGGGCTGGCCACGGAAGCGGCGCGCCAAGCTCTGGCCTACGGTTTCGGGGTAAGTAATTTGGAACGGATTGTAGCGATCGCGCAGGCTGCCAACCGGGATTCTCTTCGTGTTATGGAGAAGATCGGTATGCGCTTCGAACGGGAAGCCGTTCACAAAGGAATCCGCGTGGTGCTCTACGCCATTTCGCGCGAGGCTTTCAACTCCCAGAAGGCAAAAGGGGAGGATCGTGCCTGAAGTTTCGCCGCCCCCGCTGCATCCCGTACAGGTTGCCCGCCTGGAAAGCCTGCTGAAGGTAGGATTCCAATTCGTCACCTTCGAGCAGTTTGCCCGCTATGTGGCAGTGGAGAAGACAGGCTTCGTCGCGTTGCTCGATTTGTCCGCTGATAGGGTGCGGCAGTTTGGGGGTGTGGGATACCACCTGGGCAGCGGGATTGGCGTCCTGATTGAGCGTGCCGGCAGAATGGTATTTACTTGGAAGGATACCTCGGTGGAAGCGACGCCGGAACTCTTGGCCACCTATGTGCGCGTCAAAAGGGAATTGGAGGAACTGCTGAGGGAGAGCCATACGCAGTGACTTCGCGGCGGGATGTTGAGTCCCATCACATTAACTGGCAATTGATCCATGGGCGCCCCCCTCATCCGCATCGGGGTTGGGATAAATGTAGTTTCCTGGAATGTGCCAGCCCGCGTAGCGGGCGAAAGATCGTAGCCCATGGCGTTAGCCGTGGGTAAAGCGGCGCACATCGCCCCCGAGCCCCGTAAGGGGCGAAAGAAATCGCGATAAGGAAAGTCAAATGCACGAACCATTGGATATCCTGATTGTCGGCGCCGGGCCCACGGGATTGGCCTGTGCCATTGAAGCGGTGAAGAGCGAACTGAAAGTCCTGGTGGTGGAAAAGGGCGTCCTGGTGAACTCGATTTTCCATTATCCCAGCACCATGACGTTTTTCACCTCGCGCGAACGCCTGGAAATTGGAGACTTGCCGCTTTCCAGTTTGAACACCAAGCCGCATCGCGCTGAAGCCCTGGAGTACTATCGCCGGGTGGCGGACTTCTATCGCCTGCCCATCCACTTCCAGGAAAGGGTAATGGGGATCAGCGGCCAAGGCGGCGGATTTCGCGTGGCGACCGAGACGGGCGAAGGGTACCGGAAGGAATACACAACCAGGATGGCGATCATCGCCACCGGCTATTACGATTTGCCCAATATGATGGGCATCCCCGGCGAGGATCTTGCCAAAGTTTCACACTACTATACCGATCCGCATCCGTACTACCGGCGCAAAGTGGCTGTAATTGGTGCGGCGAACTCCGCCGCGGTCGCGGCCCTCGACCTTTGGCGGCATGGAGCAGAGGTTACCCTGATCTATCGCGAGCCTGCGCTGAGTCCGAAAATCAAGTACTGGATTCGGCCCGACATTGAAAATCGCATCAAGGAATTCTCCATTCGCGCCCTACCGCAATCCGTGGTGAAGGAGATTGCACCCAAGTCGATTTGCATTCAACAGATTGATGGGGAAGTCCTGCGGCTGGAAAACGATTTTGTTTTCGCCCTCACCGGCTATCATCCGGATTTTCAATTCCTCCGCGATATCGGCGTGGAGATTGATCCCAAAACGCAGCGTCCCCGGTGCAATACCGAAACGCGGGAAAGCAATGTCCCCGGGATCTACCTCGCCGGCGTCATCATTGCCGGCATGGATACCAACGAAATTTTCATCGAAAACGGCCGCTTCCACGGCAAGCAGATCATCACCGACGCGCTGAAGAAACTGTAGGCTGGTTATTCCGAAGAAGCTTCGGGACGGGGTGGGGGAGTAATGTGTTTCGACAGGAAAGTTCGATCTAAAACGAAGGTGAGTTCGGTTCCGGGGGGGAGCAACACTCCCTGATGTTTCTTGGCGACGCTATGGACGATACCAGCAACGGCGCCAATGGCCATACCGTAGAGGGCTCCCTTTCCGCCGTCGGCCATCAGGCCACCACCTCCGCCGATGGCGGCTCCAATGCCAGCCTCCTTGGCGGTGTTCTTCACACTTTTGCCGGGGCCTTCCACCGTTCCTTCCGCATCTTTCACGGTAGAGCCCTTATTGTCCTGCGCCTCTTTGAGTTGGGCCACGATGGTGAAGGTGCCTTGTTCGGTTGTCGAAATCGTCTCCGCGACCAGGCGCATTTCACCCCTTCCCGTGGCGCGCCCGGCGGGTTGAAGAAAGGTGACGCGGCCTCGCACCGTGCTATTGGCGGGAATTACTTCGGTTCCCCCGGCAAAGATAGGTTCCGCCACCTTTCCCGCCCACGGATCGCCTTCCTCGCTGCCTTTGGTGCTCAAGGTGTTCGTCAGCTTCACCACAAGTTGAGTTCCGCTGGGCAGGGCAATGTCGCCCGCATCGACACCCCAAGCCAATAGGCCGGCAACCAACCCCACAGCGACGCTCACAAAGGTGAGCGAGCAGGCTCGTTTCATCTCCGATTCCTCCGCGAACGGGAGCAAGACTCTACAAATGGGTTTTCCCGGCTCAAGGCAATGCCCGCCGGAGAGTGGGACCGCGCA
The DNA here is from genome assembly GCA_964438685.1 of uncultured Acidobacteriota bacterium. Classification (GTDB taxonomy): domain Bacteria; phylum Acidobacteriota; class Terriglobia; order UBA7540; family UBA7540; genus Bog-366. The sequence continues at coordinate 6,518 of CAYTMD010000286.1, forward strand.
AGATCACTGTTTGGTGGCTTCATTAGGGTTCGTTGGCTCAAGCGGCTTGCCGGTGCTCGCATCCACTGACCGGCTGATGACGAACGTCATCGTGGTGCCTTGCACGAGGATGATATGTTTCTCATGTTTCAGAAGGTCGTAGATCAGCACCGTACCAGCTCCGATTGCCGCTCCGCCGCCTAGGGCAGTCCCGAACCCGGGCCCCCCGCAGTTACCGTAGTACCGGCAGTCGATCTCGGACCCCAAGCCCACCATGGAACCAGCGCCCGCCCCCATGGCGCCAGCTATGCCGGCATCTTTCAGGGCATCCTTCTTGTTCTTGCCACAACCCTTGATGGTTCCTTCCTCGCTGCCATTGGTCTTGGCGCAAGGCCCGGCATTCATGTCGTCAAGCCCCGCGGGCAGGGCTAACTTGACGTCTTCCGTGGTGATAATGTCGTCCAGAACCACGCGCATTTGCGCCACGCCCGAGACGCGGCCCGATTGCTTCACAAAAGCCACGTGGCCTTCCACCGAACTGCCGGCGGCGATAACTTCCTTGCCGTCCACGGAAATCGGCTGGGTAACGATGCCCGTAAAGGGATCGCCGGGCTTGCTGGTTTTCGAGGTGAGTGTACAAGTCAGCCGCACGTGCAGAAGACTCCCGGCGGGGATCAATTGACTGGGGGGCGGCGGAGGCACCCTGGTTTCACTGGCGAGCGCGGCGGGGAGCAAAATTGCTCCAACCAAAAGCCCGGTGGCGAAGCTGATTGTCCACTTCTTCATAGAATTCTCCTCGGCGTGAGGTCTCTGGCGAGCCCGACCACTTATGGTTACTTATTCTCCAAGGAACCCCACAGGCCCACTTTACACCTGTTGCCGGCCCCTGACAAGCGCACCACGACCTTGCCCATTCGATTCCTCATAAGGCCGGTTGGTTGCATGGGTTTATGCCGCGTCGAACGATTTTCGAACCGTTTGGCGCCGATGGGGTGCGCAACCCCGGGGCGGAAGCCGGGATTCCGCGGAGGAAGTGCGGGCGTCCGGTCCACTGTGAAGTATGGGCGACATTCGTGGCCGCCCCGTGGGCACACAAGCGTCAAGGCTGTCCAAATTGCAACCGCTCCCAATGGACCACGCGGCGCGCCGTTCCGCCATCATGAATTCGACATCGAAACTGAGGATATATTTCCCCTCGCCCCCTTGGGGGAGAGGGGGGGACCGCTAGGCGGAGGGGGCCCCACGTTCTGCTTGTTGTGGGGGTGAGGGGGTCTTTATCAAAATGGAAATCGTGCGACAGAGCAGCAAAAACAAGGTAAAAGGCAAAAGTGAAACGGCCTCAGCGTCGACAGCATTTCACTAGGCCCCAGAGTTTTTGACCCCCTCACCCGTCCCGCCCCGGCTGATGAAAACGCCGGTTGCGGGCCACCCTCTCCCCCAAGGGGGCGAGGGGCCTTAAGTTCCTCGATCTCCGCTGGAAACAGGTTGGCTCGACCGTCAGCGTGAAAAAGAGCCCCTGCTTCCCGGCATAGTGAGCGCCCGTGCTGCACATCATTCCAAACCTCACGCGATCTGCTTTGGACGCGAGTGAAATGACCACGCCCGCTTTGCGGGCTGGGGAACGCCGCAAACCGTTATTTTGACGCCTATGGGGGAGAGGGGGGACCGCAAGGCGGAGGGGGCCCCACGTTCTGCTTGTTGTGGGGGTGAGGGGGTCTTTATCAA
>CAYTMD010000287.1:0-8217 GCA_964438685.1 uncultured Acidobacteriota bacterium
AAGGCTCCAAATTCACCAAAGCCTGGTACCTTGATTCGCTGAAGATGATGTACGAGCTCTTTGGACGCGCACGCAGGGATGGGCTGGTGGCTCTCGAAAGCGACACGGACGATCCGGAGAAGAGTACGATCTTCTCCAAGTACCCGGACTTTCTTAAGGATCATCATCTCTTATGCTTTGTGTGTGACACCATGCGCCTGGTGGCGAGCAACGCTGTGGAAGCCTTTGAACTCGACCAGATGGTGGAACTCGATATGGACATCCACCACCATGACGCCACTGAGCCTGTATCGGCACTCAGTACCGTGGCGGACTCACTTCCCGGCCTCGGCATCGTGGCCGCCGTGCTGGGCATTGTCATCACCATGGGAGCCCTGGGCGGCCCGCCAGAAGAGATCGGTCGTAAAGTGGCCGCCGCATTAGTGGGCACATTTTTGGGCATCCTCCTCTGCTACGGAGTGGTGGGGCCCCTCGCTGCCAATCTGGCCAAAGGTGCGGATGAGGAGCATGCCTACCTGTACGTACTCCGCGTGGCGATGGCTTCGTTTATCAAAGGAACCGCACCCATCATGGCAGTGGAAGTGGCGCGGCGTGCGATTCCCGGCCACGTGCGCCCCACTTTCCAGGAGCTTGAAGGCTATTGTCGCAGCAAGGGTGAGGCGGCTCCGCCGAAAGAGGCCGCAGCGTAAAGCAGGAGTCAGAAGTCAGGAACCAGGAGATTTGTGATTGGCGATTGGCGATTGGAACACTGAGGGTCGGCCTCAATTGGAGCGATCCGCCTTTGAAAAGGCAGGAATGACTAGGGTCCGAGAGCCCCTGTCTGACGAATAGCACTGAGACCAAAATTTGCAAATCGTTAATCACTAATCACCAATTGCAAATCACCAATCGTATTCGGTCGCTCCTGGCTCCTGACTTCCGCCTCCTGACTCCTTAATCCAAGGTTCCTGATTACTATGGCAGCAGCTCGACCGATCATCGTTATCAAGAAAAAAGGCGGCCACGGCGGACATCATGGAGGCGCGTGGAAGGTGGCATACGCCGATTTTGTGACCGCGATGATGTCACTCTTCATCGTCCTCTGGCTGATGAGCAGCAGCAAGCCAGTCAAGGAAGCCGTGGCGGGGTATTTCAAAGACCCTGCCGGGACTACCAAACTTACAGGCGGCAATGGGAAGGGTCCGGGCCAGAGTGCCGGCGAGGGCCCGGGGGATAGCTTGACTGTTTCCAAAGACAACATGTCAAAGCTCAAGGAGAATCTCCAGAGCGCCATTCACCAGATCAACGACTTCAATAAACTGGGAAGCCAAATTGAGATGACCGTTACCTCCGAAGGATTGCGCATTGAACTTTTGGAATCGGCTCAGAGCACTTTCTTCGATAGTGGCAGTCCGGACTTAAACGCCAGCGGCAAGGAAACGCTGATTGCGCTGGCGAAGGAGCTAGGTGGCGTCCCCAACAAGATCTCGATTGAAGGCCACACCGACTCCCGGCCCCTGGCTCGACATGGCGGTGAATACGGAAACTGGGAGCTTTCCGTGGACCGCGCAAACTCTGCTCGACGGCTGATGCAGGAGAGTGGTTTGCGGGCTGACCAGGTGACCCAGGTCAGGGGTTACGCCGACCAGCACCTTCGTAAACCTGACGCCCCGGAGGATCCTTCCAACCGGCGAATCTCAATCCTTGTGCAGTATGTCTCAAAAGACACGGCCCCGAGCCCTACCCAGGAACCGGCCAAGGAACCCGCCAAAGAGCCAGGGAAGGGGGCAAGCAAATGAATCTCTCCTTTTGGATCATTGTACGGCGCGCCTCAAATTATCCAGACGCTTGACACTGCACAGCCGATGTCTGGAACCTGACACCTGATACCTGTAGCCCAACACCTAACCCTCACCGTGTAGCGAATTTCCATACCGTGGTTGAGTGATAGGTCTGGCCGGACTTCAGGATCGTGGACGGGAAGTTCGGTTTATTGGGCGAATCCGGGTAGTGCTGGGTCTCCAGGCAAAACGCGTCGCGCTTATTATAAGTGTGGCCTTGCTTGCCGGCGATGCCATCCAGAAAGTTTCCTGTATAGAACTGCACTCCGGGTTCAGTGGTGTCAACCTCCAGAACCCGCCCACTGGTGGAATCATAAGCGCGTGCTGCCAGCGTTAAGCCGGGCGCCTGCCGATTGATCACGAAATTGTGGTCATAGCCGCCGCCAAAGACCAGTTGCTCATAATGATCGTTGATCCGGGTTCCGATGGCATTCGGCTTGGTGAAATCGAGGGGCGTTCCTTTTACGCTGGAGATCTTCCCCGTGGGGATCAGCGTGGCGTCAACCGGAGTGAAGTGATCGGCATTGAGCATTAGTTCTTCACCCAGAATGCTTCCGCTTCCCTCGCCGGCCAGGTTGAAGTAGGTGTGGTTGGTAAGGTTGATGGGAGTGTCCTTGTCCGTTTTGGCCTGATAGTCGATGCTGAATTCGTTCTTGTCGTTAAGCGTGTAGGTGACGGTCACGTGCAGCGTTCCGGGATAGCCTTCTTCGCCATCAATGCTGGTGTACTTTAGAATTAACCCGACCTCAGCGCTCTTTTGGAATGATTGCCCCTGCCACACGACTTTGTCGAAGCCTTTCAGACCGCCGTGCAGTGTATTGGGGCCATCATTCTTTGCCAGCGTGTATTCCTTGCCATTCAGCACGAACTTGGCGCCACCGATGCGATTCCCATAACGGCCGACGAGGGCTCCGAAAAAGGGATTCTTGCCAAGGTAGCCGGCGAGCGAATCGAATCCCAGCACGATATCAGCGAAGTTCCCCTTCTTGTCAGGGGTTTTTACTGAGACGATTGCCCCGCCATAGGTCATGGCGCGAACCTCGATGCCGTGGATGTTGGTTAACGTGTAAATGTCGACGGCCTTCCCGTCGGGCGTGGTTCCAAAAGCCTCTTTCTTAACCATATGTGTTCCCCTCGCAGAAGATGAGATCCCGGAGCCTGGGAACATCGTTACCAGGGTTAGGGATATCAGGAATAATAGTGCCGTGCGGCGAATCATGTGGGACCTCTGGCGGATTGAATTGACTGGGTTGGGTCGGAGATTATTCCCAGCCATTTCCCGGCGGCGCTCAAAACGGCCGGCCGGAAGGAATTTTCCTCGCAGTGCAGCCGTGAGTCAAGCGCCGTTTGGAGCATCTCGTGTCCATTCACCGCAGAGAGGTGGGGCAAAAGAGGTGTTAGGTGGCAGGTGCGAGTAAAACCCTGACACCTGACACCTGATACCTGACACCTACTCAGCGTCTTTGCGCCTTTGCGGTGAATATCGTGTGTTCAAACCCGTGCCGCCTCTTCCTTTCTCGACATTTCTTGAAGTTCATAGAGCGATTTCGTATTGCGTGGAAAGCGCGGAATCGGAAACGAGGCCAATCCGAATCGGGCCACCGTGAGTTCTTTCCCCCGCACCAACCGAGCGTGGGCCTCCTGCGCTTCGGTTCGCAAGTTCAGGTGAATCGGAAAAGCGTCGGCGGCGCGGTAAGACATAATCAACGTAGTCCGGGGATGGGGCGAGTTGTTGGGAGCGGAGGAGTGCGGCGTCAGGCAGTGCATCAAAATCGCGCTCCCTGCCTTTGCTTTCAGGAATACAGATTTCGAGGCATCAATCGTCTCAGTAACGCGGCCTTGAAACAACCCTTGCGAGGTGTGATTCAGAACCCTTCGATGGGCGCAGGGAATAACCTGCAAGCAGCCGTTGGAGGCATCCGCGTCTTCCAGGTAAAAGAGGACCGTAACCGAATCGGTGTTGGTCAGGGGATAGTAGGTCAGGTCCTGGTGCCAATCCACCACCGAGCCCAGCACGGCGGGCTTCATGTTTATTTTGCTGAGATGAAAAATCAGGTTCGGGCCGATGAGTTGCTCAATGACGTCCAGCAGGTCCTTCGACTCCGACAGGGCTCGAAACCGGGGATAGTGAGTGCAAGGTTCGTAAATCCGCCGCACCTTTCTACCCTCCAGTTTCTGGTTTGGCTCCATCTCCAGGCGGCCGGCATCGTAATGGGCCACCGTGGACGTGGCCGTCAGATCTTCAATATCAGAGAGGATCGCGTCCACCGCCGAGCGGCTGAGGAACTCATGCAGAACCGTGTAGCCTTCGTCGCGGTACTGGGAAATTTGTTGGGCAGTAAGCATGATCTTCTGCTCCCTCCGCGGGCAGGAGCGAGGTCCTGTCCACGACTGCTTAGGTGAAACCTCCTGGCTAGCGTCCTGAGAATAGCCGCGCTGCCTCGGCAGTGTCAACAGCGGGATGGAAGCCAAATTTATTGCCATTTTCCAATCCCTTCGGCCATCCACAGAATCCTCTTCTGCGCGTGGGCATTCAGTAGTGTCCTTTCCTGAATGTAGCGCCGTCCTTTAGGGCGGCACCTTTGGAAATGGGGAGTCGAAGTTGGCTGGGATGGGCAAGGCGAAACAATCGCTGCCGGGCTGACGGGCGGCACTGCCGTCCGGGACACTACCCAATGTGGATGTTCGGTGACCCCGATCCCTGTCAGTTTGTAGCCGTAGCAAGCTGCTTCCCGGTGTGAAGCTGTGAAAAAATGAACAATCTCACGCAAAGACGCCAAGGCGCAAAGACTCGCAAGCAACGACTTCTTTGTTTCTTTGCGCCCTCTGCGACTTTGCGCCTTTGCGTGAAACGCTTTTGCTTGTTCAAGGATTTCTTCACACCTGCTGTGGCGTCGTTCGCCCAGGTAATGGATTGCCGCGTTGAATTCCTCGCCTCAATGACCGCTCCCACTGGCATTTTCTTACCACTATCCGCGTGGCTGCTTTCAATTTCCGTTTGTGCCATATTTTTCTAAGTCCCTTTATTTTCATACATATCATGGAAAGGTGACTATAAGTTGCTTGTTTTCATCAACATCATGGAAAGGCTAGAATCTGACATTTTTTCTACATGTATTTTCAACAACATAGCGAGGTTTGCCTTCATTTTTTACCCTTTTTTTTTCGCAATCCCACTAAATTCTTCCTTGCACTAACCTGCCTGTTTTCATCGACTTGCTGTTTTGGAAAGAGTGCCTCCGATTTTTGTAACCATCTTTGTTATCAATAACATCATGGAAGGGCACCGCGTTTTCCTTGATTTCTTGAGTTTTTAACCCCTACTTTCAGGGCTAACCCCATTTATTATCTATAACATCTTGGAAAGGCAGTTATTTTGAAATCCCTGCTCCTCCGCAAAGGCAAGCCAATTCCATCGAATTTTCAGCGTTGTTTCTGCCCGTCCCAAATGCCACTCGTTCCGTCGGCAATTGAGCTTCGGGCGAGCCGTGTCCCACGCGGTCCTGCGCCCGGTGGACATTTTGGTGTTGTGGCGATGGGAAGCGATCAGAGTAGGAGTCAGGGGGGCAGACATGAAGGACGGCATGGCGCTATCAACCTTCGAGCGCCGTCCATTGTATACCACAACGATACCGTAGTCAAGTATAAAACACCAGGGGTGGAGCCTACAAACTTGTCACGCTGGCTCTGTCGGAGCACGTCGTGCCGGGCTGCGAAGGCACTATGGCATGCCGCCTGGCTGGCTCACACTTTTGTCCTGTGAATCAATACGTCGAATAGCCTGCCCGCGTGGGGCGATGCATTTCTTAAACTTTGCGGATTGATCAGCGCAAGCAGGGCGAATCCGTGCCTGGTCTTGTGGTAGGAGCCTTTCGTGGTTTGTTTCGATGCGTGTTTGAGAACTGGAAGCAGCGATCGCTTCGGTATTTGCTCAATGTTCGGCTGACCCGGTAGTGAACCAGCCAGAAACCCCTGACCATAGAACTCGGTCAGGGCTTCTCGATCGGCCATAAACCAAGCTTCCATGCACTGGACCATCAAATGTGCCTGGTCGTCAATAGTACCTGCCGGACGTTGCCACCTATCACTCGCATTGAGATGAGTCCACGCGCTGGGCGCAACGACACGGCCCTCGGAATCCACCAGGAGAATAACGAAGTCACCCGGATGCTGGCGCACGGCCTTGCGAAAGTCATTAAATGTTTGAAAACGGCTGCCGCAGGCAATCACGCTAAGTCTGTTTTCTGGGAGCCCGAGTTTCTTGAAGAGTTCCTGAAACCCGCGGCGGCAAGCGGTGGCATTATCGGTATGTTTGTAGTCACCGGCGCCCTCGACGTAGACACGGACACTCACCAGCGGTTTCCCCCGATTTCGCCCTTCCGCCAGAGGCGCCCGAGGCTGTAGGTCTTGAGCCATGCTGCGAGCGGTTTGCGCTCAAGACGTTTCAATGCGGTTGAGCCGTTTTCCTTTTCGCATACGATTACCGTCTCAGGGATGTCCGTCAGCTCGCTAACCAAGGCGTCAGAATGCGTGGTGACGATCAGTTGCATCCGCTGAGAGGCTTCTCGCAGAAGCTGGGCAAGCGGTGGAATGATATCGGGGTGCAAACCGAGTTCGGGCTCTTCGATGCAAACCAGCGGCGGTGGCGAGGGGTGCAGCAAAATGGTGAGAAGAGCGAGCCACAGGAGCGTCCCGTCGGACAGCCTAAGGGAAGAAATCGAGACGCCCCCTCTTTCGATGAGCCGCACTTCGACAAGGCCCCCCTTTATGGGTGTTTCAATTGACTCGGCCCCCTCATAAAACGTCTTCAAGTACCTCAGCAAATCGGATTTAGTTCGAGACTCGGAATTTAGCCTGTTCAGCATCAAGCCCAGGTTGCTGATGTCCTCATCCAGGAACGCATTGCTCTGTTCCGGTCCGAACATTTTCCGGGAATCAGAGATGGGCCCAAACTGCCAGTTGCGGTAGATCTTGATATCACCAAAAAGCTGACCGAGGTAGGTGAGCTCCGGGTATTGAGCGGGGTCCTTACGCTGGGCCAGGATCGACTGCTGAGGGTTGATCTGCTCCCGCGAGAGCTCCTGCTGCGTCCCGTTCATCTTGAGCATCGGACGTCCGTTGACATATCCGAAGTAAGGCTGAGCTTCCTTCAGGCTCTTCTCAGCGACCCCGACCTCGACTCGCTCATCCTTGACGTCAAGTTGATAATTCACACCCGTGAACGACAAACGGTAGTCAATGGGCTCTGTCAAGTGAGGGGGACTAGCCGAAACCTCGATCGTTGCCGTAGGTAATGACCTTGCTGCCTTCTGACGCGCCACTGGCAACTTCCATAGCCAATCAACGATGCCGCCGCCCTCCCGAATGGGTTTCGCCAAATCCCGGGGAGTGCTCTGCAATAACGCAACGATTTCGATAAGGTTCGACTTGCCTGACCCGTTCGGGCCAATGAGAACATTAAGTGGTCCGAGCGTGATCTTCGGAGAGTCCGGACCAAACGAGAGTAGATTCTGAATGTGCAGACTCTTAATCGCGGGCTTATCAATCATTGTCAACCGCAAATCTCCATTTAGGTCTTCCCGTGGCTGCGATTATACCCCAGTTTGTTCCCGACCAACCCTTCCAGCCCCGTTACAATTCCTACTGCCAGCGCCAATGGCCCCTTTGCGGCCAGAGGCCGCGCGGCGCTACCCACTCCGCTGAAACCTAAGCCGCAGAGACGAAACCTGGAGAGGTTTATTGGTCGCCACTCTTTCGGAGCGAAGCCTGGAGTTCGAGCACCTGCAACTGGACTTGTTTGACTTCTCTCAGTATCTCCACTCTGCTCCGGTTGATGAAGTGTTTTAGCACCTCCGCTATCGCATAAAGAAAATAGAGGGAAGCAAAGAACCCATAGGAGATGCCTTTGGGCGTGTCGAGTCGTAGCCAGTCCAGCGAGAGAGGGACAGCTATAAGGCCGACCGCCAAGAGCAATATTGCACCGGTCTTCCACTTCTCCCGGCGATACGCCTTCTCGTTCTTCTCCAAAATGGACACCACTTCCTCCCGGTAAGCTGCAAGATCCGCAGGCTGGGGGAGACGTGACAGTAACCGGTCGCGAATACTGTCATTTCTTTGTTCCATAACCACCTCCTATCAGGATTTGCTTCATCGCCCTTTTTGCATAGTAAATGCGGGATTTCACGGTGCCTTCGGAGCACCCCACAACCTTTGCGATCTCCGCCATCGATAAATCCTCCAGAAAATGCAGGACCAGGACTTCGCGATGCTTGAGTCCAATCTCATTCAAGGCCTGATTAAGGGCGGCGGAATCTTCTTCCGCAAACGATGGTTCCGCTGCTTCTGATTCCGGTATTTTGAATTGGCCCAGTTCGGCGGTTTAAATTGGCCCACCTTG
>CAYTMD010000288.1:0-5044 GCA_964438685.1 uncultured Acidobacteriota bacterium
GCAACTTGAATGAGCGCGAGAAACCCACCACCTGATCACCGGCAATATCAACTTCCAGCCGGTAATGCGCGTCGCCCACATTGCGGGGGTCGCCCGGCTTGGCCTGCCAGACCAGGGTGTAATCCTCACGGGCTTTCCGTTTGGTCGCGTCGGAACTCTGCAGCTCGTAGTCCTCCAGATGGTAACCATGCTCCCGCACCGCCTGTTCCGCCAGCGCCCGGGCCAGTTCCGGCGAAAGGGACGCTCCCGGGGCATTCTCTTCCAAGCCATGCCGGAATCCGAACACCTCGCCGGAAACCGGGTCGACGAAAACCGTGTACTCCTCTTTCTGCAGGGGACGGTAGTACCGCACCTCCCACAAGGCAAGGCGTGTTGCCTGGCGGTAGATCTGGTCCGCTTGTTCAAGTGGTTTTCGCTCCGCCAGGTAATGCAGCGCCGAAGGGTCAACATTGTCATTGATCCAGACAACGTGCTGATAGCTGGCCGGATCAATCTTCCGCTGGCGCATAAAATTGTCGGTAATTCCCAGCGCGTCCCGGGGAGATTGGCGCAGGTTGATGCCCTTCCCAAATCGATACACAGGAATAACGGCCAGGGCGGCGAAGATCAACGTCAGCCCGCCGGCCAGCATCAGCCGCGACGGGGAAAGTGGCCGGTAAGCCAGCTCCGCTTCGGCGGCAACCGCATTCTCCGCCAGCGGTTCCGGGACCGCCACGGCAGAGTTCAAGAGGGGGTCTTCCTCAGAGAAGGTCCCTGTCTTCAAGTACGCGAACAGCGCCACGATGAGAGGAACAAGCATGATCCCCGCCGCCACTCCGCCCGACAGCATAAGGTAATGGTTGGGAGAGCGCAGCAGAAGGAAAGCCGTATAAAGAGCGTCCACGGAATAATGCCAGATCAACGTGGCCAATATCCCGAAGCGCAGCATGATGAAGCCAACAATGATGCCGCCAAAACCCACTTCCAGGCCGCGGATGAAAAACGGCTGATTGGGATACGCCGAGTGCAAAAATCCCCAAATAAATGCCGCCAGGACAATGGCCACCGGCCCCGATTTCACAAATCTCCGCAGAAAAGGGATGGCGAAGGCGCGGAACTGTATCTCTTCCGATACTGCGGGGAAGAATCCGATGAACAAAACCATCACCCAGGGAAAGCGCGTATTCAGTAAATCGGAAAAGGGCACCTCTGCCGGCGCCCACGCACCAAATTTGGCGGCGGCAAGATAGAACACCGTCTGGTAAGCGAAAAAGAAGAATGTAAGCGAGATTCCCACCACGTTGGCGATGAAGAAAGATCGTGTCCGCAGCCCCTGCCAACTGAAATAGCGGCGAATCGAGATGAAGCGCGGGTAAGCCTCGCGGTAGACTGGCTCCGTGCTGGCCACCAGCAAAAAGATGAATGCGCCAAACGCCAGGGCCACCAGAAGGTTATCCACCACGTACGCGCTCGCGAAGCTGGAATAGGAGTCGGTGGTGCGGTAGTCGAATTCCGCCTGCGAAAATGAGTTCAACTGGCCGAGAAAATAGAGCAGCGCCGTGACCCCCGCAAAAGCGCCCGCCAGGTGAATGGGCACATCGCGTTTCCGCAGTCGCTGGATCAACAGGGCAAGGCCGGCAATGCACAACAGGATCCAGGGAACCTCGTCCACGACGTTCGCGGCCTCGTTCCGGGAACGCAACTTCTTGTAATCGCGGCTCCAGCCCTCCGGAACCTTCACAAACTCGCGGTAGCCGCCCACCTGGTCACCGTCAACCTCCACTGCCAAGCGCAGGCTGCCATCGCCAAGATCCAGATCTTTCTGTTTCCAGGTGAACGAATAATCCGTCCGGGCCGGGCGCTTCTCGGTTACCGAATCGACGAATTCCAAACCAGCCAGTTCCCGCCGCATCACATCCGCGAGGAACTTTTCCGCAATGCCTCGGGCGGCGCCGGAATCCAGGTTCGCCCCGGCCGCCGATTCCGGCAGTTCATGGTCGAACCCCACCACCTGCCCCGCGGGAGCGACCTCCACGCGGAACTCTTCCTTTTGTTGCGGTTTGAACCAGCGATGCGACCAATGCCAGAGATGGATGGGGCCCCGCGTCAGGGTATCCATGCGCGCCAGGCCTTGCGTGCGTTCAAGGTAGACCTTGGCGCTGTCGTCAAAGTCAAACACCGCCGCATGCCGGTAGCTGCTGACGCTCCATCCGCGGTCGGCCAGGAACTTGGTGGCCAAGGGGACGGAATCATCCCGGTTCACCCGGAATTCAATGGAAGCTTCGGGGAATGCATGGGAAAAGTATTTCAATCCAATGGCCAGCGAGACGCCGGCAACAATGATGGCAATCGTAATGACCCTGCGATTCGCGGAAGTCAGAGTATTTGGCATTGGTTCCCTTTCCCTATTTCGCCAGCGCAAAGGACAGCCGATTATACCCGGTTGTCAGTGGTCGGTGCTCAGGAGTCAGTAAAACCTCGGTGAAAACTGGTAACTGATGACTGACAACTTTCTAAGACAACTCCTTCACCATCACCCAGGCGGTTGATCCGTCAGCATAATAATGCTCAATCTCATTGACCTTACGATAATCCCGCGCCGCGTAGAACTTCTGGGCGGAAAGGTTGTCGTGTGCAACCTCCAACCCGATCATGCGCATATCGTGATCGCGGGCCCACTGCTCGGCGGCGTCCATTAAAAGCCAGCCCACCCCGCGCCGGCGCCAGGCTTTCAGAACGTCGATGGTAACGATGTGCAGGATTTTGCGCGGTTCGCGGTGGGCAATGAGGAACCCGGCAATTTCAGCATTCTCTTCGGCCACCCAGGTTTGCGAATGACGATGGCCGATGAAGCCGGTCAATTCTTCCCGGGTGTAAGAAATCATAGGGACAAAACAGGCTTGATCGATTTCATACAGGGTCTGCAGATCGTCAGGACGGAAGGGGCGAAGATGCATGGCTGAGTTTATTTCAGTCGTTTGGGATTGTCTCAGGCGCGGTCCGCGATTTCCAACAGCCGATCGATATCGGCACCATTATTGTAAAGGTATGGCGAAACTCGAATCATGCCTTGGCGCAAACTCACGGCGATTTGATTCGCTGAGAGCTTTTGGTGTAAGTCGGCGGTCGCGTCATCCGTGGAAGCGCTGAACCCGAGGATCGTGGATTCATGCCCAGGGAAAGACGCCGCCGAGAGCGTGTAACCTCGCGCGCGCAGCCCTTCCTCCAATTGGCAAAGGAGCCGGCGGCAATGGCGATTCACAGTCTCGACCGTAACGCCTTCCACGAATTCCAAGGACGCTTCGAAGCCATAAAGATTGATGAAATTTCCTGTTTCGCCGGAATCGAACACGCGCGCATCATGTATCAAATTGAATTTTTCTTGAGGAAGCGAATCGAAATCTTCCGCCCCTTCCACCGAGTACCAATTGATGACGTTCACGTCGAGCTTGTCCAATAAATCCCGCGCCACATAAGCAAATCCGGTCCCGTACGGTCCCAGCAGCCACTTGTAGGCTGCGCAGGCCATCACGTCGACTGGCAACGCGTCCAGGTTCAATTCATTCGCGCCGACTCCCTGCGTGCCATCCACTACGAATATGCCGCCACGTTCGTGAATCAGACTGCCAAAAGAGGCGAGGTCGATCCGGGAGCCGGTGGAATAGCTCACCCAATCAAGCGCCAACACGCGGGTGCGGTTGGTCAACTCCGCCGCCACCTGGTCGAGGGTCACTTCGCCCCCGACCGCCTCAACCACCTTTACGATTACGCCCTTGCGCCGCAAGTGAAGCCAGGTGAAAAGGTTGGAGGGAAAGTTTGTGCTCGCGACCACAATCTCATCACCCGCGCTGAAGTTAAGCCCCGCTGCCACAATGCCGATTCCTTGCGTGGCGCTGTTGGTGATGGCGATCTCTTCCGCTGCCGCACCCGTCAACCGGGCAATGTGGGCCCGGACGCGTTCCGGCAGACGAAAATACTCCGGCGCCTTCAACCGGTCCGGGCGGGATTTAAGTTCAATCGCCTGGTAGATTCGTTCCACCGCCGCCCGCGGGAGAGGTCCCTGGTAAGCGCAGTCGAGGTATATCAGCGGCGAAAAATCGGAGAATTCCTGGCGGTAATTGCGCATAGACGAAATCAATCTACAGCGTGGATCCAAGCAATGGCAAGCTTTTCATTGCGGTGATTCAAACCTGCTGGGCAAGTCTATTTGCCAAGAATGCGGGCAAACAGAGACGGCTTGCGTTTTTCCTGCTTAATGGGAATCAATGCCATCAGGGACTCGATACCGTCCGCCGGCAAGGGTTGGGGCGTGCGGTCCCAAGCGACAACCTCCTGCAACGCATTCCAAAGTTCCAGGCAATGCAGGCACTTGGCACGATGCGTTTCCGCCGGAGATTTGTCATACCAACTCGCCTGGCCATCAAGAATGCGGATAAGTTGGCGGAGGGGTGTGCAATCCTTCTGTTCGTTCGCGCGCGCCGCTTTGCTGATGCCAATCCAGGCGGAGGGCCACAGGCACCGGTCCTCACTTCGCTCGATTACCGCCACGTAACTGGCGCGCAATCTCTCCAAACCCTCTTCCGCCACGGCGGGAGTAATGCGCAGAATCTTTTCGATGGTCGCCTGGGAATACCCGGACAGGGCCAGGAAAGTAATTTCCTGGTGCATCAAGGGCAATCCGGCGAGCAGTGTCCCAAGCGTCTCAGCCGTGGGCGCGGGTGGCACCGCAGCGTCCTGCGAAGGTTGGAGCTTGGCAAAGGCCCAATCCTGCAGAAACGCGCGCAAGCCCACCAGGAATTCGCGCTCCGATTGGTGCGAGAACCCCTTCAGGACGGCACACGCATCGGCGCTCAAGACCGGAAGGGCATCGCGCCATGCTTGCAAACGTGCGTCAGGAGTCCAGGGGGAGTAAACGCCGAACAGCTCAAGAGCTGTGGGAGTGTAATTCGTCAGGAAGCCTCTCCAGGCCTCGGGATTCCCTTCCTCGCATCCTGGGAGGATTTTATGAAATGTCATCAATTTGGACATGGTGGAATCGAGAGCCCTATTGGGCGGACTTAATTTG
>CAYTMD010000288.1:5054-8142 GCA_964438685.1 uncultured Acidobacteriota bacterium
CCTCGCATCCGGCAAGGATGTTATGAAATATCATCAATTTTGACATTGTGGGATTTAGAAGCCCTGGGCAGGCCGTTTTGCAGCCGCCTTCTCTAATATTCGAGGTAGATTGCGCCCCCGTTGTCTTGCTGTTACCGCCGGTCAGCCTCCAGCATGGTCCGCTGTAGATGTGCCGCCACGACATTGGCAGTATCCACAACAGCTTGATCGAGGGTCGGAGGATTGAAGGGCCGGTAAATTGAGTCCTGCCAAATCGACTTGCCCCCGCGGTCGGAAATGAAAATCTCGGAGTGCACGTGCTTCAGGCGGCGCGATTCCAAACATGACCCCCGTAATGTTGCGTCGGCATCTTTCGCCTTGGTGACCAGACGGAACCGCCCCCACTTGCCCAGCGAATCCACCAGTTTGTCGCTCAGCGCATTATCAATGTTCTCGATGTAAATGGTGTGAATCCGCATCAGTCTACGGACATCAATCGTGGTGGATGTATCCGGGCCGGTTCCCAAGGACGGCCCCGATTGCGGGCCTAGCGTGGGCGCATGCTTGCTTGCCGGAAGATCTCCGGGCGCCGGGCCTTGCGCAGGGCTGTGGTTTGGCGCCTGTGATTGATCGGCAGTCTGCCCACCCTGGGCAACGAACGCGATACCGGCAAGTAGACAAATCGCCAAAAACCGGGCAATCCACTTCATGGCGACCTCCCTGGGCCGAGACCCAACCCCGTCAAGCCGTGCGGCCTTCACTGGCCATAATTTCGTCGGTTTTCCTGAAGCGCCTTTTGGCGATCTTTTAAGTCTTGCCTTGCGTCCTTCTGCCTCTGCTTAAGGTCGCGACTTGCACGCTGCATTTGGTGATTTGACTCATCGCGCATGGCGCTGGAAACCCGTGCATTCTTCCAGGATTGCTTAATATTCCGCTGCTGAATCTTCAAGGCATCGCGCTCGCGCTTCTGCTGCACCTTAAGTAACTGCTGTTGTGCGCGCAAATCAACATTCTGGGCTCGGACCGTGCCGGCCAAAGTAATCCCCAGACAGATCGTAGCGGCCATCACGATCAGATAGTTACGCATTCTGCCTCCACGTGCGCTTGGATGGTGCCCGACGCGAGCTCGCGCCGCCGTAAGAATCGCGGCTTGGAGTATCCCCTCTCCACCCAACATCTTATCGAGAATACAGACAGAGTACAATACCTTCCCGAGAGGTACCAAAGCCACCGTGGAGCTACGCCCGGCTAGGTCTTTATGCAGGCTGGGGCCGTCTTGGAATCGCCCGTGCCCAAAACAGATGTCGTCGGGTTTGGAATGAGCTGCAGCACAGGCGCTCGCTATGCGGGGAAACTGGGGGGCATTCTCACACTGGCGGTCGAGGCAACCTGTTTCCAGCGGAGATCGAAGAAATTCACTCCCCTCGCCCCCTTGGGGGAGAGGGTGGCCCGCAGCCGGCGTTTTCATCAGCCGGGGCGGGACGGGTGAGGGGGTCAAAACTCTGGGGCCTATTGAGATGCTGTTGACGCCGAGGGCATTTCACCTTTGCCTGGCTTTTGCGGCTCTCCCAAACGAATTCCATTTTGGTAAAGACCCCCTCTCCCCCAAGGGGGCGAGGGGAAATGTACTCTTGGTTTCGATGTCGAATTCATGATGGCTGAGAGCGGTCCCGCGTGGTCCACTGGGAGCGTCTGCTAATTTGGACAGCAGTGTCTTGGAATCAAGGCAGGCGCCAGGTCCCCTGCGTGGGCTGAAATCATTTTGACTCACCGGGTAAGCCTTCCCAAGTGCGAAGACCCGTTCGGCTCAAGTAGACGGGAATATTCCTGAACAGGGGATTTTCAGCTTCAATCTCCCGGATCATGGCACGCTTAACGTGCGACAGGGCGCCCGAGAGGATCGTGAGCGAACCCCCATCTCCCCCCGCCCCGTTCACCTTCCATCCCAAAGCCCCATGCGCTTTTGCGATCTCAATTACCCGCCGCGCATCGGAACTCACCAAGTCAGGATGCAGGCGTTCCTGTGCCTCCGTATTCTCAATCATGGACTTCCCGAGCCCGGCAAAGTCCCCGGCGTAAACGGCGTCACGAGATTTTTCCGCGGTCACCCGCAGGTCCTGGAGTTTCTTGCATCCCGGTCCCAACCCCTCGAGTTCATGAATGACCTTTTCATGGACAGCGGATGAGGTATGAGATTTACCAAAGTAGATGAGGACCATGCGTCTTTCAAGCTCCCACCAAATGGCGTTCGGCACCTGGATTTGGGATACGCTCGCATAAGGATAATCAAACATCTCAATGTAATTAATGCCGCCATAGGCCGAACATAATTGGTCCTGAATTCCACACTGGAGCTTGAGCATCTGGGTCTCAATCGCCTGGGCGGTGTAAGCAACTTCATGCGCGGTCAGATGCCCCCGGGTGAGACGGTCGAGTGCTCCCACTAGTGCCACACCTACGGCCGCCGAAGTGCCCGTGGACGCTCCGCTGGGCGCCTCGGAGAATATCGTGACATTTAAGGCCAGGTTTGAGGGGACCTTCATCCGTTCAACGGCTGCCTCCAACAGGGGATGCTCACCCCATCCGGCGGTTCTTTGCGCTACGGGAAATCGCTGGCCATAGTTTTCCGCGAAGATCACAATTTGCTGGGGTTTGTCGTCGCGGTGAAATACTTCAACCTGAACCTCCACGTACGGATACACGCCAATGTTGAAAATCTTCCCTGTCTTGGCGAACCAGGTGTCCGTCCAGCCACCATTGTCACAAATCCGAGTTGGCGCAATGCCATTGATAATCCGCAGCGGTCGTTGGCCAGCAACTTCCTTCATTCCATGCCTCCATATAGCAGTTAGTGGGAGAGCAAAAGACGACGACCACGCTCCCTCTGGGCGCTTCAAGGGCCATGCTACCACAATCGGCCGGCGCCGAATGGCGATGGCAAACATCTTTCCTGACACCATCGTGCCTCCTGATTATTTGCCTGCCGGGTTACGGGAGACAAACAACCCCTACCTGTCTTTTTTCCATCCAAGCGGGAAGCAAATGTGTGGCAGAATCTGACAGTGCCGCCTGCGGAGGTTCCGTCCGGGAAATAGCGGAAGTAAGTGGG
>CAYTMD010000289.1:0-8124 GCA_964438685.1 uncultured Acidobacteriota bacterium
CCAGGTCTGCCACCACATCTCCGCCGTGAAGTCCCATGGCTTTAATCACCAGGTCAGGATGTTCTTCGTCGGCCCGCTCCGGCCGATCGAGCCAGGCAATGCCACCTGCCCCCATGACCTGAGCGATCTCGCGGCCCATATAGAACCGTCCTGTCCCGTTGGGGTCATGGATAGCACGGATTTCATAGCGAGCCTGGGGCTGCGGATGCGAAAGCAACGCGCCCGTAGTGACGAGTAAGATCGATAGCGCAACGATGACCCGCTGTTTGAGGTCGAGCATCTAAACCAATCCTCCGGGCTTATGCCTTGTCCAGCGGTTCGGCGTGGATGGTGACTTTGGAGATTTGTGGGAAGGCCTGGCGGAACTTGAATTCCAGGGTTTCTGTTATATCGTGAACCTTGGCGATGGGAAGGTCTGGCTCAAGCGTGCAATGCAGCCGGACCACCACGTTGCCGCCAACTTGGTGGGCTTCAACGGAGTGGCAATTCAAGACCCCCGCAGTCTCTCGCGCGATCTCCTCCAGCTTGTGCTCCATTGCCGAGTTGTCCATCCATGCTTCGTTGCCGGTCTCCACGGCCGCAACGAGAGGCTCCAGGTGCACATTGACTTCGTTCACTTCCGGCAGATTTGCCTTGATCTCGCTCTCGAGCTGGGTTGAGCGGTCATGCGCCTCGGCCAGGCGGAGCTGGGGATCAACCTCCAGGTCAAGGTGGACATTGACCCTCCCGTTTACCTCGTAGGCTGACACCTCGTGAACCAGGAAGTTGCGGCGATGCGCTACGGCGCGGATCTTCGCCACCAGGTCGCCGGAGGAAGGTTCCTGCGGGGTCGTGTGGATAACCACGTCGGCCATGGGGAACAGGCGGTGGACCTCCGCTTCCACGACATCGGCAACGGACTTGGCGTGTTCCAGCGATATGTTGCTGGCAAGGGTGAGGCGCAAATCCACGAACAGCCGGCTGCCGCTCTCACGCGTGCGGATGCGGTCGAGGCTAAGGACGCCGGCGACCCGCGACACGGTATCCGCGATCAGGGTGCTGGTCCCCGTGGGCGCGGCATCAACCAGGGCGTCGACGGTTCTTTTCCCCAGGCGCAGCGAGATGTAAACAATAATTCCCGCCACCGCCAGCGCCGCGGCCGGGTCCGCAACGCGCAGCCAGTGTATTTTTCGCTGGTCGGAAATGTAGACCAGGATCAATCCGAGGATGACCACCGTGGAACTGTAGACGTCGGTGGAGAAATGCAGCGCGTCTGCTTCCAGCGCCTGGCTGTTGTATTTGCGCGCTACGCGGAAAAGCGCGCGCGAGCGAAGGGTATCAATGGTAATGGAGATGAACATCACTCCGAACGCCCAAAGGGAAGGTTCCACGTGCACTTCGTGGAAGAACAGGCGGCGCACGGCTTCATAGACGATCCACAAGCAGGTTGCGATCAGCAGGCCGGTTTCCGTGAAAGCGGACAGGTGCTCCACCTTACCGTGCCCAAAGGGGTGCTGAAGATCCGCCGGTTTATCCGAGACAACAACTGAAACGTAAGTGATTGCTGCCGCCACAAGGTCCAGGCTGGAGTGCATTGCCTCGGAAAGTATTCCCAGGCTGCCAGTCCAAAGTCCCACCGTCAACTTCAGCGTGGTAAGCAACACCGCTGCGGCGACGGAAGTCAGGGCAACGGCCCGCTTCTCCCGGCTGAATTCACTAGGCGTGCTGGCAACCGGACTTATGGACATTTGCTTGGGTGCAATCGGTCCCTGTTACCTATCATTGAGGTCATCCAAAGCAGCTTGAAGCTCTGCCTTGGCGTGATGCTTTCCTTGCTGGCCAGTGACCTGCAGGCCGGTGGTCAACACTTTACGCGCCTCATCAATTCGACCTTGCTTTATCAGGAAGACACCAGCTTGGTAATATGTCGCTGCGTACTCGGGCTGGTGCACGAGGAGATGCTCAAAGTGGGTCCAAGCTGCAGCGGGTTCGGTGTTTACGGACTCCATGGCCAGTCCATAGCGGGCAAAAGCATTATTGGGGTCCTGGCGCAGGGCCTCTTCCAGGAACTCACGACGTGTCTTCTCTGCATCAGGGGACATAGGGCAAGCCTCGGTTCTTACTTTTCCCTTTCCGGGAATGCAAACTGAAAGCGGCCGGGCTGCTCTCCCGGACCGGGGACGCCAAACTGTTGATTCTGATTGCAACGCCCCACTGGCTCGCATAGTATAGGCGTACGAACCGGGCAAGGCAAAAGCTTTTGGACGAACGGGCCCGTAATGCTTGTGGCTGGTTCAGAACGCGGACCATCTCGCTTCGGTTCCGAGACTTCGAACGCGCGGGGGGCCACTGCTGAACGATTAGAATCCATGCCCGCTTTCCCTCTACGGGCTCGACTCAGCGTCCTTGTGCCGTACCACGACTTAACTTTGCGAAGATTGGATAACATGGCCAAAATCCAAGGGAAAACCGTTGCTGAATCAGCCGCCGAGATGGTGGAAGTGGTCCTTCCGAACGACGCCAATCCGCTGGGAAACCTGCTGGGCGGCAGGGTGATGCACCTGATCGATATCACCGGGGCGATCTCGGCGAACCGGCACTCGCGAGCCCAGGTGGTGACGGTGGCGATGGACAATCTTGATTTTCTTTACCCCATCCGTGTGGGCGAGCATGTACTGCTTCGCGCCCACGTGACCCGCGCTTTCAGGACATCCATGGAAGTAGAAGTGAGGGTGTACCGGGAGGATTACCTGACGGGCGAGACGCAGCAGACCAGTTCCGCCTTCGTGACTTACGTGGCCATCGATGCCGCGGGAAAACCGCAGGAAGTTCCCCCCCTGCTTCTTCGCACCAAGGAAGAAAAACGGCGCTACCGTGAGGCGCTCGTAAGGCGCCGTCAACGCCTTGCCCTCGCCAAAGCCCATCGGCGCTATTTTGAAAAGGCTTAATTGTCATACGCAGACCGCAGTGGTTCGCCAATCGCTGCCATGTTGAATTCGGAGGCCGATAGATGAAAATCAAACGGAATAAGACTTTTTCCGGCACGCCCTGGGAACCCAAAGTGGGTTACGCGCGGGCCGTGCAGGTGGGCGACGTTGTCCACGTTTCCGGCACAACGGGCACCGATCCTTCCGGCAAAGTGCTGGCCCCCGGTGATATGTACGCGCAGACGGTACAGACCATTCGTAATATCGAAGGCGCCCTGCAGCGGTTGGGCCTTGGTTTGGAACACGTGGTTCGCACCCGCATTTATGTAACCCAAATCGATCGATGGGAGGAAGTTGCCAAAGCCCACTCGGAATTTTTTGGCCAGGTCCATCCCGCCACCAGCATGATCGGCGTCGCTCGCCTCATTGATCCTGAAATGCTGGTGGAGATTGAAGCGGAAGCCGTTGCTTAAGGCAATTATAACTATTGATGATTCTGAGCCACACTTTCGCGGAAGGCGCGGAACTTCGGCTGCTTGAGCACCATCATGCCGAGGAACTGTTCGCTCTCATCGAACACAACCGGGCGTACCTGCGTGAGTGGCTGCCGGAGTGGGATGTGCAGCAATCGCTGGAGGAATGCAAGAAAGTTATCAAGACTTCCCTGGAACAACTGGCCGTGAATGGCGGATTCACGCTGGGAATCTGGTGGAAAAACCACTTGGCAGGGGTCGTCGGCGCGGGTCACATCGATTGGGAAAACCGCTCGACCATGGTGGGCTATTGGCTGGGTAAGAAATTCCAGGGTAAAGGTTTGATGACCGGCGCCTGCCGCGTGTTGATTGATTACCTGTTCTCCGAACTCAAACTCCAGCGTGTTGAGATTCGCTGCGCCACCGGCAATCCCAGGAGTTGTGGAGTCCCGCAACGGCTCGGCTTTTCGAAAGAAGGAGTGTTGCGCCAGGCCCAGGCGTTTGACGACCACTACCTTGATATCGAAGTGTACGGTCTGCTTGCCGCAGATTGGAAGCCCTCGTAGCGCATCCGGAACCTGTCCCGACCAAGCCGGGAGGACGGCACATGCCGTAAAGCCCGGTGCCACAATGGACGGGCATCACACCCGCAAGAAAATCTTCTGCCGATAGAGAAAATAGAGGAAGAGCCAAGCGGTAAAGATCACGCACGTGCTTTCCACCACGGGGCGGTACATCCCAAAAACAGGATAGAGCCCGTGCATAAAGACGTCGGTAATGGTCGAGAAATGAAAGAACCGGTCGACCAGATAGATGGTGATGGCGTTCATGCCAATCACTTTGAAGAAGAATGACCACCGGTGGAACCCCCGCACGTCGATAATCCAATAGAACAGCGCGAGCAGCAGCAGGCTCCATCCGCCGGCCCAGAGCACAAAAGAACTGGACCAGATGTTCTTGATGATGGGAAAGTTGAAGCTCCAAATCCACGCCACCAACAGGCTCGCGACGCCCGCCGCTGCCAGTCCCAGTACCTTGCGATTCGGCGTGTATTTTCCCGAGCGCAGCCAGTGCCCCGCCAGCACGCCCAGCAGGCACGTGGAGATTGCCGGCAGGGACGACAGCAGCCCTTCGTTGTCGCCGAAGGTATAACAACAGAATTTGAACGGAATGATGAGGCGGTCCAGATAACCCGCCAGGTTGCCTTCCGGAGTGAGCACGCCCGCGCCGATGTGGGGGACAGGAACCAGCTTCATGATCAGCCAATAGACAATCAGAATGCCGCCCGCCACCATCGCCTGGCCGCGAATGCCGAGCATCATGACCACCAGGCCCGCCACCAGATAAGAAAGGGCAATTCGTTGCAGCACTCCGGGTATTCGCAGATTCTGAATGTTAAAGTCGAGTAGCCGGTTGTAGACCAATCCAAACAGGAAGAGCAGCAGGAAGCGCTGCACGATGTGGCGGTAAAGCTGGCCCCGGTTCGCGCCTTCCTCCATGCGCCGCGTTAGTGAGAAGGGCAGCACCACGCCCACCATGAAGACGAAGAGCGGGAAGATCAGGTCGTAGAAATGGAAGCCATCCCAAGCCACATGTTCGAACTGCGTGTTGAGCATCCGAGTGACAGGGCCGGGCCAAACCTTGTACAGCGCATGGATTATGCTTTCTCCGCCTGCGATCCAAAACATGTCGAACCCGCGCAGAGCGTCGATGGAAGCAATGCGCTTTTGCATAAACGTCTTTGGTTGAACATCGCTGCCCATGAGGACCTCACTTAGCATTATGGAAATGGAGCGGGTCTCGCAGGTTCTGGAGTTCCCGGTAGTAATAGAGTTCGGTTGGTCTTTTCCCGTTGAAGCGCAGTTGCTTCAGGAATTCGATCTCTTCCGCGGTTGCGTCGCGGCACAAGGAAGCATTCTGAAGAAAAGCGATCAGTCCCGGTTCTTCCTGATGAAGGGCCTCTGGCTCTTTTTCCACGTACGCGAATTTCTTCGCGCTTCCCGGGGCAATGCGGTGGTTCAGTACAATATCCATGCCGAAAGTCGTCAGGTCGATATCCCAGGATTGGATCAGCGGCTGCAGGAAGGCCACGCAGTTTTCCGGCGACAGATTAAAGACGTCTTCATCCAGAAACTCCAGAATGGTGACGCGCATCTGTTCGTAGCTTCGACGGCTGAGCCGGCCCACCTGCCGTAACCATTTTTCATTTTCGAGTTCCCTGGTGGCAACTCCTTTTACCACTTCCAGGAGCTTTTGCGTCACCAGCCGTTCCAATTCGCCAAAGGGTTGCTGCTCAAAGATAACCCGCACCTGCTTCCTCTTGTCGGCGTGGCACTTGGCCAGGACCAGATCGCGGACCTCCTTGAACAGGGGCGCCGGCGACTCCACCAGCTTTCTTTTCATTTCTTCCTGGCGCTGCATTGCCGCCATGCGCGCCAGTTCGCCTTTGGGAAAATGTAAAAGCGGTTCCAGCTTGTCATAGATATCCGTCCGGGAGGGGGCGGGTGGAGCCTTCCTTCCGCAAAGCAATTGGGAAATGTAGGATTCCGTAACTTGCGCGGCAGCCGCCAGACTCCGTTGTTCGAGGTTTAACTGTTCGAGACGTTGACGAAGGACGAGTGCCAGATCCATTCAGGTTCTCCTGACTTAACCCAATGCAATTTTGCAACCCCTGACACTGCCAGAATTCGGTTGACATTTCAAGTGAATTTACCTAAAATGGTTAAGAAGGTGGGCTATCTCCCCTCATCTTCCACAGTTTTTAAACCGCGTCAGGTTATCTACGTTTGCCCATCCGGGGCCGGGACCCAGGGGGAGCACTCTCCTGCCGCGCGGGTACATGTTGGGAAATCAGCCGGGTCACAATTGAAGTTTTTTTGGGGGTTCCCCATGCCCCGGTGCGGATCTGCTCCCGGCAAATCCAAGAAAGGCTGAACAAAAAAACAGCCGAGTTGCTTTACGGCTTCGGTGTATCTGCCGCTGCCCCCTGTAATTATCCCAGGATCGCTTCGGAGGGAATTATGTCTCGAAGAAACGGTGACAAGGCTAGGTTCGGGCGGGACCGCCAGCGCAAAGATCTTCAGCGGAAAAAGTCGCGGGCGTTGCGAAAGTTGCTGATGCCCAAACCACCAGAAGCAGTCGGCGTCGCATCCAAGTAAAGGTGCCCTCATGTATATCCAGTTCACGGGGTTTAACGTCGCCACGAATTCGCGGATTTACAGCTTTCAGGTACGTGATCCCGGTCGCGAGCAGCGCGTGTTTACGGTCAGCATTCAATCCGACACGAATCATTGGGCTGCCTTGAAGCTCCAGGATGGGCCCGGCATCTGTTTTGAGCGGTTGGAGTTGGAATTGAGTAGGGAAACGCCGGAGGCCCCCGCCGAACTCAACCTGCAGATCAGTGAGCAGGACATTCGCGAATACATGAAGCGTCACTACCCGCCGGTAAAGACCTTCGGGCACAGAGATTTGCCGGAGCAATCCGCCGACCGTCACGTCGCGCCCAGAACCGAGCCGCTGGCCTATGTCGGGCAACCGCTCCCGGAACATGCGCCGGAACGTGTGCCGGTAAGTGTGATGGATGCTCCCGCGGAGCAAGTCACCGCGGTTGTGCTGTTCCGGGCTGGAAACGCTGTGGATCAACTGAAAGAGGCGCTCGAAGGGCATTCCCTTCAGGTCCGGTGCCTGACGACCGTGAAAGAGACCTTGGCACTACTTCAGGCGGCGAATCCGCCCCACCTGGTTTTTACTGAGGGCATGCTGCCGGATGGGACGTGGGCGGACGTGGTGAAGCAGGCAAATGGGGCAAACCAGGCCGTGAAGGTCATCGTGGTGTCCCGCGTGGTCGATGTGAGGCTTTACGTGGACGCCATGGATGGGGGCGCGTTCGATTTTATTGTGCCTCCATTCTCCGGCACCAAGGTTGACTACGCTGTGAACCATGCTGTGGAGAAGGTTGTAAATCTGCGTCGCGCGCAGGCGGCGGCCATTGAACGAGGCGCCGAACTTCTCGACGCAAAGATGGCGCGATGCTCGCAAGCGTGAAGAATTGTTGGGAAATTAATTTACCTATTCTCTTACCAAGAAGGAGTCTTCTATGCAGTCACTCCCGGAAGGCCGGTGTGTCCGGCACTTTCAGTACGGTTTAGGTGTGGTAACGCAGTCGGATGCTGAACGCACTTCCATTGACTTCGAGCTGCACGGCCCGAAGAAATTCGTCACCAAGCTCATGGTGGTTGAGCTTTCCAATGAAGCTCCCCCGGTAAAACCCTCGACTAAACGCCGCAAAAAAGCTGCTGTTGCTGCCGCCGCTGCTGTGCCTGTAGTTGTAGCGCCCCAAGCATAGTTGCCATTGATGCTTCGCCGATGAAATGCCAAGGGCGGAGCCTGCCTTGGTCACGTCCAGTAAGCGGAAAGCAGAAGGCGGAATCGCGCGGGCGGCTTGCCCCGATGGATAGGGTCAGGCTGCCCTCGCTGTAAGAGTCTCCCCCACCTGTCACTTGGCGCAGTCAAATCAGCGCGGTCGTTTGCCGCCTCGGATGCCCATTCAAAACGAATCACGGTTCCAGCCTGCGCGAAGCTCCTTGGAGTGCCGGTAGCAGCAGCTACAGCCTTCCGCCTGCGGTTCATGCGGGAATGGTGCAGATACTCGTCGTTTGTCTTGCATTCATTATCATCACCACCCCGTCGCTCGGCGCGCCACCCCTCCTTATCTGAGGAGGGGAGCCTTTCAGAACGCCCATCCT
>CAYTMD010000290.1:0-8096 GCA_964438685.1 uncultured Acidobacteriota bacterium
CGCCATCGTCGGATTGCTGGCGATCCTCGGCTTCATCATTAGCGGAATCCTGGTGATCATTTTCCTGATGCGTTACAGCGTGGCGGTTCCGGCGTTGGTGCTTGAAAATCTCAGCGCGCGCCAGGCCATCAAACGCAGTGTGGCGTTGACCAAAGGTTACCTTTGGCGGTTTCTCGTGGTGGGCTTGTTGATGACGATCATCCGCGCCGTCCTGGTTATTCTCTGTCAGTCGCCGTTCACCATTGCATCCATTGTGATTTCGGTCAAGGGTGGGCGCCCTAGCCTGTGGCTGACGATCCCGAGCCTCCTGGTGGGAGGCGTGGGCGCCACCGCCACCGCACCGCTGCTCATGATCAGTTTCGCAATCGCCTACTATGACTTGCGCGTACGCAAGGAAGGCTTCGACCTGCAACTGATGATGTCTCACCTCGACGGGGCCGCTTCGCCGGATGTGTTAACTCCAGCGCAAACGAAAGTTGGGAATTGTTGGGAGGACACCAGCGTTTTTGGAATCATCATCTGGAGCATCATCTCCGGAGGAATTTACCAGCCCATCTGGTTTTTGCGCCGGCGAAAGGCGTTGAACAGCCTGCATTCTTCGGAAAAAGTCGGCGTGGGCGGGCTCATCGTGGCTCTTATCGGATTCGTTGCCAGCGTGTGCATTCCCACCGCAGGGAGCTTTATCTGGGGCTCATCGGTGCAGGCGGAAAACGCACTGGGCCCCATACATCCCTTGATCTTATCAATCTCCGGAATCATCATGGTGGTGCAGTGCTTCAAGGTTCGCCGTATTATGCTTGACCACCTGATGCCGCGAGACGAAGGCATGTTCGCTGCGAGCATTCGCTTTCAGTACGACGATTTGCTCTCCCGGATGGGGACGTTTTTTCTCGGTATTTACTATCTTCAGTACAAGATTAATGGCTTGCTGGACCGTCTGATGCCGGAGCAAGAGACCCAAGTGGAATTAATTCCACCCGTGTTGGCAGAATCACCCTTGCCGCAAAATAATTCGTGACCATGAAACAAATCTCACTGCTTGGGTTACTGGTCGCGACGCTTGCCTCAGGAGCGCTGGCCAGACAAGTGCCCGGTAGTAACTTGCCTGCCCCACTCGACTTGCAGGGATACGCCTCGGAACTGGGCCGATGGTCCCTCTCAGCCAACCGGTTGCACGACCATCCGCAGGAGGCCGCGGCGTTGCGCAAGCAGTTGCCCGGTCATTGGTTGGTTGCCGTCGAGGAACAGCGCTTCCAGGTGTCAACCGAGTGGCTGGGCGCGGCGCTCGACCGGCTCTCAGCAGATCCCAAATTGGCCGCGGAGGTGTCCCAGGAAATAAGTGATCGCCTGGAATCCATGCTCAAGGACTCGCAGTCTCTGGCACAGAATCCGGGGTCCGAGACCAGCGTCGCCCGCGCCAAACTGGATGATATCCTTAAGCGGCGGGAATACCGCTCCGTCCGCACTGCGAGCCAGGCACAAGATATCTGGGACCAACTCGCAGATTGGGCATGGAGGTTTATCAACCGGCTCTTTAGCGGCGTGGGAGCCCATCCCAAAGTCACCAGGATACTGCTTTGGGGCGTGGTCATTGCCCTGGGCCTGGCCTTCCTGGGGTGGCTGATCTATTCACTGGCCAACACTTCACTTGCAAATCTTTCTTTCCGCCGCTTGCAGGTTCCCGTGACAGCCGCCGCTCCTGCGGGATCGTGGCAAGAATTGGTGCGGCACGCCAGCACTGCCGCCGCCAATGGTGAATACCGTAATGCCGTCCGGATTATTTACGGTGCGGCCGTGCGCCGCATTGAGGAAGCCGGAACCTGGCGCGTGGACCCCGCGCGAACCCATCGGGAATATGTGCGCCTGCTGCCCGCCAATTCGCCGCAGCGTTCCCATTTGGCCGCCATCGCAGCTTGCTATGAACGCGTCTGGTATGGCCAGGTGGACGCTTCCGCCGTCGATTATGATGCGGTCCTGGCGGAACTGGAGCGGCTGCGATGACGGTTCCTCTGGACGCAGGCGACAGGAAAATCTTGTTGATATCCGTCTGCCTGCTGGCGCTTCTGACGGTGGTCGCAGTGCTTGTTCCCTCAGAAAACGGAGAGCCATCGCAAGGCTTTCCTTCCAGCTACTCCACCGCCAGGGATGGGGCGAAAGCCGCTTATTCGCTGCTGGAGGAAATGGGCTATCGGGTGGAGCATTGGACGCAGCCTCCGGGGGATTTGCCCGCCTCATCGACCCATACGGTATTGATTGTCGCCGGGCCGCTCGTTCCCGCCTCCTCGGAAGAAGCGATACAGCTTCGGCAATTTGTTTCGCGGGGTGGCCGCTTACTCATCACGGGTCTGTCGGGCGCTGAAATGATCGGCGCGGAAGGCGTGGAACCCGCTTCGGATTTCTATGAACAATGGGAAACTTTCCCCGCCGAGCAGCCCGCGCCCCTCACCCGCCACGCTCCGGAGATTGCGATGGAAAGCTCCGTTCGTTGGGAATATCTGCTCTCCGGCCAGCAGCGGTACTATGGCAGCAATGACGGCGCTACGGTCACGGAGTTCCACATTGGCAAGGGCGAGGTGATCTGGTGGGCAGGTGATTCACCCCTTACCAATGCCGGGATCACCCGAGCGTCGAACCTGGCGCTTTTCTTGAATTCGATAGGGTTGCCTGAGGATACCCGCGTCCTGTGGGATGAATATTTTCACGGCGTGCGATCGGGATTGTGGCACTACGTTGCACGCAGCCCGCTGCCTTGGGCGTTGTTACAAGTACTGCTGCTTGCGGCTTTTGTAATTGTCACCTTCGCGCGCCGCAGCGGAGCAACCCGGCCCATCAGCCGGGAATCGCGTCTTTCACCCTTGGAATTTGTTTCGACCATGGGCGCACTTTACCAGCGAAGAGGAGAGGCGGCCGGCGCACTGGAAATTGCCTTTTCCCATTTCCGCTTTTTGCTCACCCGGCGGCTGAGAATACCTTCCACCGTGGCAACCGCCGAATTGATCCGAACCGCGCAGGAGAGGCCGGGATGGACAGTTTCCGGCTTTGCCGGGACATTGCAGCAGATCGAATCGGCTTTGAAGGGCCAGGGAGTCGCGGAACAAAAGGCTCTGGCATGGATTGGCGAACTCTATGATATCGCCGCTCACCTCGGCCTGGAGCCGGGAGTTGGCCGGCGAGTTGCAGGATCTTAGGAGGCTTCATGGGTGGGGATGTTCAGAAACTTGTTGCACACGCGCGGGCCGAGGTTGGCAAGGTCATTGTGGGCCAGGACGAAGTAATCAGCCAATTGCTTGCAGTCTTGATCTGTGGCGGGCACGCGCTGCTGGAAGGTGTTCCGGGAATTGCCAAGACGCTCGCGGTAAAAGCTCTGGCGCACATCTGCCAGATGGATTTTCAGCGTGTGCAGTGCACGCCGGATTTGATGCCCGCCGACATCATTGGCGCCAACGTTTTCAATATGGCCACCAGCACCTTCACACTGCGCCGGGGACCGGTTTTCACTGGCCTGCTGCTGGTGGATGAGGTCAATCGCGTTCCTCCCCGAACTCAATCGGCGCTGCTTGAGTCCATGGAGGAGCGCCAGGTCACGCTTGACGGCACATGCTACCCACTATCCCCTTACTTCACCGTATTCGCCACGCAGAATCCGGTGGAATTTGAAGGCACCTACCCCCTGCCCGAAGCGCAACTGGACCGTTTTCTCTTCAAGATCCGCGTCCCCTACCCTGCCGCGGATAAAGAAGTGGAAATCCTGGAGCGTTATCAGCAAGGGTTTGACCCGAACCATCTCGAAACCCTGGGACTTTCCGCGATTGAACCGGGCTTGCTGGCTGCGGCTCGCCGTGAGGTGGCGGAATTGAAAGTGGAGCCGGGAATCTTTCGCTACATCGTGGCGGTGGTGCAAAGAACTCGTGATTGGCCGGCTTTAAGTTTGGGCGGAAGCCCCCGCGCCACCGTGGCCCTTATGCTTGCCGCGAAAACATTGGCGGCAATGGACGGGCGTGATTACCTGATTCCCGACGATGTCAAGGCGGCAGCGCCTCCCGTGCTTCGCCATCGCCTGCTGGTAAAACCGGAAGCCGATTTGGAAGGCATTTCGAGCGATACCGTCGTTGCCGAAGTACTGGCCGCTGTCGAGGTTCCCAAATGAATGGGCCTGGCCGCCTCATTCCTCCTACGATGAGCACGCCTGCGGCGAGCGTCCGGCGATGGGCCGGCGCTTTCCAATCCCGCTTCTTTCTCGCACTGCTTCTGGGCCTGGCGTGGATTGGCCCGGCATGGTGGAACAGGCGAATCCTCTATGCCCTGCTCCTTTGGGACGTCGTCGTAATTCTGGCATGGCTGATCGACTTCAAGCGGTTGCCGTCGCCCGCCCAAATCACCGTATCGCGCCGCTGGGTCAAACCTCCTTCACTCAACCTTGATTCCCAGGTTGAGATTGAGGTTACAAATCATGGAACGCGCGCCGTGGAGGTCAGCCTGCAGGATGATCTTCCCTCCGCGCTCTGCGCGAAGCTCCCCAAATTCACAATCACAGTCCAACCCGGCGGCAGCGACACCGCAGCCTACACGATTCATCCCACTACGCGAGGGGACATTCAGGTTGGCCGAACCTTCCTGCGATATTGGGGGCGGGTCAGGTTCGCGGAACGTTGGACGGTTGCTGATCTCAGCCAGACGATCCGGGTTTACCCCAACCTGCAGGAACCTGAACGCTTTACGCTTTATCTGGTGCGCAGCCGCCAAATCGAGCAGGAGAAACGCCTGAAGCGCCTGATCGGACGCGGGCGCGAATTTGAAAGCCTGCGCGAATATCGTGAGTCGGACGAGATCCGCGACATATCCTGGTCAGCCACCGCGCGCCACGGAAAGTTGATCAGCAAGGTTTACCAGGTGGAGCGAAGTCAATCCGTCTTCCTGGTGGTGGATGCCGGACGGCTGATGCTGGCCAGAACCCGCCCGCCCCAGGATTCCCGCGCCGCCTTTTCCTTACCGGAAGACATAACCAGGGTAAAGCAACCCGCAACAGAGAGTGGGCGTGGATTTAAGGGAACCCTTGCGACAGATACCCTGGCAAAACCGGCGGCACTCTCATCACCACTTACCAAATTGGATTACGCGGTCAACGCCGCGTTGAGCCTTGCCCACGTTGCGCTCCATTCGGGCGATACCACCGGCCTCATCACCTACGGACGGAAGCTGCAATCCTACTTGCCGGCCGCACGCGGGGCTGAACACCTGCGCCATATCATGGAACAATTGGCCATGGTTTCCGGGGAGTCCGTTGAAGCCAACCATGCTCTGGCCGCACACAGCATGATGACCCGCCACCGGCGGCGAAGCTTGGTGGTTTGGATCACTGACCTGGCTGAAACCGCGGCAACTCCCGAGGTGATTGAAGCCGCTTGCCGCCTGCTCCCCCAACATCTGGTGTTATTTGCCGTGGTGGGAGAACCGGAATTGCGCGCGCTGGCGGCTCGGCGGCCGGAATCGCCCACCCAGATGTACCAATACGTGGCAGCGCAAGAGATCATTCAACGGCGCGAAATCCTATTGC
Source organism: uncultured Acidobacteriota bacterium (assembly GCA_964438685.1). Taxonomy (GTDB): domain Bacteria; phylum Acidobacteriota; class Terriglobia; order UBA7540; family UBA7540; genus Bog-366. Next base: position 5,555 of record CAYTMD010000290.1, read on the forward strand.
GCCGCATGAGGGAACAAGGCGCGCTCGCCATGGAATTTCTTCCCGGCCGACTGTCCTCGGAAATCGTAAATCAATACCTGCAAATAAAATCGAAGGGCCTGCTGTAATCGGGATCCAACCTCAAAACCAACGAATCCTTTCCCTCGCCCCTTTGGGAGAGAGGGAAGTGGATTCAAATCGACCTCGGCACTGAACAAATTGGTTAGTCCCAAGTACCAGGGGTGGAGTCGCGACATCAAATAAGGGTTGTTTCCAGGTCCCCGGCTTTCCCTAATTCGTGCTTGACACTGCTGTTACGTGCGACGATACTACGTCGCACGTAACAGTTATGGCAGATCCCACTCTACTGGTACTCGCAAGCTTGGCCGATGGCGACAAGCATGGCTACGCCATGATGGAGGACATCCAGGCCTTCGCAGGTGTCCGCCTCGGGCCTGGCACGTTATATGGGGCGATCACGCGCCTCGAGGGATGTGGGTGGATTCAAGCGCTCCACTCCCCCGACCGCCGGCGACCCTATCGGCTAACGGCGGACGGCCGACGCCACCTCCAGGGAGAATTGGCCGGCCTCGACCAAATTGTGAAGGCGGGACAGCGGCGGCTGAAGCACGTATGAGGAAGATCATCCATTTCGCGGTCAGACTGTACCCCGCGCCGTGGCGGGAGAGGTACGGGCCCGAATTCGACGCGCTGCTGGAGGACATCAACCCGGGGTTCCGGGATCTTCTGAACATTGTGAAGGGAGCGCTGCTGATGCAATTGAAGCTTTCGAACATTCCTCTCATGGCGACGGCCTTCGCCCTTCTCGGCATTCTTGTGGCGGGATTGGTGTCCGTTGAGACCCCACGGCGTTACGCATCAACCGCCGTGATCGGCATGCAAGCCGCTCGGCCCGATGAATTACGCCAAACCCTGGTTTTTAATGTGGCCCTGCACGTGTTCAGCGACAAACCGCTAAAGGACCTCATCGAGCAATACGGGCTTTACGCTAATGAGGTCACGAGCTTACCCATGGCAGATCGGCTGAAGCGATTCAAGGAAAACATCACCGTTGAACCCCTTTCGCCCGATGCTTTCAAGGTGTCCTTTACCTACCCTGACAGTGAGAAAGCCCGGGAAGTAACTTCGGACCTCGTGCGACGCATTATGGATGAGAACCTCCATGCCACGGAGCAACAAGCTGCTGACAAGGGAATTCACAACCCTATGCAGATGCAGTTGATAGACCCGCCAGACCAAGTTCCAAAGGGTTCAAGCCTGGTCGAGATGATATGTCTCGGGCTCGGCGGTGGAGCACTCGCGGGAGTCGCCATCGCCCTGCTGCGTCGTCGATTCAAACCGTCACACTGACTGCATGAGTTTCGTAGGGACACCCCTACGAATCACCTCTCACCTTGCTGTGCGACCACTCATTGTTTAACATGGAGATTCAGGGCTGTTTACGTAATTCATTGCGCGCGGCCGTTCGTTGCCGCGTGGCATTCAGGAAGGGTTTAGCGCATGGGCACCGTGCATGGCGGAGGGATGGGCATGAGCATACGCGCCGAGCACTCGCCGCATGGACGCGGAGCACGCTCAGGGCAGGCGGATCTGCCCAAGCGCAAGCCCAACCTGAAGAAGTTGTGGCCGCAGGTGTGGGCGCTGGTGGCGCCGCGGAAATGGCTGCTCGTTTTCGGATTGGGTTTGATGGCCATCAACCGCGTGGCCGGCCTGGTTTTGCCCTATACTAGCAAGTCGCTGCTTGACACGGTGCTTTCTCCGCTGCACCCGCATCCGGAGCGGCTGCCCCGCATTATTGCTCTGGTCTTTTCAGCCATGGTGGTGCAGGCCATCACCTCTTTCTCCCTCACCCAATTGCTCTCAAAAGCCGGCCAGCGGCTGATTGCCGAAATGCGCCGGCAGGTGCAGAAACATGTGGGCCTGCTGTCCGTGGCCTACTATGACGAGAACCGCACCGGCACGCTGGTGGCGCGCATCATGACGGACGTGGAAGGCGTGCGCAACCTGGTGGGGACCGGGTTGGTGGAGTTTGTGGGCGGGTTGTTGACCGCCGTCCTGGCATTCATTTATCTGCTGCATCGCAGCGTTACGCTTACGCTGACGGTCTTCGCGGTAGTGGGCGCGTTTGTCATTGTTCTGCAATACGGCTTCAAGGTCATTCGCCCCATCTTCCGCGAACGCGGCAAAATCAACGCCGAGGTCACCGGCCGCCTGACCGAATCGCTGGGCGGGGTGCGCGTCATCAAGGGTTACCACGCCGAGGAGCGAGAGGCGGGGGTCTTCTCTGCTGGAGTAGAGCGGCTGCTGGCCAACGTGATGAAGACGCTGACTATGACCAGCGTGCTCTCATCCGCGTCCACCACGGTGCTGGGACTGGTGTCAGGATTGGTGATGTGGCTGGGCGGCCATAACGTTCTCAATCAGAGTTGGACCGTCGGCGATTACTTCGCTTACAACATGTTTCTGGCCTTCATGATTGCGCCCGTCTTCCAGATCGTGAATATCGGCACGCAGTTGACGGAGGCCTTTGCCGGCCTGGACC
>CAYTMD010000291.1:0-8092 GCA_964438685.1 uncultured Acidobacteriota bacterium
GAACTCCCGACCTAGGGATTATGAGACCCTCGCTCTACCACTGAGCTACCCCGCCAAGGGTTGATGGTCAGACCTGCGAGCGGTCGCGCAACACACCATAGTAGGGTATTCCCGCTCAGCAGGTCAAGAAATGGACAACAGAAAAACAACATAATCTTTGCACCCTTCTTTCCACAAATTTACTTTTGTTATGCTACGCTCTTGAATGTGCTTGGGGTCCTCGACACGGTCGAAGACCTCCCCTTTTCCCAAGATTACATTCGCCAGTGCGAGACAAGCAGGCTGGATGCTTGCCTCGCCACAAATGTGAAAGGAACGAGGCATGGAGAAGATCAGCGAATCCACTCCGGGGGATCCAATGCCAAGCCGGCGGGGCTTCGGCTACGCCGTCATCTATGGCTTGGGAGCGTTGATTGGCGCGGCCCTGGCGATTCCCGCGGCGCTCTACCTGTTTCTCCCCCCCAAATCACGCAAGCAACAATCCTGGGTGGAAGCCGGCGATCTGAGCCAGCTTCAGCCCGGGACGCCGCAGGAGATGACTTTCCGCCGGCTTCACACTGACGGATGGAAAATCTATAGCGAAAAAGGTACAGCCTGGGTGGTGAAAACTGCTGAAGGCAAAGTGATGGCGTTCGCCCCCGCCTGCACGCATCTGGGTTGCGCGTATCATTGGGACGCGAACAAGGCGGACTTTGTTTGTCCCTGCCACGCATCGGAATTTGCCCTGGACGGAACCGTCTTATCGGGGCCTGCGCCTCGTCCCCTGGACCGCTATGAAACCAAGGTGGAGAATGCCCGCTTGTGGCTGGGACCGGTGCATCAAGGCGGTGAGACAACATCATGAGGGAATTCAAGCGTAGGGTTCTTGATTGGTTCGACCACCGCACCGGCTTGGAAACGGCCATTCGCAACTTCCTTTACGAGGAAATTCCCGGTTCCAGCGGTTGGCACCAGGTGTTCGGCAGCGTGGCCGTTTTTCTGTTCATGGTCCAGGCCTTTACCGGCATCCTGCTCGCCTTCAACTACGCCGCCACTCCCGGCGACGCTTACAACAGCCTGAAGTACATCATCATGGAGGTCACTGGAGGCCGGTTGATCCACGGCCTGCACCACTGGGGCGCCAGCATGATGATTGTGGTTGTGGTGCTCCACATGACGCAGGTGTTCCTGTTCGGGGCATACAAGAAACCTCGCGAGGCCACATGGATGGTGGGCGTGGTGTTGCTCCTGATCACGCTGGCTTACGGCTTGACCGGATACCTCCTTCCCTGGGACAACCGCGCTTATTGGGGGACAGTCGTCACCACCCAAATCGCCAGCCAGGTCCCGCTTCTGGGTTCATATCTCAAACGCTTCCTCGGAACCAATGACGGCAGCGTTGGCGTGGTTACGTTTGCGCGCTTTTACGGGCTGCACGTGCTCATTCTTCCGCAACTCACAACGTTACTGATCGTTTTCCATATTTACCTGGTGCGAAAGCATGGCGTGGCGCCCACTCCGGGTGACGTAAGTCCAAACAAGAAATTCTTTCCGGAGCAGATGCTCAAGGATGTCATTGCGGTTTTCGCTGCGTTTGTCACCCTCTATCTGATGGCCCTGTTCGTGGCTATTCCGCTCGATCGATTGGCCGATCCCACCGATCTCACTTACATCCCCCGTCCCGACTGGTATTTCCTTTTTCTCTTTCAAACTCTGAAGTTTTTCAAGGGCTCACTGGAACCGGTGGGCACAGTTCTTTTACCCACGCTGGGCGTGCTGGCACTTTTCCTGACCCCCTTTATGGATCGGGGGAAGCTGGTGAAGCTCACGCAGCGCACCACCGCCGTGGGAGTGTTTGCGTTTGCCGCCATCGCCTGGGGAGCGCTAACCCTTGGCGCCATCAGGTCCACGCCGGCTGCGCAGGAACAAGCGAACAATCCACCTCAAGCTGCCGGCTTGAATCAGTTTTCCCCACAGGAACTTGCCGGATTGGGATACTTCCGCCAGGAAAAGTGTCAAGCTTGCCACAATCTGGATGTGGGCCCGCCCAAAGCCGGTCCCAACCTGGCCACGGCGCGCGAGCATAAGAATGCCGCGTGGATGATCAAGCACTTTAAGAATCCTAACCAGGTTGTGCCCGGAACCAACATGCCGCCCATACTTCTCAGTGACGCGAAACTCGATGCGCTGGCGTCTTTCCTGCTGAAGCTGACTCCCGATAATGCCAGCGACGTGGCTGCGGTGCCGGATAACGTGGTGCGCGGAGCCCAAATCTACGAGGCGCAAGCATGCGGGAATTGTCACATGGTCAATGGCGTCGGGGCAAAGCTTGGCCCCCCGCTGAATGGGCTCGCCCAACGCCGCGATCAACAATGGGTGGAAAAACATTTCGCCAACCCCGCCGCCATGTCGTCCGGCAGCATCATGCCGCCATCACAGTTTTCGCCAGCAGATATGCAGGCCATCGTCGATTATCTGTTTTCGCTGCCAGGGGCGTAGGGCGGGTCACGGGAACAGAATAACTGAAAAGACTCAATTTCCACTGCAGAGGCGCTGAGGCACAGCGCGGCGGAGCCGCAACCAAATTTTCGCGGGGCGGACGAAGAGACCCCTCATCCGCTTCGTACCTCAGCACCTTCTCCCCTTGGAGAAGGTGGTAGTTAAACTGCCCTCTCCGAGGGGAGAGGGTGGCGGCCATGCGCCGCCGGGTGAGGGGTCTCTTCTCTCGACCTCCCACTTTCAACAAGGACACAAAAATGCTAAAAAAACAAGAATTCACGATCTTGCATTACAGAGAAGAGCACTCCTGTTTTCAAACCTCAGCGTCTATCGGCCTATGTGGTGCAAGATACTTCAGGGGTGGGGGCGGCTGGTAACTTAATCAATCTTGACCGTGCGGTGGCCATAGCGCTTTTTCTGCTCCGCCTTCATCTCCTCAATGGTCTTGGCGACTCCGGGCGAATAGAGAGATTCCACCCATTTGGGATTGAGCCACTCCGGCTGGGCGTAGGTCACGCTGCTGAACTCACTCAGGGCGCTGTCGTGCTGCTGTGCTTGCCACTTGGCAACCGCAAGGCCCATCCGCCGCTCATTGATAACCCGATGGAGCAAGTTCGACGAACCGTAATCGGAAGAGGGGTACTGGGTACCCGCAGATTCGAACCGCTGCATGGCGCCCTCCAGATTATGCTGTTCGATCAGCGTCCAGCCGAGGAGCGTTTGCAGAGCGGGATCGCCGGGGAGTTCTTCCACTGCACTCTGAAGCCACTTCGCTGCCGAGCCGTATTCACCCACCTCATAAAACCACCAACCGTAGCGGCCGCGATACACGGGCGGCAGGCTTGCGGCGTTGGCGGACACGGTGGGAAAGAGCACCTTATCAGCGGCTGCATCGCCTTTTGCGGCAAGCGTCAACCGGCCAAGTTCCAGTACCACGTGCAACCCTACCTCGGCTCCGCCCTTCGATTCCGGATGCAAAGCCAACCACGTTGTATACTCTCGCAGCGACTCGGCGGGCGTATGGCGAGCCACCAGCGCATCGCAATAAGTAACAACCAATTGCCAATCCTTGGGCGTAAGGTCAAGCGCCTTGCGAAACGTCGCAGCGGCCTCAGAAAAATCCGCCTGCGCGAATTCCGCCTGTCCCAGCACCATGAGAGCCATCTGTTGATCAGGCACCATCTTCAAAGACTGTTGCGCCAGCCTGGCCGCCACATCATAATGACCGGCGTCGTAAGCCTGCCGCGCGCGGTCCGTCCAAAAGATGTAGGCGACCTCCAAATTGCGCTCACTCATTAAATCGACCCAGTGCTCATCGTTGATCAGCTTGTGGATTTGGGCGATGCGCTCAGCGGGAAGTGGGTGCGAGCGAAAGTACCCTTCAATGGTTTGGATCGCCACCGTCGAAAGCTCTTCCTGTGGCGACTGGGCACGGCGCACGTATTCCTGATAAAGGCGGTCGAAGGTTTCGAACATGCGCACAGCGCCCAACGGGGAATACCCCGCCCATACTGCAAGTTTTGTGCCTTCGGCATCCGCTTGAAGTTCCTGATCCTTGCTGTAGCCAGCCTCAAATAGCGCCACGGGGATCCCCATCAAACTACCCAAGGGGATTCGTCTAAGGCGCTGTTCGGTTTGGACGCGCTCGGCGCAGTGGTAGTGGTCAATGTGCTCAATCTCGTGGCCGAGCACGGCCGCCAATTCATCTTCGCTGTCCATTAACGCAATCAGGCCCGCGCCAATAAATACATGCCCACCGGGCAGAGCGAAGGCATTCACGAAATTCATGTCGGGAACATATTGGAATGTGTAAGGCAGTTTACGGTGAGCACGTGCAGCCACACGTCCGCCCACACGATCCACATATTCTGCCACTAACTGCGCCTGTCGCTGCTGCTCGGGTGGGAGGTTACGGAAACTATCTCGGGAATAGAGAGTCGCCAACTGGTTGCCAATATCAATCTCTTCCTGGTCGGACATGCGTGTGGCCGCTATCGGCAGCCGGCTCAATTCCCATTCCGAGTCAGCGATAAAATAGAGGAGCGAAGCGGGAGTGACGCGCACGTCCACCTGATGCCGCTCCGACCACACCAGGGCAGCGATTCCCAAGGTCACAACAGCGGCGAATGTAATCCAGCGTTTCATGAGAATTAAGCTCTCAGCAATCAGCTCTCAGCTATCAGCCATTACTAACACGCCGGTGAGAATATGATTGGGCGTGAGGTATCGACGGGTTTTTGCCGCCATGTCGCCTTGCCTAAAGCTGAAAGCTGAGAGCTGATCGCTGACAGCTATAAGTACTTCCGTATCGCTTCGCGGTAACGCGTATAAAGGAACGACACTCCGAGCAATGCAACTCCCAGCACAATGAACGTCAGGTAGCGGTCGCGAGGGTGCAGGCCCCAAACGTCGTGCACCAAAATCTTGCCCACGCAAAGCAGCAGCAGTCCCAAGCCCGAAAGACGATAACTCCGCTGGCCCACCGCGAGGGCAAGAAGGAATATCCCCACTGCTTCCACTCCCCAGGACACTGTTACCATGCCTTTGGGTACTTCGAGCGCCAGAAGAACGGTGAGCAAAAGGAACGGGATGAAGAAGAACACCTGCTCCGGGCGGCGCCCAATTGCATCGAACCCCCGCCACCACACGCCGCGTTTGGCCACGTTTTCCTCCCGCGAGCGCTTCAATTCAAAGGCAAAGGGCAGCACCGCGAAGAGCAACGCCACGGCCACGCCCACGGTAAGCCGGCGACTCTGCCAGATCGGGGCGGGGAAGTAACTGCGCTCGTAGAAATTGTGCAGCATGCCGCGCATCAGGACCGCCGCGCCCAGCAGCAATCCCTGGTGCAGGAAAATCCTCTTCTCGTAACGCCACGCAAGCGCCACCAACACCCAGATCATTGCCGCCCACGCCGCCACCACCCAATCAGCTTCCAACTCAAAGCGCGCCCAGCCGGCCAGCGTAAACGTGCCCAGGAAACAGAGAACCTCCGTCGCATTCCAGTGCCGGTCGCGATCCAGTGCCCCATCACTTTCGGAATCGAGCACGCCGTACACATAAAAGAAAGCCAGCGCCAATGGCACGGTGGTGTAGAACCGCGGGCTGAGTTCCCCCGGCAGTCCCGAGGCGTTGAAGTTCACAAAGAAGAGGCGCAGGAAACTGAACGCAAATGCCAGGTAAGCCTGCAAGCGCAAATGCGGCAGGCGACGTTCGCGGCCGATTTCAAAGAGTACAAGTCCCAGGATTGTCCAGGCCAGGGCCACGCTTACGGGCTTCAGTTCGTACCACGCAAGCAGGCCGACCAGGAATGAGGCTGTCCAGGTGTGCCCGGAGGAGACATATTCCACGGTCAATTCTCGAACCAGAGTGGACCACCGCGCGCAGGCATAGAGCATGATGGCGGTCAGAACTACGGTCACCAGCCGCACATTGAGATGGTGATGGATGCTCTGTTGCCCCAGGTTCACGGCCAGGACGCGAAGAAACGCCAGGGCAGCCGCAACATGCGCCTGATAGACGAACTCACGGATGTTGGTGCGCGATCCCAGAACGATGAGCCCCAGCCCCAATGCCGCGAAACCCACGGCAACCCACGGCTCCGGCGCCAGCCACCAGATTCCAATTACGGCGGTGGCGGACGCTGCGTAAGAGAGCACGCGCAGAAACTCTCTCTCCCAGCGTGATTTGGAAAGGGCAGAACTGCGGCGCGCCAGCCAATGGGCGTCCCCATAGAAAATCAAGGTGGTGGAAACAAACTCCATGATGCCGCGCAGGCGTTCGCCAGCGAAAAATCCCTTCCACTGGGTGTCATAAATCTGCCGTAAAGCGAAGCGGTTTAGCTGAAACGCGACCAGCATACTTGCCAGCAGACCGAGGCGGCAGAAAATGATTTCATCCAGGAATACGCCGGCCAGAAATAGCGCCTCCGCTTCCGCCAGCCACAGGATCGGTAATGTCTCGCCTGAATACTTGAACGGAATCGCCGCCACCATCAGTGTGGCCCCAACTACGCTAAGGACCACGAAGGCTGCACGCCGGCGCTTCGCGATGGGCAACTGCCCGAGCACGAATTCCACGGCGCCCAGCACCAGCAGGAACCGGAAGGCCCATTCCGGGTGCACCGATTGGTACTTCATCAAACCAAGAAGCAGGAAGGTATTCAGCAACGCGGCGACGGTGGAAACCTTTTCCTCCGCTTCGCTCACCCCGCGGCGCAGGAGATAGGAAACGCGAAATACGAGCCAGTAGAAGATCAGTAGCGTGGCGCTGGGCATGAACTCGGAGAAGGGATGCCGGTGCCCTCCCATGGGTTCGATGATGGGCCGCAGCCAGTAGAAGTGATTGAAGTAGCTGGCAAGAATGCCGCAGATTTCGAGCTCATACCATCGCCGCTGCTGCACGATGACCACGAGCGCCAGCGCCAGAATGGCCCCGGCGGAGAGGCTGTAGACATTATCCTTGCTGATGGTAACCGTGGTGAAACCGAGCAGCAGCGCCATGCCGGTGACCACCTGCGAGTTGTAACGCAAGGTGTGCACAACCATGCCCGCCGCGACGGCCAGCAGCAAAACCAGGTCAAGAACCTGCGACTTCAGGATCTGCGCGGGTGCGACGTGATACATCGCATAGGTGGTAAAGAAGGTCAGAGCCCAACCGCCGCCAATTCCCACGCGGGCCAGCAGGCGATAGCGCTCACGGCGCTCGAAGAAGATACCTGCGCCCAAAAGCGCGCCGCTTACCACAAGTCCGACCAGCACCTTTCCCGCCGGGCCCAGTTCGCGCATTTCGTAAGCCAGAAATAGCGCCACGCCGATCACCAGGATGCACATGCCCAGCTTGTTGAGCCAGTCCGTGCCGAGGACTTCTTCCAGATTCAGCACGCGCTTGGCGGTTTCGCTGGCGGAAGGGTTGGGCGCGCCCAGCATTTCAATATGCGGCGGTGGGAGGGGAGGCGCGGGTTGCTTTGCGGCGCGTGCAGTGGACTCAGTTGGCGACGGCACCGTGGGAGATGGTGTGATTGCGGGTGGTGCCGGTGTCTGGACAATTCCAGAGCCATGCGGCACAGTGAGAGCCGGTGCTGACGGTGCCAGTGTGGCCGCAGAGCGCGGAGGTTCAGGCACTTTCACACCAACGGCTTCTGCTGGCGGTTTGGGTGGCGCAGGGGGAGTTGGCGCCGCCGGCATCGGGCCCCCGTGAGCCGTCGATAATTCCCGCAGTTGCTGCAGCGCCGTCTCCAGCGCGATGGTCTGCTTCTTGGACCGGCCTTCAACCTCTTGAATCTGCGTTTCAAGGGCGTGGACGCGCTGGGTAATCCTTTGCCAGTTGTCCTGACTCTGTTGGGCCAGGCGCGCGGCCCGACGGGCTCGCACGATAGCCACAATCGGAAGAATGATGAACAGGCCAACGAGGGCCAGCACAATCATTCCGACGAAGAATCCCAAGATGGCTTCCACAAATATGACTCCGGTGAAATTGCCGCGTATGCTAGCACCGAACCAGAAAACACACAATGGCTCATGAGATTAATCCATGGGCATGACGCAAAGTGCAACGGGCGTCCCGCCCGTGCCGGGGCATGGCCAAGATGGCCATGGCACGCCTCTGGTTGCGGCTC
>CAYTMD010000292.1:0-8091 GCA_964438685.1 uncultured Acidobacteriota bacterium
CGCCATGGTTCCGGAGTGGACATGCAGTCCGCGCTTATTTTAACGCCTATGGGGGGCGGGGGTGAGGGGGTTCACCCGAATTACAAAGAAGTCGGTAAATGATATGCAACGCAAGTCAAAACCCGGCAATGCCCTCGACCTCGTGCAAATCCAGGCGAAGCTCGATCAGTCGCCGGAGAAGCGCGTGTGGCGAGGCCTGGAAGAGCTGGCCGGCACCGCGGATTATCGCGACTACGTGGCCACCGAGTTTCCCCACGATCCGCGCGCAGACCGGCAGGGCGTAAGCCGCCGCAGCGCGCTGAAGCTGATGGGGGCGTCGGCGGCGCTGGCCGGCCTGACCGCCTGCACCAAGCTGCCCGTGGAGAAAATCGTTCCCTACGCGCAGCAGCAGCCGGAAGATTTTGTTCCCGGCAAGCCCTTGTTCTATGCCACCGCCATGCCGCTGGCAGGTTACGCGACTGGACTGCTGGTGGAAAGTCACATGGGCAGGCCGACGAAGGTGGAAGGAAATCCCACGCACCCTGCCAGCCTGGGCGCCGCCAATGTGATGGCGCAGGCCTCCGTGCTTGGCCTTTACGATCCCGACCGCGCCCAGGTGGTCAGCTACCGTGGCCGCATAGGTGACTGGAGCAAGTTCCTCACCTCGATGGACCAGCATCGTGCCGAACTCCTCACCCGCAAGGGCGCGGGGTTGCGCATACTGACCGGCATCGTGACTTCGCCCTCTCTGGCCGATCAAATCAAGTCCGTGCTCGCCCAGTTCCCGCAGGCGAAATGGCATCAGTATGAGCCGTGCAGCCGCGACACGGTTCGTGGGGGCGCCAAGCTGGCTTTCGGCGAATACGTCAATCCCGTTTATCACTTCGACCAGGCGGACGTCATCGTTTCACTGGACGCGGACTTTCTCAGTGCCGGGCCGGGTGCGGTGAGATATGCCCATGACTTCGCCAATAAGCGGCGCATCACCGGTCCCGAATCCACGATGAATCGCCTTTATGTGGTGGAAAGCACGCCGACATCCACTGGAGCCATGGCGGATCATCGCCTGCCCATGTTGGCTTCTCTCGTCGAATTTTTTGCCGGCCTCCTGCTGTCACAACTATTAGGTAGACCCTTCCCGCGATCGAACACGCCATTTGGACGTGGCTTGGCTGAGCTGACACCGGCTGATTGGCTCCCCGCCCTTGCGCGCGATCTGCAGAGCCACCGCGGCTCATCCCTGGTGATCGCCGGCGAACAGCAACCGGCTCCCGTCCACGCCTTGGCGCACGCGTTGAATGAATTCCTGGGCAACGTGGGCAAAACCGTACATTACACCGACCCCGTGGAATCGAACTCCGTGTACGCCGTGGAATCGCTCATGGATCTCGTGGCGGACATCCAGAAGGGCGAAGTTGATACCCTTTTCATCTTGGGTGTGAATCCGGTTTACAACGCCCCGGCGGACTTGCACTTTAAGGACAACCTTCTCAAAGTCAGAACGCGCATTCACCTGAGTCTTTATGAAGACGAAACCGCTGAGCTCTGCCATTGGCACATTCCGGAATCACATTTCCTGGAGGCGTGGGGCGATGCCCGCGCTTATGACGGGACCGTCAGTATTATCCAGCCGCTTATTTCGCCGTTGTATGACGGCAAGTCAGCGCATGAAATTCTGGCGGTGCTTGCAGGACAAGCGGGGACGAGTGGACATGACGTTGTCCGCGGGTATTGGCAGGGGCAAAGACCGGAAGCTGATTTCGATCAGTTCTGGCAAACCTCGCTGAACGACGGCGTTGTGGCCAACTCGGCCCTTCCCCCCAAGACGGTCACGGTCAAGGAAGGTTTACCTATCTTCCTTATGGGGGTTGGCCAGCCGAGCGATTGGGCGTCAATAACCACTGCGGGCGCGATTAATATCGTCTTCCGCCCCGATCCCTCCGTTTGGGATGGCAGCTTCTCCAACAACGGCTGGTTGCAGGAAGTTCCCAAACCCCTCACCAAGCTCACCTGGGACAACGCCGCGCTGGTCAGCCCCGCCACCGCTCACAAGTTGGGCGTAACGAACGGCGATGTGGTGAAGTTGACGGCGCGCGGGCAATCGGTGGAAGCACCCATCTGGATGACCCCCGGCCACGCCAATGATTCCGTCACTGTGCACGTCGGTTACGGCCGCACGCGCGCCGGCCATGTGGGGACGAAGATAGGCTTCAACGCCTATTTGCTTTCGCACTCGGACAACCCCTGGATGGGTATTGCCAAGCTCGAAAAAACCGGCAAGACCTACCCGCTGTCTACCACGCAGCATCACCACATCATGGGCAAGGAAGGCGAAGAGCGCGAAGAGGAGAGCGTGGCGGCTCTGCAACGCAAGTTGGTGCGCGGGGGCACGCTGGAGGAATTCCGCAAGGACCCCTCTTTAGGCGAGGAAAACGAGGAAAACGGGCCGTCGATGTACCCCAGGTTCAAATACGAGGGCAACTCGTGGGGCATGTCCATCGACTTGAATAGTTGCATTGGATGCAACGCCTGCGTGGTGGCCTGCCAATCTGAAAACAACATCCCCGTGGTGGGAAAAGAGCAGGTGGCGCGCGGGCGGGAGATGCATTGGATTCGCATTGACACCTATTTCGAAGGCGGCCTGGCGAATCCCGGGGTGTACAACCAGGCGGTTCCCTGCATGCACTGCGAGAACGCGCCGTGCGAATATGTATGCCCGGTGGGGGCCACCGTCCACAGCCCCGAAGGGCTGAACGAAATGATATACAACCGCTGCGTCGGCACGCGGTACTGCTCCAATAACTGTCCGTACAAAGTCCGGCGCTTCAACTTCCAACTCTTTTCCGATTGGACCACACCCAGCCTGGAACCCTTGCGTAATCCGGACGTAACCGTGCGCAGCCGCGGGGTGATGGAAAAGTGCACGTACTGCATCCAGCGCATCAACAAGGTGAAACTGGCGGCGGAAAAAGAAGATCGTGAGCTGCGCGACGGGGAAATCCTGACTGCGTGCCAGCAGACCTGCCCAGCCCAGGCGATTGTTTTCGGCAACATCAACGACAAGAACAGCCGCGTGGCGAAGTTGAAAGCGCAACCGCGGAACTACGGACTGCTGGAAGAAGTGAATACGCGGCCGCGCACGACCTATTTGGCAAAGCTGCGGAATCCCAACCCGGAGATCAAGGAGTAGTGAACGTAGCGCCGCCATCTTGGCGGCTCCATGCCGGCGGGAAGCCGGCAGTGCATCTGAAATTAGGACGTCACCGATCAAGGAGCAAGTAGTGGGCGCTGATGGAATCGAAAGGACGCCGTTAGGAGGTGAGAGCACGCCGGTTCTCGCTCCGGGGCACACCTACGCGACGATAACCGATAAGATCAGCGCCATCGTCCTGGTGCAAAAGACCAAGCGGGGGTGGTGGGGTGGATTTGTAGTCGCCTTCGCCTTTCTCATGCTATTGCACCTGGCAGTTGGCTACCTTCTGACCGTCGGCGTGGGGATTTGGGGAATTAATATCCCTGTCGGCTGGGGCTTGGCCATCGTCAATTTTGTTTGGTGGATCGGAATCGGGCACGCCGGCACGCTGATTTCTGCATTCCTCTTATTGATGCGCCAGGCATGGCGGCAATCCATCAATCGTTTCGCGGAAGCCATGACGCTTTTCGCCGTGGCCTCCGCCGGCATGTTTCCTCTGCTGCACATGGGCCGCCCGTGGTTGTTCTTCTGGTTGACGCCCTACCCTGACACCATGGGCACCTGGCCGCAATTTCGCAGCCCGTTGGTGTGGGACGTGTTTGCGGTTTCGACCTATGGAACCATCTCGCTGCTGTTCTGGTTTGTGGGCTTGCTTCCTGATCTGGCCACGTTACGCGACCGCGCCAAGGATCGCGTGTCGCGCATGATCTATGGAGTCCTTGCCATGGGCTGGCGGGGATCGGCCATGCACTGGCATCGTTATGAAATGGCCTACCTGCTGCTGGCGGGACTCGCCACACCGCTGGTGGTTTCCGTGCATACCGTGGTGAGTTTCGACTTCACAATGGGAGTCATTCCGGGCTGGCACAGCACGATATTTCCACCTTACTTTGTTGCCGGCGCCATCTATTCCGGCTTCGCCATGGTGCTGACCCTGGCCATTCCGCTGCGCAAGTTTTACGGTTTGGAAGACTTTCTTACGCTACGCCATCTCGACAACATGGCAAAGATCCTGCTGGCGACGGGCCTCATCGTGGCTTACGGCTACACGATGGAGACCTTCATGGCATTCTTCAGCGGGCCCAACACCTACGACCGCTACATGATGATCAATCGGATGACCGGCCCCTACGCGCCCGTTTATTGGTGCCTGATTCTCTGCAACATTGTGATTCCGCTCACCTCCTTGTGGTTTGCCAGGATCCGGCGGAACGTGGTGGCGCTTTTCGTCATTTCCCTGGTCATCCAGACGGGCATGTGGCTGGAGCGCTTTGTGATTGTGGTCACCAGCCTGCACCGCGATTTCCTCACGTCATCGTGGGGAATGTACTACCCCACCAAATGGGACTGGGCAGTGTACACGGGCACCATCGGATTGTTCTTTACTCTCTTCCTGCTGTTCATCCGATTCCTGCCCATGATCTCCATTTTCGAGATGCGCGGGTTGGCGCATGAATTGAAAGAGAAGCAGGGGTAGGGATAGCGATCAGCTCTCAGCTATCAGCCAGAGCATTAGCTGACCGCTGAAAGCTGAACGCTGACAGCTTAATCTGATGAAACGACACCCACTTTACGGCTTGATGGCCGAATTCGAAACCACGGATGATCTGATGAGCGCTGCTCAACGGACTTACGCGGAGGGCTATCGCCAGATCGATGCCTTTACCCCCTTCCCGGTGGAAGGGTTGGCAGAGGCCATCGGCTTTCACAAAACGTATGTGCCCCTGCTCTGTTTGATCGGTGGTTTGATTGGTTGCAGCGGCGGGTTCTTTCTGCAATGGTGGCCCAGTGTGATTGGTTATCCGCTGAACGTAGGCGGAAAGCCATACAACAGTTGGCCGGCGTTCATCCCCATTACGTTTGAGCTGACCATTCTGTGCGCCGGGCTGGCGACGGTGTTTGGAATGCTGGCGCTGAACGGTTTGCCGACACCCTATCACCCTGTATTTAACACGCCGCGCTTCGAATTGGCCTCGCGCAATAAATTCTTTCTTTGCATTAAGGCCCGAGACGCAAAATTCGATGTGAAGGCGACGCGCGAGTTCTTGGAAAGCTTGCATGCCCGTGAGGTATCGGAAATTGAAGTCTAGCGGCGGGAAAAATCGGAGTCTTCAGGCGGGCGCGCGATCGGCGCTGGTGATTCTGGCCGTGGTGTGTGCCTGGGGTTGCCGCGTTGACATGCATGTGCAGCCCAAGCTGAAGACGGATGACGCCAGCAAGTTTTTTCAAGATGGACGCGCCAATCGCCCGCCCGTTCCTGACACCGTGGCGCGCGGACACATGCGCACGGATGAACTGCTTTACACCGGCCGGGTGAATGGCGAAATTGCTGATCAATTTCCGTTTCCAGTCACGCCACAGGTGCTGGAGCGCGGGCGCGAACGGTTTAATATTTACTGCTCTCCCTGCCATGATTACACCGGCAGTGGGCGTGGCATGGCCGTGCAGCGCGGATTCCCGCCCCCGCCTTCCTACCACATTGACCGCCTGCGCCAGGCGCCGGCAGGACATTTCTTTGAAGTTATGACGGAAGGCTATGGCGCCATGTACAGCTACGCGGGCAGAATTTCGCCGGAGGATCGCTGGGCGATTGTGGCATACATTCGCGCCCTGCAGCTAAGCCAGCACGCGACGCTCGCTGATGTGCCGGCAGCCGAGCGGCAGCAATTGACAAGCGGAGCAAAATGAACACGGCTGAAACAACCCTACCGGGAATTGAACGCCTGGGTAAGACCGCGCTGGTGGCAGGTTCGGCGTCGCTGGTCCTCTTTGTCGCGTTGGGCTTTCGCGACCCGGTGCAGTTTCTCCGGTCGTATCTCCTGGCCTTCGTTTTCTGGGTTGGGTTGCCACTGGGTTGCACCGCCATCCTGATGATTCACAACATGATTGGGGGAACATGGGGATTCCCGTTGCGCCGTCCGCTGGAATCCGGCACCAAAACAATGTTCCTGATGGCGGTGCTGGTGCTGCCCATCCTCTTCCGACTTCCCTTGCTTTACAGTTGGGCTGATCCCGCCGTAGTTCAGGCCGATCCCCTGCTGCAATACAAGCATGCTTACCTCAACGTGCCGTTTTTCGTTGTGCGCACAGTGATTTACTTTTCCATTTGGCTTTTGATCATTTCGCTCGTGAACAAATGGTCGAAACAGCAGGACGAAACGGGCGAAGAAGATTTGACCCAGCGTATCCGGAACCTCAGTGCACCTGGCTTGCTGATCTTTGGGCTGACGGTGACGTTTGCTTCCGTCGATTGGGTGATGTCGCTTGAACCGCATTGGACTTCCACCATCTACGGCATGATTTTTATGGTCAGCGAACTCCTGGCCGCGATGTCCGTTATGACGATTGTGGTGATTCGTCTGTCCAAAGAGAAATCGCTTCTCGGCCTGGTAACGCCGCGATTGCTCAACGACTACGGTAATCTGCTTTTAGTATTCACCATGTTGTGGGCGTACCTTTCCTTCTCACAATTCCTGATTATCTGGGGTGCAAACCTGCGGGAAGAAATCCCCTGGTACATGACCCGGGCGCGCGGAGGATGGGCCGGGGTGGCGCTACTCCTGATCATCTTCCACTTTGCGGTGCCATTTCTATTGCTCCTCACCCGGTTTGTAAAGCGCCGAGCGGAAACATTGCGCCTGGTAGCGGCGGGACTCCTGGTGATGAGCCTGGTGGATATCTTCTGGCTCCTGACTCCCGCTTTCAATCACGCCGGGCCGGAATTCCACGTGACCGATTGGCTGGCGATTATCGGAATCGGCGGACTGTGGCTGTGGCGATTCACCTCACAACTGCAACCGAAGGAGCGGCCAATGTTACCGCTTAACGATCCGCGCCTGAAGGAATTGATGCAACATGCATGAACCGGGTAAGGCAGTGGTTAGTGGATAGTCAGTTGGGAGAACCCCCGGCACTGCCAGGGAGGCGGCAGAAGTTCGACGGCTCTAGGAGTAGGCTTCTTGAGGGATGCTGAGCGTTGGGAAAAGACCCCTCACCCGTCCCGCGCCCGCTGATGAAAGCGCGCGGCGCGGTCCACCCTCTCCCCTGGGAGAGGGAAAGCCCGATTTTCAGCGCGCACGGGCGCGCGATGATTTTTTCCCTCTCCCAGGGGAGAGGGTGGCCGAGGGACGAGGTCGGGTGAGGGGTCTCTGCTTGTCCCGGCCCCTGTGAGGGGCCAGCATTGTAAAGCCCCCGGCTTTACCGTGGGATAGCTACTGGTTAGTGGTGAGCAACCAAGGAACACGTGCTTCATGTCTGAACCTTTTAAAGGACCGGAAAACCCGCAGCGCGGTTACGAGGACGCCAAAGTCCCCGTAGGGAAGTTGTTTGCCTTTGCGGCGGGAGTCGTGGGGTTGGTGGTGCTGGGCGTTCTGGGCAGCGCGGCGGTGTTTCACTTTTTTGTCAGGCACCAACCGCTGGGACCACCGGCCTCACCCTTTGAGGATGTCCGCACGATTCCCTCCGCGCCGCGCCTACAGGTCGAGGCGCCAGTTGACTTAAAGCGCTACCATGCCGACCAGGATAGGATTCTCGAAAGTTATGGTTGGGTGGATGCCCCGGCCGGCATTGTAAGAATTCCTGTTGATCGCGCCATGGATATACTTTTGCAAAAAGGGTACCCCGTCCGTGGCGGTTCCCCAGTTGCGAGCGGCCAGGCGAAATTGTCCCAGCCTGCATTGCCCCCGGTGAAACATCAGGTTGCGCCTGTGGGTACGGAGGGGAAGCGATGAACATGCAACGCGTCGCCAAGTACGAACCCCCATGCGTCAGTGTTTTAACGATCCCAAGGCGCATCGGTAATCGTGTGGGGGTGGCGGGTCAACTTAGCGTCTTGCTCTTCAGCCTGGCGGTGGGGGCGGCAGCGCAGGATAACGCCTCGGTTACGCCTCCGCAGTTGCGCGGGGTGGGGATTGACCAAC
>CAYTMD010000293.1:0-8090 GCA_964438685.1 uncultured Acidobacteriota bacterium
TACTTCCCTCGCCCCTTTGGGGGAGAGGGTGGACCGCAACCGGCGCTTTCATCAGTCCGTCAGCCGACGGAGACGGGTGAGGGGGTTAAAATCCAAGAGTTGCGAAAGTAGTCACAGGCCAGTAAACCAGACGCGTCGGGGACCCAAGGAGGCTGAATGAGAGATTTCCTCACATTGATTCTACTCGTGCCGCGGAGGAAAGACTCACCACAGAGTGCGAAGAGAGCACAGAGAAAGGAACTTCCGCTGGTGAGAGCAGTGATTACGATTTCTCGTTTGCTGACCCATGGATTTTCTCTGTGTATTGTCTCCGTGATCTCTGTGGCCTCTGTGGTGAAATCCTTAATTCTTCTCATACCGCGCACCACTCAGAAGCAACGCGCATATGGCGTTCCCCGGGTGCTGGTTCTGGTACTCGGGATGCTGGCGATGGTCCCGGCACTGGCCTTACCGCAAACGCCCAAGCTCTCCTTGAAAGACGCGGAGGCAATGGCGTTGCGCAACCATCCCTTGTTGCAGGCTGCCACCTACGAGGCGCAAGCGGCCGAGCAAGTGACCCGCGAAGCGAAATCAGCCTATTACCCCAGCGCAATGGGAAATCTTACGGGGGCGGGGGCAATGTCCAACAGCCGCATTGCCGCGGGATCTCTCAATAACCCGCTCATCCTGAACCGCTATTCGAATGGCTTGGAAGTTCACCAGCTCATTACCGACTTCGGCCGGACGTCCAACCTGGTGGCATCGGCGCGCTTGGGGGCAAAGGCCGCATCCGAGAGCGCACAGCAGACCGAACAGGACGTGCTATTGGCCGTCAATCGCGCTTACTTCAGCGTCTTGCGCGCGCAAGCTGTCCTTAAGGTGGCGGAAGAAACTGTGACGGAGCGTCAAATCCTTACTGACCAGGTCACCACTCTGGAGAAGAACAAACTCAAATCCATGTTGGATGTGAGTTTCGCCGAAGTGAATCTGGCCCAGGCAAAGTTGTTTCTCGTTCAGGCGCAAAACGACCAGAAGGCAGCAGACGCGGACCTGGCCACCGCCCTCGGGCTTGCCAATCCTCAACCGTTTGATCTCGCGGAGGAGCCGATGCCCACCGCGCCCCCCGCTGACCCCACGGATTTGATCGCGCAGGCTCTCCAGGATCGGCCGGACCTTTCCAGCGCGCGGTTCAGTCACGATGCGGCCGTGCGTTACGCGCGCGCCGAGCGCGATTTGTGGCTGCCCACCATTAGCGCCGCGGGCGCGGCGGGCCTCACCCCGGCTTCTCAAGTTCCTCTCAGTGACCGCTATGCCGCGGCGGGCATCAATGTAAATATCCCGATCTTTAACGGGTTTCTCTTTTCCGCACGGCACCAGGAAGCCAACCTCCGGGCCCAAGCTGAGGACCAGGGCATGCGCGACCTTGCCGACCGCATTGGGCGCGACGTGCGAACCGCCTGGCTCGACGCCGGCACCGCCTACCAACGTCTCGACGTAACGGCCCAGTTGCTGCACCAGGCCAGCTTGGCGCTCGACCTCGCGCAGGGCCGGTACAAACTTGGCCTCAGCTCCATCGTCGAACTCTCGCAAGCGGAACTGAACCTGACCCAGGCCCAAATTGCCGATACCGGCGCGAAGTACGATTTCCAGATTCAGTCTGCGGCACTTTCCTATCAGATTGGACAGTTGCACTAAGCTGCAGCTCCTCAATTTAAGCCTGATTGCGTCCGCACAATTTCGACCCCCTCACCCGTCCTGCCCCGGCTGATGAAAACGCCGGTTGCAGTCCACCCTCTCCCCCAGAGGGGCGAGGGAAGTATGGTTAAATTCAATTTTCCGCGCTGAACATGGTGAGCAGGCCCAAAGCGCCACGGAGGCACGCCGCCCTCGCTGCCGGTGAAGTGCGAAAAATCTTCACGCCTGTAAATCCCAACCGCGTTTATACTCCCTGTGTTGCCACGTCGGAAATTTTGTTTCCTCGCGCAGGAAATCAGGATGGCGTGTGGGCAACGAGACGCAAACTGGCATCATGAGGAGCGAACGTATGGATATTCATAAGGTCCGGGGATGGAGTTGTCTTTTTATCCTAACCGCATGCACTCTCCTTTTCGGCCTTTCTTCCCCGGGCAACGCCCAGCAAACGGCGACGCCACCCTCCCGCGGCGAATCGGAGGCAGAGCGGACAGAGTGGTTCCGGCAAGCCAAATTCGGTATGTTCATTCACTGGGGTCCGTACTCACTGGCCAGCGTTGAGGCCTCCTGGCCCATCATGAGACCAGGGCATTGGAATATCACCGAGGCTGAGTACGTGAATCTCTACAAGCGATTTAACCCTGTCCAGTTTGATCCCAAGGCGTGGGTGAGTTTGGCCACGGATGCCGGAATGCGCTACATGGTTTTTACCACCAAACACCATGATGGTTTCTGCATGTTTGACACGGCGTTGACGGATTATAAAATCACCAAGACGCCCTATGGCAAGGACGTGACCGCCATGCTTGCCAAAGCAGCTCACGACGCCAACATGCCGTTGGGCCTGTACTACTCGCCGCCGGATATGCATCATCCGGGGTTTCGGGATACTTCCAAGCCCGTCAAGGATACCTGGCAAGGCGATCCCACCCGGCCGGAGTGGGCAACCTACATTGATTACATGGATGCCCAACTGCGGGAACTCCTCACGCAATATGGGCCGATTGCCCTGATCTGGTTTGATGGACTCTATCACCAGGAGAAGTACAAGGGCGAGCAGGCTCTGGCGCTTATCCACAGCATCCAGCCCGCGACGTTGGTGAATAACCGGATCGGTGTGCCGGGCGATTTCGGCACTCCCGAGCAATTCATTCCGGACCGCATTCCCACCAAGAAGGTCGCCATCAAACTACAAGGCACCACGAAGACCCCGGATTCGACCTCGCCCTCCGTCCCGGCGGCGGACGATTTCCAGCTCTGGGAAACCTGCATGACGATCAATGGGACCTGGGCTTACAACAAAAATGATGCGCGGTACAAATCCACCAAAGAGCTCATTCAGGATTTGGTCAACGTGGCGAGCAAGGGCGGAAACCTGCTGTTGGATGTGGGCCCGACTCCGGAAGGAACCATTCAGCCCGAGTTCGTGGAGCGGCTCCAGGCCATGGGAAAATGGATGAAAGTCTATGGGGACTCCATCTACGGAACAACATACGGCCCGCTGCAAAACCTGTCGTTTGGCAGAACCACCGCCAAGGGCAGAGTTGTGTATGTCCACGTGTTCAACTGGCCCGCGGAAAGCCAATTGGAAGTGCCGGGATTTCCGGGGCGCGTGGCGCAGGTCACGGTGATGGGTGACAAGAGAAAGTTGAGATTTCAGCAGGGTAGCGATAAGTTGGTCGTCCTGGTCCCTCCCACCGCCCCGGACGCGAACGACACCGTTCTGCAAGTCGTGACCCGCTAGCAGGGTTTTTGACAATCGAGGGGAGGACGGGGCCGGAGCCCGACCCTCCCTCATGGTGAGAACATCCCTGGCCTCAGGTGAAAATCACGGTTTTCAGATACCCAATGGACATTTTCAATCCCGCAGGGGGCGTACATCCTCCGCAGTTTTACAGGTCCTGCCCATCGGATTTATTGCTGCGGAATAGTGCAGCTTTATAGCTGGATCCGTGTTGAGTATCAAAGATAAAAGTGACGACAGATGCAGTTGATTACTAATTGACGGTAGTAGTAGATAAGTATACGCTGGCTCTGATGATGGCAGCGATCCTTCCATGTAAAAACAGGTTTTCCGGCAGAAGTTCCGGAAAGCGGCGCTGTCTCTCGAGGCTTTAGTGCAGGGATGGCGCCCTGCTTTCGGAGTGACAAGTTGATGAGAAGTGACTGTACATTAGCGGAGGTCGAACCAGCAGCCCCGCCGTCTTTTCCGCCCTCATTGATGCGTGCAGCTTTTGCGCACGGTGGGATGCTCTTAGGGGCGGTATTGGGCATTTACGAAGCGGTTTTGCTGCACTCAGGACGTCACCACACCAATCTGGTAAGGTCCAATTTTGGTCCCCTCATCTTTCTCGCAGCCCCTTTGACTGATGTCCTGGTGATTGGATTTGTGGGTTTTGTCCTGGGCTTCGCAGCAGAAAAGTGCAGCGCCGCAGGTGAATCTTGCGCGCACTGGTTTTGCGCGGCGGGATTGGGTTTGGCCGGCGCGTATGCGTGGGGAGTATCATTTGTTTGGTTCTGGGGGGACAGGCCTCCCAGCCCCCCCCTTCTTGCATTTGTAGCAATCGCAGGGGGCATGAGTGTATTTGTGCTTTCGGCCTCTGTCCTTCGAAAATGGGGACATCGCCGCGCCGGAATCGCCCGGGGTGCGGGTTATGCATGGATCGGCAGGCTGAGAATTGGGGCGTTAGCCGTTGGCGTGGTGCTGGCAGGGTTGGTTGCATTGTATGAATTCCGGGGATCAGAAAGCGTTTCGGATCCACCTGCCCAACTCGCCGCTCCTGTGGGGAGACCGAACATCATACTGATTACCATCGACGCCGCCCCGGCAGATCATTTCTCGTGTTACGGTTATTCCCGGCAGACCACGCCGAATCTTGACCGGCTTGCCAAACAGGGCGTGCGGTTTGAGAATGCCATTGCTCCGTCTTCCTGGACTCTACCGTCATTCGCCTCAATGTTTACCGGTTTATTCCCCCACCAACATGGAGCCGATTTCACGTCTCCCCTGCCGGGGCGTTTTCCCACCCTGGCCATAGCCCTTAAATCAATGGGCTACCAGACCGTGGGATTCAACGCGAACCTGGTGTACGGGCAGGCAAGCGTGGGAATTGCCCGGGGCTTTGACCATTACGATGATGGGTCCGGGGACTTGTGGCAGAACTTTACGCAAACGCTCTTTGGCCGTGCTTTCGGGAGGTATGTCTACACTCGTTTCGCCCACCCGAATTGGCCGGAGCGCCAAAACGCGGAAGAGATAAACCGAAAGGTATTCCACTGGTTTCGGCAACGGACGCGGCAGCCCTACTTCCTTTTCGTCAACTACTTCGATGTGCATTTCCCCTATTTTGCCCCAAGTCCATTTCCCCGGCTCTTTGGCGAGTTACCCGATGGGGTTGTGCGACGAATGAATGAGGGGATCTATGGATCGGGCCGCTCCGCCCTTACCCCGGTGGAGCAGGCCTCACTCGTGGCGGGATTTGACAACACGCTTGCCTACACAGACAGTCAGATCGAGGCCCTGCTGCAGGTTCTGGAAAAGTCTCCGGATTGGTCCAACACCGTGGTTATCATCACGTCGGACCACGGGGAATCATTCGGGGAGCACGACCGCTTTGGGCACGGATGGAATTTGTCGCGTGAGGTTGTGCATGTGCCCCTGATCATACTCGGCCCCGGGATTCCCGCGGGTTTGTGCGTTCGCAATGTGGTGGGCACCCGGAAACTGTACGGCACGATTCTCGGCTTGGCTGGGGTAAGCACCAAAGGATCCCCCGATGATCCTTCCCTGCAGCACCAATGGGCCGACCGGCAAGACTTAGTTCCGGGGCGAGGCGCAGTGATCTCCGAGCTGGATACCCGCCGCATCCTGAATCCTCGAATGCAGAATGCTTACGCCAGCGTCACCACGCGTCAGTGGCAGTGGATTATGGATGCACAAGGCCACGCGCAACTCTTCGACTGGGTCAGTGACCCGCAAGAGAAGACAGATCTGGCCGGTTCACCCAAGGTGAGAGGAGTGATGAAAAACCTCCAGCAGGCCTTTCGCGACCATGTGATGAAAAGGGCCGGCCCATGGGCCGGAATTTCCTACTTACTACCCATGGGGGGAGGGAGCCCGCCGCCCCTCGACCCCGAGCAACGCGAATTGCTTGAGAGCCTTCCCTATCAGTAGCCGCCCCCGAAGAATCAGAATTTGGCTCTTGCCGCAGTTCAGAACGTGCCCCTGGGAGGGGGGCGGTGACCTATTTCCTACGTTCCGGCCGGCTGGCGCAGAGCGAGCACAGCTCTGCGCTTCACGTCTCTGACCCTTTCCATTTGTCATTCCTATTATCCCAAAACGCAGAGTTTCACTCTGCGCCAGCCCGCCGTGGTTAAATTTGGCTATCCTTTCTGCCAATCCTCAGCCAAATCATTTTTCCAGAATATTCCTCTCGTCCCAGTTCTTTGCGGAGCTCGCTCCTCAAAGAGAAGAGGACTGGATCAAGATCAGCAGTCTGATCTGTGCCAAGTTGGCCCGCAAATTGTTGGGCCGCGACAATCTGGTCATTGTTTCCCAGGAACTGGATATCGGACAAAGCCTGTTCAACTTCATCCGCAATTTCGTATAACTTCGGGTGATGGTTCGCCTTTGATAGTGACCTGAATGCCTGTATGAGATAGTTAACTCGGTGTTCGCGTCGTTTGTTTTCGCGGTCCCTCCACGCCGCGAACTGATGAGACGCAATAAGGGAGATCAGCGCGACAACTGCGGGAATTAGAATTTGCGTTTCCATTTTAGTCTCCATCAAACGCGGCTGGCGCAGACTCCGTGCTTGTGGGAGTCTGCGTTCTCCCGTGGTGGCGACCAGACATTGAAAGGCATGTCTGCGCCAGCCGCGGATTGATTTCTTTCACGGCTTCCGCACCCTGCGCACCCATTGGAAGCGCCACGCGCCATCTCATTTCTTCGCAGTCTGCGTATGCCAGAACTGCTGAACCTCCGCTTCCGACCAAGTCTTGAACTGACGACCAAACAGTTCAAGGTAGCAGGTTAGGAACGAAGCGGCATGTCTGAAGACGTTTCCAACGTCACCTTCTTGTGCGCGTTGCGACCACACCGGGCCGTCGGGACGGGGCTGGAGAAAACGGTCAGCGAGGTGAACGTCAACATGGGTAAATGACGACAGTTCTGCATAGAAGATATCGTAGGCTTCGACATGGTCAACTTCGGCAGCCATCTGGCGCACTGTCCTTCCCGACCAGTTCTGAAAATCCACTTTCTTTCCACTCTTGTTCAACCGACTGAATTTGGGAGCGACCGCATCGAACTTCTTCAAGACGTCGGCTTGTCGCGGTGCCCAATGGTATTGCCAAACGAGATCCATGGCCTCTCGCCATTGTGAATCCTTACTGTTGCGATGTTCGAGGCACGCATCCATCTGGCGTTTGTTCAAGACAGAGCCGAACTCGATGTACTGCCGAGCACGCTCCGATGGCTCTTTGGAGATGTAGTGCCCTGTTACGTCAGCTTCAAATATGGTTCGGGCGACGGTGTAGCCGACGTTGACAGGAAACCAGGCGTCGCCGAATGAATCTGAAATCCGCAGTAACGTCTCCGCTGCCGAGAAATTGTGCAAGAGAAAGCAATTCATCAGCGAAGTGTATTCCACTCCCGCCGGATGAAAGGGAATCTTGCCCATTCGACTCTCGGCGAACTCGAGCAAGCGCCGCAGGACCTGCTGATGTTGTTCAACTGTAAGGAAGAGCATTGGCATCTTGCTCCCCTCCCGTAAAACCCCGTTCCGGTCAGCCTAGAAGGGAACTGCCACACCTGGGCAGCGTGAGTAGCAAACATTCCGTCCTTTGGAGACTCTGCGATCCACATAACACACTGTGTCCGCGAAACGCCAGCCTAGCGGAGGCTGCATCAGGTCGGCAAGCTTGCGCGGGCCGCTGGTGACGATTTCCTTGTAAACCGCCTCGGCTTCCAAGCTCCATTGCCACGTATCTTCGAAGGCGGTGATTTGTGCGGCGGATTCCTCCCCGCTCTTTTCCTTGAAGAGCACGTTGTAATTGGCGTTGGAATTGAACGGCGGGTCGAGGTAGATCAGGTCAATGCTGGCGTCAAGGACGCAGTCGCGCAAAATATTCAGGTTGTCGCCGAAATACAGCTTATTTTTCCAGTCCATTGCACGGGAGAATACCACAACCGTTGCGACATTGCGCGGGCATGTCGGAAACTGCGCCGCCAGCTACTTGCCGGTTTGTCGCCGAACCATACCTGTGGCCCGCACGGCGATATCACGAATCACTGCTGTCCAAATTAGCGACGCGCCGCGTGGCGAACACGGTTCTCCTCGTGCACGATCACGAATACGACGCTAAACTAACGATTCATTTTCCCTCGCCCCCTTGGGGGAGAGGGGGGACCGCAAGGC
>CAYTMD010000294.1:0-8089 GCA_964438685.1 uncultured Acidobacteriota bacterium
CGCGTCTCAAGCACTGCCATTATATTCTCTTCCACAGTAAGTTTGCGGAATATGGAGGGCTCTTGAGGGAGGTAACTGATGCCTTCTCTTGCCCGGAGGTACATCGGAAAGTGCGTGATGTCGACCCCGTCGAGAAGGACTTGGCCAGCGTCCGGACTGGTCAGTCCAACAATGATATAAAACGTCGTGGTTTTGCCTGCCCCGTTGGGCCCGAGCAAACCCACCACCTCTCCCTGAGCGATCCTAAGGTTAATGTCATCAACAACCTTCCGGCCCTTGTAAGACTTCGTCAGATCCGCTGTGGAGAGAATTTGCATGTCGCTCAATGTGCGACGCGATGCTTAGAAAATGAGGGCGACTTGTCACCTCCATCCACAAAAAGCCTATCATCGTGAATGAAGAATGTCAAACGCTGGCCTGTCGTAGAGCCCTTTTCCTCATCAACCAAAGAAGGCGGACCACCTGTCAGGACAACCTTGCCCGGTCCCGCGAAATACTGCCCGTGGTCGCTTGATCCAACGCGCCCCGGTTGCGTGACCTTTACATGGCCGTCCGCTTCTGCGTGATCCACTTGCGAGCCTTCCACCGTGTCTCCTTGGGTAAAGTATACGTCCAAACGATCCGATTGTAGTATGGTACTTTCTGTCACCAAGCGCACGTTGCCATGATAGCGTGCGCGCCGCCCCTCGTCGAGGTACTCCAAAAAGTCAGCATGAATCGTCACTGGACGTGTTTCCCCGGTAGCATGAGGCGTTGCCCCTTGCGCACCGACCATCGCGGCGGATTGCAGGAAGCTGGTCACTACGTTTAAGCCCGAACTAACCCTTTTTTGGGCACGATAAACATCCAACGCGGAAGACTCCACCACGTCAGTGCCCTGCCAGGCGCGAACATGCCCTTCGTAGTGGACGATTTGGCTTTGACGTCGTGCCACCACCTTGTCCGCCAGAATATTGGTAGGTAAAGGCGGGGTCGGGGCCTTGGGAGCGCCGGGCGCAGGGCTGGGCAGATGAGTCGCTTGCACCTTGCCTTCGCCGATGGAAGTGTTCGTGCGCATATCGATGGTCATCTTCTGGCATTTGACCCGGCTGTTCGTGTCCCAAACCTGCGGGTGGCCGAGCAGTAGCATGGTCTGCGTCCGGGCATCGTAGTGTGCATCATCTGCGCTCGCTTGGCGGTCGCTGTCCCGGTATTGGAAATTCCCCGTTTGCCTGACCTCACGCAGTGTCTGCGTTCCGGGATCGAAGACCGCATCCAGCCGGTCAGCCTGGCTCTGTTGGGAAGTGCTTCCGGGCGGGGCGGCGACAGGTGGGCGGAAGAGCACCTGTGTGGGAGAAAGCCCACGCAGGGATTGAATCCGGCTGCGCGCATCAAAGGCCATCAGGAATTGCCCGGCGGTAATTACCTTTTCACCGGTCTTAGGGTCCGCTGGGGTGACGGTCAGAGTTCCCGGACCAACGGTTTCAGAGTCCTTCAGGCCATGAGTGTCGGTGCGGAAATCAAACTTCACTACTTCCGCCATCAACATCTTCTTCTCAGGGCCCTTGCCCCCAGCGGCCTTGTCCTGGGCATTTAGAACTGATTGAGATTCCAAATTGATGTGGACATTGCCCGTGGCAACACCGTGGAGTGGTTGAGGGCGCTTGCCACCCAGATCCATTTCTAACTTCTGGGCAGTCATTTGACTGGTGCTTCCTTTGGCCTTGGATTCACCTGTCACTTCATCTTCTGCCGTAATGTGATGCAGGATTCCTGAGGCGGCATCAAAGTCACCCCGCACGCGGTTGGCGCCAATTTCCACGCTGCGGAGGGAATTGACGTCGTAGGCTTTTGCGTGACCTTCAAGATTGACCCGGGAAACATGATTGTGGTCATCAAGCTCGATGTTGGCTTTTTCCGACACGGCGTGGCGCTCACCACTGGTGACATTCACCGGGCCTGATAGTGCTACCAATCCACCCTCTTTGTCATAGCGAAGCGCGGAAGCCGTCAGGTGGATTGGCGGCTGGGGAGCCTGGGGGGTCCCTTGTTGGAGATCCACCGCAACCTTGTGCTTCAACTTAAGCCAACCGTCCCGTGTCGCGTAAACCATTCCCACCGCTGTGCCGGAAGCGGACCCCATATTGAACTTGACGGGTTCATCGGTATCGGCCACTTCTTCATCACGGTGATAGGCAACTTTGGAAGTCTCGATGAGGACCCGCTGTTTGCCCTTAATTCCGGACCCTGGTTTGTCGCTGGAGTGCGAACTCAATTCGATCTGCACGGGCCCGGAGCCGACAAAGTCACCCGATTGAGAGTCGTACTCGCAGCGGTGTGTGCGCAGGATATCGCCACGATCCCCCTTGGGGCCGAACATCTCCACGGTGACATCTTCCAGTGTTGTGGATTTGCTTTGCTGGTAAGAAACCGTGCGCGCGGCGTGGACGGTGAAGACGGGGCGGTGTCCGTCTGAGCGTGTGAACGTGTAGCCGGAAAGCTGTTGGTTGACGTCGGCGGCGGGGCTGGGGGGAAGATGGGCTGGGGCTATCGGGTGAACCAAGCTGCTCCAGTAGGTGATGCCGACAGCGAGTGCCGTCACCAATACGCCTCCCACCAGAAGGCCGGTCAGCCACTTTCGGCGCCGGGCCCGCTCCAGACCTATTTCTCGGGCTGCCACGGATTCCCCATTCCCCCGGTAGCTACAAGATCCTTGATCACAAGTTGCAGGCGGGAGACGTCCTGATAGTTGTTTTGTTCAAGCGTGAATGCCATGTCCACCTGTTGACCGGCAGCGAGTGACGGCATTCGCGTCGCCCAACCCCACCCTAAGGCATCAAGGGTGCGAGGTCCATTCCCAACCTTCAACTTTAGATGCTTTTCCTTAAGGATAAGTGGTGTGGACAAAAGCCTGACCCCGCACGCGCCAAATACCGGAGTGGGGTTCCCCATGCCGAAAGGCTCAAGCTGCATGATCTCCTCGTAAAGCGGCCAGTCCACCTCCGCCAAATCAACCGGCGCGTCAACCCTCAATACCGGAGCCAGGTCGGTGGCGGTCAGCACATTGCGTGCGTACAACTCAAAGCGCCGCGTGAGTTCAGAAATATGCTGCACCTCCAACGCGAATCCTGCCGCCTGCGCATGTCCGCCAAAACGCTGGAACAGATCGCTGACCGACGTGAGGGCATCCAGCAAGTGAAAGCGCTTGATGGAACGTCCCGAACCCACGCCCACTCCATCCTCAATGCCAATCACCAGCGCGGGACGATGATACCGCTCCGCCACTCGCTGCGCCACTATGCCGATCACGCCGCGGTGCCAGCCTTCTCCTGCGAGCACCAGCGTGTATTGCCCGGCGAGGTCGGTGCGCGCCTCGAGTTCAGCAATAATCGCGCGCAGGATTTCTTCTTCCACGCGCTGCCGTTCACGGTTCAAGCGTTCCAGATTTTCGGCGATGGCGCGCGTACGAGCGGCGTCGGGCAGCGTGAACAGGTCAATAACATCGCGCGCGTTTTCCATGCGGCCGGCAGCGTTCAGGCGCGGCGCCAATCGAAAGCCCACGTCGCCGGCGCTGATCGGCCTGCCCGCCAGGCCGGAAACTCCAATCAACGCGGACAGGCCTGCTTGTGATGGTTGCCGTAGCGCTTCCAACCCGAAACGCGCGATGACGCGATTCTCGCCGAGGAGTGGGACGACGTCGGCTATGGTACCGATGGCCACGACTTTCAGGAACGATTGCAGCAGCCGCTCCGTAAGCCGCTCACCGAGCATCGCCTGCGCCAGCTTGAAGGCCACGCCCACGCCCGCCAGCGATTTCTCCGGATACGCGCAGTCCGGACGGCGCGGGTTCAGGATGGCGCACGCAGGAGGCAAGTGGCCATCGGGCAGGTGATGGTCGGTCACGATGCAATCCACACCGAGTTCGCGCGCGCGCGCCAGCACCTCATGTTCACGAATGCCGGTGTCCACGCTGATCACTACGTGGAAGCCCTTGGCTGCGGCCTCCTCGACCACCGGGACGCGCATGCCATAGCCATCGGTGAGCCGGTCGGGGACGTACGCTTCAACTTCCGCGCCCAGCATGCGCAGCGCCGTGAGCAGCACCACCACCGCCATAGTGCCGTCCACATCGTAGTCGCCATAGATCAGGATCTTTTCCCGTTGCGCCACGGCACGACGCAAGCGCGCGACGGCCTCACGCATTCCGGCCATCAATTCCGGAGCGTGCAGTTGCGCCAGGCTGGGGTGAAGGAACGCCAGTGCCGCCGCGGGATCATCAAGCCCCCGCTGCACAAGCAATCGCGCCACCAGCGGCGAAACCTTGAGTTCGTGCGCCAGGGTTCGAGCCGCTTCTGCGTCCACAGGTGAGTCGAGCCACTGCATGAGTTAAGGATTATGGTGACAGAGGAAGAGGTTGCTTGCAAGTGAGCACCCAACCGGATTTTTGCTTGACAACCGCCCATACTGTATTGCGGGGCATTGGAAGATCGCAAATCGCCCGTCGTGGATACCTAACCAATGGCTGATAAAGATAAGGAATGAACCAAAAGTCTGCACCGCGGAAAATGGACTTATTGTCCCCAGCCTCCGATGCGGCAGGACAATCTGCCCGCGAAGGACGCTTCTCGAGACATCTCTTAGCTCCCAAATCCTTAGTCCTACCCCGAGGCCATCCGTCGCCGACCCCGCAGTGTTTCTTGCCACTAGCCACTGCCCTTAGGACTTCAGACTCTCTTTTGTTCTCGTCGAGCATCCGGCCGGCGGTTGAGGTACCCTAAGGACCGAGATGGCTGCCTGAAAGCTCCTGTTTTGCGGACCAATCAAATCCGTCAGGCAGCGCAAAGGAGGTGTCGTGAAAACCGTGGCATTTGTTATTGGTCTATGCATTTTTGCGGTGGGTGCTGTAGGCATTCTCGCGCCGTCCACCTTCATATGGATCGCCCACCATGCCGATGCTCCCGTGGATCTCTACATCATTTCCGCGTTCCGATTCGCATTTGGAGTGCTTCTCTTCTCGGTGGCATCAAACTCGCGCGCGCCCAGGACGCTCCGGGTGGTTGCGCTCGGTCCAATCCTGGCCGCCATAGCCTTGCCCTTTGTCGGAGTCGAGCGCGCCCGGGCCACGATTGAATGGTGGACGCTGCAGGGATCCAGTGTCATACGGCTCACCGGGATTCCGCTGATGGCACTTGGCGCCTTTATCGCATACGCCTGCGCTCCGGCAAAAACTCCCCTCCTGATTTAGGAGGGGCGGCGCGCAAGCGACGGGGTGGTTACACTTGTGTGCGCAAGCGACGGGGTGGTTACGCGAGTCTGTGCTTTGCGCCGAAGTGGTTACACCAACCCTGCCGTGCTTTCCGCGTAAGCGCCGTGGGCTGCTTGGATAAACCACTTGGGTGAGGTAGAGTGAGGCTGTGACCTGCCAGTAACCTCCCAAGGAGGATCGATCATGGTGCCAATAGGCGAGTACGCGGGTGTTTATGTCGGGGAGGTTCCATGCAAGGTTCATCGCATCCCCGGAATTGCCACGCCGATTCCTGCTTTCGTGGGGTGGGCGCCGAAGGGCCCTGCGAAGCAAGCCACCCTCGTGCAAAGCTGGCAGGACTATCAGACGCAGTTTGGCGGATTGAATCCTGGCGGTGATTTGGGCAACGCCGTGAAGGGATTCTTTTCCAATGGTGGGAACCAGTTGTACGTCGTCCGGGTGGTAACAACACCCCCGCCGCCAGCGGCCAGTCTCGCCGCAATTCTGAAAGAGGCTATTGCCAGGATCCCGCCGTGGTTCAGGCATCATTGACGGGATTGCGGCAAGGCAATTGACCGGGCACATTGCCGGCGGTAATACTCACGCCCATAGGCATGAGCATATGGGAGCGGACAATGGCAGCAACACGGCGTACCCAGCTTTTGATGGACCCGGACGAATTCAAGCAACTGCGCGCGCTGGCACGGCGCAGAAAGACCTCGGTGGCGGAGTTAATTCGTTGCGCTGTGCGGGAATCCTATTTGCAGGCGCCGGCGGATCGAAAGCCACTGGTGGAGGCCATCCTCGATCTTCACTTGCCGAAGATCGACTGGAAGAAAGCCAAGAAAGAGATCGAGGCCGCTCATGCAGGTCTTTCTTGATACCAACTTCTTATACGCCGCCGGCGCGTCTCATCCTCTGCGCGAACCCTGCGTTAAAGTGCTTCGGCGGGTCGCGGACGGCACCCTCGACGCCACCATCAACTCGGAAGTGGTGCAGGAGATTCTTTACGTGCTCACCCGGCGTGGGCGGCGGGATGACGCTCTAAAGCTGGCGGGCCACCTGACTTCGCTGTTTCCGGAACTCCTGGCAGTGACCCGCGATGATGTAGTGGAAGCGTGCGGGCTTCTCCGCCAGTATCCCAGCCTCTCCGTACGCGATGCCGTCCATGTGGGCACGATGCTGCGTAATGGACTAAAGACTATCGTCAGCGTGGATCCCGACTTCGACCAGATCTCCGAAATCCGGCGCATGGCCCCCGGCGCGGTGTGAAAACAGTGACGAGGACGTAGCCACGGTCAACGCTTTTATGACCGTGGGCTTTTCTCATACCCGCTACAATTGATCGGAAGTTCCCTCACCAACGGGAGAACCCACAGTCAGGACTGCGCTGACTTTGGCTACCCGCTTCGCGCGTGAGCGCTATTGAAACGTAGCGGCGGGTTTACCCCGCCATTTTATGCCACGCCATCGCGGGCCGGGTGGCGGGATAAACCCGCCGCTACATCAAACTGGCTCCACGCTTCATCGCCATAACCGGCAAGGGGGTGCTGATCATGTTCATTATCGCGCTCATCGCTACCGTTCTTGTCTTCATCCAGAACCTGGTCATGTTCGGTTTTGGCATGAAGGAAATGGCGATTTATTCCTTCCCGCTATTCTTTATCGGGATTTTCCTTTGCGAGATCGGGGCGATATGGACGGGGTATTTCTGTGCCCGCAGGTTTCTGCATCGCCGGCGCGTGCTGGTGCTGGCGGCGTGGGTGATCGTAGTCCTGGGATCGGCGGAAGTGGCGCTGCCGGGGAGCTTTTTCACCATCGGGGTCCAGTACGCGGGGCGGCAGCTCGCCTTGAAGCGGATCGAGGTGGCGGGCACTTCGTTTGAAGCGCTGGCCTCCGACCGCGGCGGCAGCCGGTTCGCGCTCACCTACACCCTGAAATTTCCCAAAACCGGGCATTACCTGACCTTCCCGGCCATGATCGGGCCGTATGAAAACCACGTGGACGGCAACTACTTCACCAAGCTCCATCCCGAATACCATGACGAAAACTATGTTTTCGAGCCCGGAAAGCCCTACAGCTTCACCGTGGTGTTCGACACGGAAGGCAAGAAGGTCGACTACTCCACGGAAAAGGCGAACATCGATGTCTGCACCGGCAAGGATTACTTCATGGCCTGCCGGGTGATTGCCATCGGGCTGGAGGGCGTTCCCGCCGCGCTGGCCGCGAATCCCGCGCCCGTCCTGCGGGAGCCCGCCGTTCCCGCGGACAACGTGCAGGACATTACGGAGAAGAGCATCCGGCTGGACGAACTTCTCATGAAATCAGGGGCGAGCAAATCGGGCGCGCCGGTTGAGTTCTCCTACGTCATCGCCAATACCGGCAAAGTAGCTGTCGCCATCCCCGACGGGAATTTCGACAAAGTCATCATGATTGACTACGGGTGGGAGGCGGTTTCCGACAGTGCGAAAACCACCAAGGTCACCCCGGGCAGGATGCATATCGGCAACGCGGTGCTCAACGGCTCGGCGGCGTGCATCGGAGTGCGCAAGGGCAGCCTGGCGCCAGGCGAAAAGGTGCCCTGTGACGACAAGTTCACCCCCTTCGAGCCGTTTGCGCCCGGCGCCTATAAGCTACATGTGTTTCTGTTCAGCCGCTATTCCACCGAAACCAACCGGCCGGTGCAGGACCTCGTGCAGGATTTTTCGGTCGTCCCATAACC
This sequence comes from uncultured Acidobacteriota bacterium, assembly GCA_964438685.1. GTDB lineage: Bacteria > Acidobacteriota > Terriglobia > UBA7540 > UBA7540 > Bog-366. The sequence goes on from CAYTMD010000294.1 coordinate 7,947, forward strand.
ATATTGAGATTTTCCGAAGCCTGTAAAGCCCGGCGCGGGATTGAGGATTCCCGTGTAGGGACGCTTCGCAAAGCGCCCTTTTCGAATTCACTCGTGTCCAAAATAGATTGCGTCAGGCTGGGAATGAGGTGCAGCACAAGCGC